>JABMNV010000105.1 GCA_013203475.1 Acidobacteriota bacterium
CTCGATCCGATCAAGGGACGATAGCAAGCGGATTAGTGGACCCCATGCCCCATCTGGAGGGCATGGGGATCCGCGCCAAGTCTGCGGATCGCCATTTCCCACGAGACGGCAGCCGGGATTTCAAAAATCAAATCGAGATCGATTGGCGCAATCAGCCACGCCGATTCAGCGAGTTCTTCGTCGAGTTGACCGGCATCCCACCCCGCGTAACCAGCCAGCACAAGCGTGCGTCGCGGAACCGGGCTCGTTTCGAGCGCCTGGCGCAACAGTTCAGGAGATGCGGTCAGATACAGGCTCTCGCCCAGATCCTTGTGATCCACGTCTGGCTTCTCTGCCGTCAGAATCCAGCCACGTTCTGGCTCAACGGGACCGCCAATCAGGAGGGGCATTTCGTTGGGCCGCTCAATGGGAGGCTCCATGTGCACCGCCTCGGACGCGGCGACATCCGACGGCCGATTGACCACCAACCCCAGTGCCCCCTCGGGACCATGCTCGCAAAGCAGAATCACCGTCTTCGCAAAGTTTGGATCGGTCAGTTGCGGCATCGACACGAGTAAAACAGGTGCGAGGGACATGATTTGATCTTAGCCGCAATCCTGCGCCTCAATCAGAGATCTTTTCCGCCCAGTCGATCGCCTCGCGGACGACGGCCGCGTGCGAAGACGGTTGCGCGCGCAGCGCATCGAGCGCGGCACGACGCGTCTCGACCGGCGCGCTGGCGGCCGCGTACGCGAGCGAGCGCTTGAGGCGATGCAGACCGGCGCGTTTCATCGCACTGCCCTTGAGCGCCAACACCCAGGCCTGGTCGGACATGTGACACAAGTCGATCAACTTCGGCGCGCGAAAGATGTCTTTGGGTTGCCACGCGTCGGCATCGCTGGTGCCGGCACGACGATTCCATGGACAGACGTCCTGGCAAATATCGCACCCGTACACCTGCTCGCGAATCGCGGGCCTGAGCGCTTCGTCAACCGCGCCTCGCACTTCGATCGTCAGGTAGGACAAGCAACGCGTGGCGTCGAGTTCGTACGGCGCCACGAACGCCTCAGTCGGGCAGGCGTCCAGGCAACGGGTGCATGTGCCGCACTGATCGACCCCGGCCGCGTCAGGCTCCAAATCGAGATTCGTGACAATTTCGCCAAGAAACAGCCAAGACCCAAGCGTCGGGTTGATCAGGCACGTGTTCTTCCCTATCCACCCAAGCCCCGCGGCTTCGGCATACACCCGCTCCTGCACCGGCCCATCATCAACACAGGTCAGCGCTTCAAGACCAGGCCCCACCTGGTCCGAGAGCCACTGGAGCAACGCGCGAAGCCTCGCGCGGACGACGCCGTGGTAGTCGTCGCCCCAGGCATACCGAGACACCGACACACGCCCGGCGTCGGCGCGGCTGGCGCCGTCGCCAGACGGGTCGGACGAATACGCGTGGTCGGTGTTGTAGAGCAGGGCAACCGAGATGACCGAGCGAGCGGACGAGAGAGTCTGCGTGACGTCGAGCCGTTCGCTGGCAGAGTCGATCAAATACGACATCTCGCCCGCGCGCCCCTGGGCGATCCACTCGGCCAGTCTGGAAAGCTTGGGATGCCGGTCGGCCCGCGCAATACCACAGAGATCAAACCCGAGCTCGGCCGCCTTCGACTTTAGCGCAGAGACGGCCGGAACCATTGCCTCATTGCCTTATTGCCTCATTGCTGAAGCGCGAGTCTTCGAAGCACGTACGGAAGAATGCCACCGTGCCGAAACGCCACCAGTTCCTCCGGCGTGTCCACGCGCACAGAGACGACGAATTCGGTGACCGTGTCGTCGGCCGCCGTGGCCCGCACCGAGACCGATCCGCGCGCCGTGAGTGCCGCGCCCGATCCAATCAGCACGAACACCTCGTGCCCGGACAACCCCAGTGACGTGGGGGTATCGCCGTTGCGAAACTCGAGCGGCAGCACGCCCATGTTGACCAGATTGCTGCGATGGATACGTTCGTAGCTTTCGGCAATCACCGCCTTGACGCCCAGAAGCATCGTGCCTTTGGCCGCCCAATCGCGCGACGAACCTGACCCATACTCCTTTCCGGCCAACACGACCAGGGGAACTCCAGCCGCACGATACGCCTCCGACGCCTCGAAAATGGACATCGGCGTCGGGGTGTCGCCCAAGAGGCAGGTCGTCCACCCGCCCTCGGTCCCTGGGGCCAGCTGATTGCGCAGACGGACGTTGGCGAACGTCCCGCGCATCATCACTTCATGGTTGCCTCGGCGCGACCCGTACGAGTTGAAGTCTTTTGGCTCCACACCATGGGCTATGAGGTAGGCACCGGCCGGGCTGTCCTTCTTGATCGCCCCTGCAGGCGAGATGTGGTCGGTTGTGATGCTGTCGCCCAAGACCGCCAACGCGCGTGCGCCGGTGATTTCGATCGGCGCCGCAGGCTCGGGTGACAGGTTTTCAAGAAACGGCGGCCGACGAATATAGGTGGAGTCGCCGTCCCACGCGAACTGACCTCCCGTTGGCACCGGCAGCGCACGCCACCGCTCGTCGCCCTCAAACACCTTGCTGTACTGCTCACGGAACATGTCTGCCGACAACGACGCCAGCATCGTCTCCTGAATTTCCTTCTGTGTGGGCCAGAGATCCTTGAGGAAGACAGGTGCTCCGTCGGTCCCGATGCCGAGCGGCTCAGTCGTCAGGTCCAGATTCATCGTGCCGGCGATGGCGTATGCCACGACCAACGGCGGCGATGCCAGATAGTTCGCGCGGACGTCCTGCTGGATGCGTCCCTCGAAATTTCGGTTTCCCGAGAGGACCGAACACACGACCAGGCCCTGCTCGCGAATCTCAGCCGCGACGTCCTCCGGCAGTGGTCCACTGTTGCCGATGCAGGTGGTGCAGCCATAGCCCACCAGGTTAAATCCCAGCGCGTTGAGCGGTTCGGTGAGGCCTGCCCGATCAAGGTACTCGGTCACGACCTTCGACCCAGGTGCCAAGCTGGTCTTCACCCAGGGCTGGCGCGTCAGTCCGCGCGCGACGGCCTTTTGCGCCACCAACCCGGCCGCAATCATCACGCTCGGATTCGATGTATTGGTGCAACTGGTGATCGCGGCAATCACCACCGAGCCATGCTCAAGCTGCGTGGCCGTGGCCACGGCCGCCCCGCCCGCAGCCGCCGTCCCTGTCACGCCCTTCTTGAGTTCCTCAACGGCGGTGGAAAACATCTGCCGCGCCTGGCTCAACGGCACGCGATCCTGAGGGCGCCGGGGGCCCGCCAAGCTCGGCACGACGGTCGACAGATCAACGCTCAGCGTCTCGGTGTACTCCGCGTCAGGCGTGGCATCCGTATGGAAGAGTCCCTGCGCCCGGGCATAGGCTTCCACCAGCGCCACCTGCGACGCATCGCGCGCCGTGAAGCGCAGGTAGTCAAGCGTCATGTCGTCGATCGGGAAGATCGCGACCGTGGCACCGTACTCGGGACACATGTTGCCGAGCGTGACCCGGTCGGCAATCGTCAGGTGTTTCAGGCCCGGGCCGTAAAACTCGACAAACGTTCCGACCACCTTCTTCTTGCGAAGGGCTTCCGTAATGGTCAGCACCAAGTCGGTGGCCGTCATCCCTTCCCGCAGTTGTCCCTC
>JABMNV010000106.1 GCA_013203475.1 Acidobacteriota bacterium
GCCAGCAGTTTATACTGCTACTGCTGGGTGCTATGTGCTGGGTGCTGGGTGCATTGATTAAATGACAAACGCTTTACTTGACGCGCTCAAACACACACCGAACGTCTTGTCGGTCGAGCTTCGCCCGCCGCGGGCCGAGCTGGACTCGCCCACGGGCATGGACGCGTGGATTGACACTTACCACACGGTGCATGGGTTGGTCCGCAACGACATGTTCGTGTTTCTCACCGACAGCGCCGTGGGCGCCAGGGAAGAAAACAACCTGCGGCATCTGGTGATCAACCTCGGCAACGACGTCCCTCGCAGTCACGTCATCCCATTTCTGACGACGAAGCATACGCAGGACTATTGCCTGTCGTATGCCGAACGCGCTCTGCATGAGGGGTTCCCGTCGCTCGTGGTGCTGGGCGGAGACAAGTCCATTGGTCCACCGCGGTGTGTCCCGCACGCATGGCAACTCCGTGAAGACATTCGCCGCCACGTCCCCGATTTGGCGCTGGGGGGATGGGCGAACCCTCATCAGAACCCGGTCACTCAAGTCGGGTATCTCCAGGGTCCGCGCTTCACGGGCGAGCTGTATCTGACGCAAGTGGTCTCGCACCACGACCTGCCGAAGGTCGAGGCCTTCCTGGGCGAACAGGACGCCGCCGGCGTGACCACGCCAGGCATCTTTGGCGTGTTTTACTACCGCAGCGCCAGCCCAAAGACGTTATCGATTCTCCAGCAGTTCCTCACGGTCCCCGCCGAGGCGCTCACAGCCGAGTTTGCGGCAGGCGAAAGCCCGGAGGCTATCTGCGCGCGATCGATTCGGGAACTGCGACGGGCAGGCGCAAAGCACCTCTATCTGTCGAACCTTCCCATCCGCGGCACTCGGCAAATCCTCGAACGGATCCTCTCGCTCGTCTGATCTCTATGTGAATTCCCGATCCCATGTCCCGGCGAACACGAAGTCCGCCGCGGCCCGCCGGCGGCGCGGGGCCTGCTCGGCCGCCCGGTGTTTTTATTTTTGAGCACGCCTGGCGAGCCGGGATAACCGATCACCATCACGACCGCTGGCTCAAATCCTTCTGGAACCTGACAGGCCTCACGCGCCGCACTGTGATCGAACCCTTCCATCTGTCGAATGGCCAAACCCTGTGACTGCGCCTGCAAGGTCAGAAATGCCACAGCCTGGCCCGTGTCGTAATATGCGTGGCGATTGGCGTCGCCTGTCAGTTCCAATATCAGTTTTACGGCAGTCAGCACCATGACGGGCGCGGTCTGTGCCCACGCCTGTTTGCTCGGCTTGAGCGTGCTGAGCAGCGCGTCGTAGGCGTGGGGCGACTGGTCGCGATGGGCCACCACGAACCGCCACGGCTGTTCGTTGCAGGAAGATGGCGCCCATCGTGCGGCTTCAAACAACTGCCACAAATCGTCGACGGGCACAGACCGATCGGGATCAAATGCTCGTGGACTCCAGCGTTCACGAATCAGGTCGACAACGTCATGGTCGGCCTGCGCGTGTTTGGGATGCGTCATGGTCACGGTGTCTGTATCATCTGAGGAATGGCCCGATTCCTCGACAACGTTCCTTTCTCCGGCATTATTCGCATTCGCGACATGATGTACTCCGTCGAGAAGCCCTTTCGGCTCGATCAGGGCGATGTGAGCTTCGACGCGCCTGAATCCGTGAAGGACGCACTCCGCAAGGGCATTGCCGAGAACCGAACGCACTACGTGCAAACGACGGGTATTCCGCCGCTGCTCACGCTCCTGACCGAGAAGATGCGGAACACGAACGGCATCCCTATCGGCGGACCGGAGGAGGTCATGGTCACCAACGGTGGCATCCACGCTCAATACATCGCTTGCCTTGCGCTCCTTGAGCCTGGCGACGAAGTGCTCGTGCCCGATCCGAACTGGCCTCCCACTGTCAGCAACATCCTGGCAGCACAGGCGGTGCCTGTCCCGTTCCCGGTCTACGAGTCGCTCGGCTGGCGCCCGGACATGGACGAATTGGCGCGCCTGATCACGCCGAAGACCAAGGCCATTCTCATCAACACCCCGAGCAATCCCACCGGTGGTGTGCTCACCCGTCAAGACCTGGACGCACTGGCTGCGCTGGTCACTGAGCACAACCTCTGGGTGTTTTCCGATGAGGCTTACGAGGACTTCGTATTCGACGGACACGAACACCTCAGCATCGCGGCGTGGCCCGGTCTGTACGAACGAACGATTCCGCTCTACACGTTCAGCAAGAGCTACGCGATGACGGGTCTCAGACTCGGTTATCTGGCGATCAAAGATCCCAAGATCCGCGAGCGGGCGCGCAAGGTGATTTTCTGCACCACGTCCAACGTGTCGTCACTGATTCAGTACGGAGCGGTGGGAGCGCTGGAAGGACCGCAGGATGTGGTTGTGGCGTTTCGCGACGAGTGCGCCGCGCGCCGAGACATGTTCTACGAGAAACTCCCCCAAGCCTCCAAAGGCCTGCTCACTGGGGCACATCCAGCGGGCGCGTTTTACGCGTTCGTCAAGATAGACCCGGAGTGGAGATCACCGCTGGCCGACGCCCCTGAGTCACTGTCGTGGGCCATGGCAGAGTTCCTGATCAAACGGGCCCGAATCGGTTGCATTCCAGGCGCCGACTTCGGCTCGCACGGAGAGGGACACCTGCGGCTCTGCTTCGCCCGAGGGCGCGAAGAACTGGCGGGCGCCCTGGCGTCCATGGAAGAACATCTGTAGGCGAAAAGTCTTGAGATGGCACACGAGCCATGAAGGTCCTGAAGAGGACCGCCTTCTCGCGCGCCATGCGCACCAACTGCAGCTTGACCTCACCATCGGTGCGCTGTTCCACGTCCTTGGATATGCCGTACCCGTGACGCGTGGCATCGGTCAGCGACAGCAGAATGTGAAGAACGGCTGGCGTCAGGGGTAGAAACGACCTGGGTGTCTCGGTGGCTGCGAACGATTCGACGATTTTGTTCGCTACGGGTGGTTAATACACGTGCCGGCCACCGTCGACGCGAATCGTCTCCCCGGTAATGAAGTCGGAATCGATCAGGGCGAGAACGGTTTTGGCGATTTCCTCTGCCCCACCCCAGTGCCCAAGCGGCGTGGCGTCTTCCACGGCCTTGCGTTGTGCCTCCGAGTACTCCGCAGGTGCGAGCACTGGGCCTGGAGCGATGGCGTTGACCAGGATTTTGTCGGCCGCCAGTTCCAGCGCGAGACCTTCCGTCAGCGCTTTGACGCCAGCCTTCGCCACGTAATACGCCAGATATCCCTTGTACCGAGGGCGTCCGCTGGCCGCGACCCAGTCTGAGAAGTTGATGATGCGCCCACCGCCTGCCGCGCGCATGTGGGGGGCAGCCGCTCTGGCGCACAAATACGCGCCGCGCAGGTCCACGGCGAGTTGTCGGTCCCACGCCGCTTCATCCAGATCATCGAATGCGACCGGATCGTAGGTGGACGCCATATTGATAAGCACATCCAGGCGACCAAATTCGCGCGCCGCCGCGTCCACCACACTCGCGCAGGATGCGGCGTCACTCACGTCGGCCTGGACCACCAGCGCGCGGCGACCAAGCGCCCGCACTGCCGCTGCCGCCTCGTCGGCTTCAGACCGCGACCGGTGATAGGCCAACGCCACGTCGGCGCCCCGCGACGCCAGTGCCGTGGCCACAGCCATCCCCATGCGTGTAGCGCCGGTGATCAGAGCTGATTTGTTGGTGAAAAGCATGAGATCAGTGCTCGGTGCTGGGTGCTCAGTGCCCGGTGCGCTGGCGGTTGGGGCACTCCGTAACTCAGCACGTAGCACTCAGCACGTAGCACCCAGCACCCAGCACGTAGCACGTAGCCCCCAGCACTGCCTCTAATATTTCCCCCGCAACCGCGCCCGGCCGGCTTCTCTGGACGCCCGGGTCGATTCGCGGTATCCGTCGATCGACCAGTCGCCAGCACCGGTCAGGGTGAGACAGACCAGCGCGCCGATCAGCACGACGCTGAACTCGGTCCCCTGTCCACGGTCGGGCGTCCCCATCCAGTTAAGGAAGAAGCCATTCATCAGGTGCACCTTCCAGATAGCGACACCCATGATGATGGTAAGCAGGGGCGACACAAAGCGTGTCAAAAAACCGACAGCGAGCAGGAGACCGCCGAAAAATTCGACGATACCCACGAATACGGCGAGTGGAAACGCGGGGTTGAGGTTTATTGCGGCGAAAAACTGGGCAGTAACGTCAGGTCCGCCTACACCTATCCCCGGGCCGGCCCATAGGCCGAACAGCTTGTTTGCTCCGTGTGCGACGAATACCGCAGCCAGTGCCAACCGCAGCGCCACCAGACCAAGTCCGTTCAACGCGCCCTCCTGTCAATGGACTATTTTGCCACTTTTCAGGCCTATCGTCTCACTTTCCGGGCTATGCTTCGCGATAAATCTAGGTCAAAGAAGCAGGAGACAGCGATGTGGACACGACGACAGTTCCTCAACCGAACCAGCGCAGTGGCCGGAGCCGCTCTGGCCACCTACAATCCGAACGGTCTTTCACGGCTGCTTGAAGCCAGCGCTGGACAAAATGGCCGTGCGCTTGCGGATGTGACCCGCGACGAGGACTTCTGGCGCGAGGTGCAGGAGGGCTTCACGCTCGACCGCACGATCATCAACCTGAACAACGGTGGCGTGTGCCCGAGCCCGCGTGCGGTGCATGAGGCATTCAAGCGCTACCTCGATATTTCGAATCAGTCACCGGTGTACCACATGTGGCAGGTGCTGGAACCAAACATCGAAAGCGTGCGCCGAGAACTCGCGCGAGACATCGGTGCCGATCCGGAAACCATTGCGGTCACGCGCAACGCCAGCGAAGCACTGCAAATTGCGCAACTGGGCATCGACCTGAAACCGGGCGATGAAGTGCTGACCACCAATCAGGACTATGGTCGGATGTTGAACACGTGGGAACAGCGCGTCACCCGCGAGGGCATCAAGCTCACCAAGATCTCATTCCCCGTGCCACCGTCGCAGGCCGACCTGGTGCAGCGTTTCGAGCGCGCGATCACGCCTGCCACCAAAGTGATCCACTTCTGCCACATCACGAACCTGACAGGGCACATCTTCCCGGTCAAGGAAATCTGCGCGCTCGCCCGTAGCCGAGGCATCCTCACCATCGTCGACGGCGCCCATGCCTACGCGCACTTTCCGTTCAAGATCACGGACTTCGACTGCGACTACTACGGGTCGAGCCTTCACAAGTGGCTGCTGGCGCCGATCGGAACCGGTCTGCTGTACGTCCGGCCGGATCGCATCGAGAAGACCTATGCCCTTCAGCCCGCAGCGATAAAACAGGCTGACAACATCCGCAAGTTTGAAGAAATAGGCACACACCCAGCCGCCAATCACAACGCGGTCGCCGAGGCGCTCGTGTTCCATCGCGGCATCGGCGCCGACCGGAAGGCGGCGCGTCTGCGCTACCTCAAAGCGCGCTGGGCCAACGAACTCACCACACTCGACCGCATCGAACTGCACACGAGCCTGGACCCGGCGCAATCGTGCGCGATCGGCACAGTCGGCATCAAGGGTATCAAGCCAGGAGACATCGTCTCGAAACTGTGGGCAGACCGCCGCATTATCGCCACGCCGATCACGGTCGGCACTGCGGACGCCATGGAATACGCGGGCGTGCGCGTGACGCCGAACGTCTACACCACGCTCGACGAAGTCGATACGTTTATTGACATGATGACGAAGCTCGCCAAGAGCTGATGGTGAGATGGCGGGGCCTAGGCCCCGCCCGGTAGAGACGCGGGCATTCGATCTCCTCGGTGTCGGCTGCGTGTTGGCACGAGAGAGGCGAGGCTGCAGGGCTTCGGGGTAGGATCAACTTATGTCTACCCCTCCGAACGTGCACGTTGCTGCTCGAATCCAGGGCTTTACGTATGCCATTCGCAATGTGGTGGCGGAAGCCAGAAAAGTGGAGGCCGCAGGCCGGACGGTTCGCTATCTGAATATCGGCGATCCTATTCCGTTCGGCTTCACAACCCCACCACACCTGATCGAAGCCGTGGACCGCACCATGCGCGACGGCGACAACGGCTACACGGCGTCGGTCGGCATCACGCCCGCCCGCGAAGCCGTCGCCGCAGAGTACGAGTCTCGCGGCATGCCTGTGGGTGTGGACCGCATTATTCTCACAGCCGGCACATCAGAGGGCATCGAACTGGCGCTGGGCGCGATGGCTGATGCGGGGGATGAAGTGTTGGTGCCCACGCCGACGTATCCGCTCTACACCGCGGTGCTCGCCAAGTTGGGCGCGCGCGCGGTGTTTTACCGCACGGACCCGAACAACGGCTGGCTGCCAGACCTGGATGATCTCAAGTCGAAGATGACCGCGTTGACGCGCGCCATCGTCGTGATTGATCCGAACAACCCCACCGGCGCACTCTATCCTGAGGCCACGCGCCGCGCGTTGATCGCCGTGTCGAACGAGTCCGGGGTGCCTATCCTCGCCGACGAAGTCTATGGCGACCTGAGTTTCGACGGCCCCTGTCCGTTGCTGGGGAGCCTCGATCCGGATGCGGCCATCCTGTCGTTTTCGTCACTCTCCAAAGCCTATGTCGCACCTGGTTGGCGTGCCGGGTGGCTCACCGTCGGGCGCACCACACGACTCGACGACGTGCTGGCGGGGATCAAGAAACTGGCGGATGGTCGTTTGTGCAGCACCGGGCCCATGCAGCACGCCGTCACTGCGGCACTGACTGGTGACCGCAGTCATCAGCAAGAGTTTGTTCAGGCGCTGGCGCTCCGTGCCAAGCTGACCACGGACAGACTGAACGCCATTCCTGGAATGAGTTGCGTCGCACCACAGGCTGCGTTCTACGCCATGCCGAAAGTAGACCTGCCGCCCGGCGTCACCGATGAAGACTATGTGCTGGCGCTCCTGCGTGAGACCGGCATCCTTTGCGTGTATGGCTCCGGGTTCGGGCAACCGGCGGGTGATGGGTTCTTCCGCGTGGTCTTCCTGGCGCCGCCGGATGCACTAGCAGCGATTTACGACGACATTGGTGCATTTACTGGCGACTACCTCTCGAGAATGTCTTGACGTTTACGAGGCAACAATCGTGAAACTATCGGTCATCATGCCCGCCTACAACGAGAGGCGGACCATCCGAGAAATCGTCAGTCGTGTCCTGGCGGCCGAGTTGCCGGACATCGAGAAGGAAATTCTGATCGTTGACGACGGGTCGACGGACGGCACACGAGACATCATCGCGGAGATGGATGGCACAGACGGCGTACGGGTGATCTATCAGGGGAGCAATCAGGGCAAGGGAGCAGCAGTGGCACGAGGCCTTCGAGAAGCCACAGGTGACCTCTTGTTGATTCAGGACGCCGACCTCGAGTACGACCCGGCCGAGTACGCACAACTCCTGCGGCCCATCCTGCGGGGCGACGCGGAGGTGGTGTACGGCTCACGCTTTCTCGGCTCACCGCACGGTCAGCGGGTGTTGTACTTCTGGCATTCGGTGGGCAACAAGATGCTTACGCTCCTGTCCAATGCCGTCACGGATCTCAATCTGACGGACATGGAAACCTGCTACAAGGCCATGACGCGGGAAGTAGCCGGCAAGCTCGACCTTCGCTCCCAGCGTTTTGGAGTCGAGCCTGAAATCACCTGCAAAGTGGCTCGTCTCAAAGTACGTATCTACGAAGTCCCGATTTCGTATCACGGGCGCACGTATGCAGAGGGGAAGAAGATCGGCCTGAAGGATGCCGTGCAGGCCGCGTGGACCATTCTTCGCTACGCGCGCTGGTCACCCCGGACAGACCACTAGTCGCCTCATGCGGTCACTCATGACGCGGCGGGGTGGCCTCATCGCGACCGCAACGTACCTGGTCCTGGCGGTTGTCATGACCTGGCCTCTGGCGCGCGTGATCGATCATGAGATCGCGTCCGACCTTGGCGATCCGGTCTTCAACGCATGGGTCCTGCTCTGGACGGGCGGACAACTGATGGCGTTTCTGGGTGGAGACGTCACGGCGCTGAGCCGCTACTGGCATGGCAATATTTTCTTTCCCGAGCCATTAACCATCGCCTACTCAGAACATCTTGCCCCTCAGATGTTGCAAGCGCTTCCCATCCTCGCGGCCACCGACAACGTCGTGCTCGCCTATAACCTCCTGTTCCTGTCAACGTTCGTATTGTCAGGACTCGGCATGTTCCTGCTTGTGAGAGACATTACGGGAAGACCTGTGGCAGCGCTGGTCGCCGGCATCGCATTTGCCTTCGCACCGTACCGCTTTGCGCAACTCTCGCATCTGCAGGTGCTGTCGGCACAGTGGATGCCGTTTGTGTTGTACGGATTTCGACGTTTTCTTGAAACGAAGCGCCGACGCGCTCTGGTTGGGGGCTCGGCAGCCCTGGTAGCGCAGAACCTGTCGTGCGGCTACTACCTGCTGTTCTTTGCGCCCTTCGCGGGCGCGTATGTGCTTTACGAACTGGCTGTCAGACGCCGACTGAAGGATTGGGCCACGTGGCGTGCGTTCGGTCTCGCTGCGGTCGTCGTGGTCCTTGTCACGCTGCCGTTTCTGTTGCCGTATCTCGAGGTGAGAAATACGGGTGTGGGGGTGAGGCCGCTCGGTGAGATTCAGAGGTTCTCGGCAGACACGCACGCCTTCGTTACGCCGCCGCGGGTGAGTCTATTCTTGGGCGAACGACTCGCTGGGTTTGACAAGGGCGAGGGGGCAGCGTTCCCGGGCGCGGCGATTCTTTTGCTGGCGTCAGTGGGAATCCTAGTCGGTCTGTGTGAACGATACAGTCCGGCTCGCGTGCCGGCGTCACTTTCGCCCTGGCGCCAGGTGGTCGGTGGCGCTCTTCTGGTGCTGCTGGTCGCCCACCTCTACGCATCGACGACCCTGCTGGCGACGGGCAAGCTTTGGGTGCCATTTGGCCAGAGCTGGACCCTGTACCTCCGCGCGGGCCCGACGTTGCTGTGGACGTTGGTGCTGGCGCTGAGTTGGGACGTGGTCATGCGACGAACTCGCGAGGCGCGCACGCCGTGGCGGTTTTACACGGTCGCGGCGTTGGTCGCCGCATCGCTTGCCCTGGGACCCCAGATCGCCGTCGAGGGCCGGCTAATTTCACCAGGACCCTACGCCTGGCTCCTTGACTACCTCCCGGGTTTTGACGGTCTACGTGTCCCTGCGCGATACGTGATGCTCGTCACCCTGTTCCTGGCGGTACTGGCGGGAATTGGTGCGTCAGCCCTCATCGGACGCGCGCGCCGCTGGGGCACCATCTGCGCCATCGCAGCGGCGGTTTTCATGCTTGTCGAGGTCTGGCCTGGGCGGTTTCCAACAAACGTACCGCTCACCCAAAGCGATGAAGACAGCGAACGCGGTCTTGAAGTCGCGGCGGGCGAGCTCAGAGTGGGACGTGACATTCCGCCCATCTACAAGGTCATTCGTGACTCTCCAGGCACAGTCGTGCTCATCGAATTCCCATTTGGTGATCCCGCCTGGGACCTGCACTCGGTCTTTTACGCCGGCTACCACCGGCAGAAGCTGGTCAACGGCTTCTCCGGGTTCTTTCCTGACTCGCAGCAGCACCTGATCGAGATGTTGAACTGGCGAACACGCGAACCAGAAACCGCGTGGCGCGCAGTGTCGGGCTCCGGGGCGACGCATGCACTGGTCCACGAAGCGGCGTTTTCAGACAGTCGGGGCCGTGACCTGATCGACTGGCTGTTCGCCTCGGGCGCCCGAGAGATATTAGTGGACGGAACCGACCACCTCTTTACGCTGCGCTGACGGCCATATACTGGGTCTATGCGCGTTGACCCTTTGGCATTTCTCTCCACTGAACTCGACCACCTTCGTGACCAGGGCCTCTATCGGTCGCTACGCATTCTTGACAGTCGTCAGGAGGCCTCGTCGACGTTTGACGGCAAGGCGGTCGTCAATCTGTCGTCCAACAACTATCTGGGCCTGACCACTCACCCAAAACTCGTGGAAGCGGCCATCCAGGCCATTCGCGATTTCGGCGTCGGTTCCGGGTCGGTGCGAACCATCGCCGGGACGATGGCAATCCACATGGAGTTGGAACAACGCCTGGCGGCCTTCAAGAAGACCGAGGCGGTGGTGGTCTTCCAGTCGGGATTCGCCGCCAACGCCGGCACCGTGTCGGCGCTTCTCACCAAAGACGATGTGGTGATCTCCGACGCGCTCAACCACGCCAGCATCATTGATGGATGTCGACTCAGTCGAGCGGGAATCAAGGTGTTCCCCCACAAGGATGTGGCGGCCGCGCGCACGATTCTTCAGGACCTTCCCACCTCGCAGCGCAAGCTCCTCATCACCGATGGTGTCTTCAGCATGGATGGAGACATCGGTCCCCTGCCTGGGCTCTGTGACCTCGCCGAAGAGTTCGGCTGCATCATGATGGTCGACGATGCCCATGCCAGTGGCGTGTTTGGCGCGAACGGACGCGGGACAGTGGACCACTTCGGAATGCATGGGCGCGTAGACATTCAGGTGGGCACACTCTCGAAAGCGATGGGGGCACTGGGCGGATACGTCGCCGGGTCGCGGGACTTTATCGATTTCCTGTATCACCGCGCACGGCCGTTCCTGTTCTCCACATCCCATCCGCCATCTGTGGCGGCCACCTGTATCGCCGCGGTCGACGTGCTGGAACAGGAACCGGAGATCATTGAACGACTCTGGGAGAACACTCGTTTCTTTAAAGCAGGGCTCGCTTCGTTGGGATTTGACACTGGGTTGAGCGAGAGTCCGATCACGCCGGTGATGGCCGGAGAGGGAAGTCGCGCGATGGATCTGTCGGATCGGTTGTTCAAAGAAGGCGTCTTCGCGCAGGGCATCGCCTTCCCCACGGTGGCCAAGGACAAGGCCCGCGTGCGTACCATCGTGACGGCAACTCATACCAATGACGAATTGCAGTACGCGCTCGACGCGTTCAAGAAGGTAGGCTCAGAGCTGGGACTGATTTGATGGTAGAAAAGCCCGATCCTCCGAAGAGGTTCTTCGACGAATACACGCGCGGGTTTGACCGCACGGAGTTTCAGCGGCTTTTCACGCGTGATACGGCTGATGCGTACCGCTATTTTTCGCGTGGCCTTGATCTCAACGCACTCGCTTTGGCCCCCTGGTACAAGCGGTGGCCCACTCACGCGCGGCTCTTTTTCATCGCGTTCGCCATGCGTCTGTCGCCGGCACGACGGGTCTTATACGCCTTCGCGTTGATCTCGGCCGTGATCGGGCTGGTGCAGTTGTTCGACGGCTTCAGCACGGTACGGTTCTTCCTGTTCCCGTTCACGCTGGAGCTCTACCTGCCCGCGTGGGTGGAAGGCACCTCATGGATGGTGCTCGCGTTTTTCGCTATCCACCTGCTGGTCTTGATGGAGGTAGCCGATCGCCTGTCGCTCAAAGGCGAACTGGAAGTCGCGCGAGACATTCAGCTTGCCATGTTGCCGTTTGGATTGAAGGAGGCAGGAGACGCGCGGGTCTTCGGTACGACGCGGCCTGCCAACACGGTCGGCGGCGACTTCTACGACATCCTGCCACTCGAAGACGGGCGACTCCTGGTCGCTTTGGGCGATGTCGCCGACAAGGGGAGCCCGGCGGCCCTGCTGATGGCCCTCTTACTCGCCATGCTTCGAACGTTAGTGGACGAGGGTCTGGAGTCGACCCGGCTGATCGCCAGGCTCAATGTCCAGATTTGCAAGCACAGTCCTGGCTCCCGGTTCATCACGTTCTTCTACGGGTTGTATAACCCGGCCGACGGTTCGTTGGAATACGTCAACGCGGGACACCTGCCTCCGATGGTCAGGCGCACAACGGGGGAAATTGAACGTCTGGAGGGAGGGGGGATGGCCCTCGGGATGTTTGAGAACGCAACCTATGAATCACGTCGCGCCACTGTCGGCATCGGTGACGCGCTGGTGTTATACACCGACGGAATCACCGAGGCGGAGGACCGCAATGGCGTGGCATTTGAGGACGAGGCGCTTGAAGCGGTGCTCAGGGACCGACAGGCTGAATCAGATCCCGAGGTGTTGGCGCGCGCCATCATTTCGGCTGTGGAGTCCCATGCGGGCGATCTGCGTTTGGCAGACGACCTGACGGTCGCGATCTTGACGCGAACCAATAGCTAGGAGGCTGGCGTGTTGACCCGACCCCTTCCATTGCTCGGCATGGTCGCGATGGTCGTGATGCTTGCCTCTCAGGCCGCACAGGAGCCACAGGTGCGGCCGATGCAGGCCGACGGAGTGCTTCGGCTCCTGACTGACCTCGAGGGAGCGCTATCGACGAACAACGTGGACGAGCTCGTCAGGCTGGCGTCGACCAGCTTGCCCACGGCCGAGTTCAAGACGTTCGTCCAGTCGTCGTTTGGCGAAGGGCAAGACACCGCCGCCGTCCGGGAACGTGACCGCCGGCCCGTGGGCGCTGGATTCAGGGTGCTCGTGGAGATGCTGATCGGCCGCGGCGGTGTTGGCAAGATCGGCACGTGGCAACTGCTCGTGCTGCCAAGACTCGTCCAGCCAGGCGATGACCAAGCCGGTCGTTTCGAACTGGCCGGGATGGCGCCGGTCGCGTCGATTGACGGCTTGGTCCAGCTCACCCTGGACACCACACAGCAGTACGCCGCGCGCGATTTGGTCTTCACCGGACCAGGGCTGACCGTCCGGATGTCTTCGGGGTCCGTGTTCCTGGCACGCGTTGAGGCGGGGGCTACCGCGCTGGTCTTCCGAGGCAAGGGCGTCATGCTCTTTGCGCCCGACGATCCGGCCGAGCAGGTGCAGGTGCGTGCCGTGAGCGGCAAGCCCGCCCTCGAGACCGATCTCAAGTCGGCCTTCATCCGGATCAATCCGGGCGACTTCGACAACCACCTGACGGCGTCGCGGTTGGTGCCGGTGGTGACAAATCAGGACGATCTCAGGCGCGCCGGCGAGTTATTCGAAGAGTTCAGCCAGAAGAGCTACGCGTTGAATCTTGGCGACCTGACCACCGAGCGCTGGTCACTATTGCCACCAGTCGGCGACCTGCTCGCAGAGCTTCATACCGACGACTTCGAGACCCTCACCTACGTCCGGGCCAAAGACGATGCGGAGGACGTGTCGCTGTTTGATCGCGAGAAGGGCCACAACATCTCCGTCTACGCTTCGGCGGAGCGCCTCACGTCGCGAGGTCGGTACTACAACGAGGATGACGCCGCGGCGTATGACGTGGAGCACTACGACGTCGATGTTCGAATCGATCCGGAACGCGAATGGATCAGCGGCAGCGGATCGCTGCGTCTCAAGACGAAACAGGATGGACTGACCACGCTCTCGCTCAGGCTGGCCCAGTCCTTGACGGTCTCGTCTGTCTCATCACCGCAGTACGGGCGCCTGCTGGCCTTGCGCGTGGCCGGTCGAAGCAGCGTGCTCGTCAGTCTCCCGGCCGCGGTCCCTGCAGGCACGGAGTTGATCATCGAGATGGCCTACAGCGGTCGGGTCCCCGCACAAATCATCGGCAACGAGGCTCTTCTAGTGGGTGCCGACTCTCAGCAAACCAGGCCGTATGCGCCTGAGCGCACAGTCCTGCCTGAACCGCGGTACCTCTACAGCAATCGTTCGCACTGGTATCCGCAGGCGTCGGTCACCGACTTTGCCACCGCGTCCCTCAAGATTACGGTGCCCGCGCAATTCCAGGTCGTGGCCTCCGGCAGTCTCCTGAGTTCTGTTGTGACGCCAACGGTTGAGGAGCCGACGGACAAGGGGGACAGTCACGCCGAACGTGCCGTCAGCTTCTCGGCAGATCGTCCCCTGCGCTACGTCGCCTGTGTCATTTCGCGTTTTGTCTCCGTGGGCCAGGCACAGGCGACTGTCGCGGCGCTCGCGCCAGCGTCTCCGGGTGTCGGCGACGGCAGCCCCGGTACCGTCAACATTGATGTTGTGGCGACACCCCGACTGCGGCGTTCCAACGGGGAGCTGCCTGAACGCACGGCAGAGATCGTGGAGTTCTTCGCCTCACAAATCGGTGAGGCTCCGTATCCAGACTTTACGTTGGCGACCATGGACGACGAGCTGCCAAGCGGTCACAGCCCAGCCTACTTCGCCATCTGGAACCAGCCAGTCCTGCCGACAAATCTCACGTGGCGCGACGACCCGGTCTCGCTCGCCGGACACCCGTTCTTTTTCTTGGCACACGAGGTGGCTCATCAATGGTGGGGACAGGCCATTGGCTGGAAGAACTACCACGAACAGTGGCTGAGCGAAGGGCTCGCCCAGTACTTCGCGGCCCTGTACGCCGGCCACGACCGTGGTCCGGAGACCGAGCGACGCATGTTCCTCCAGATGCGCGGGTCGGCCCAGGACCTGTCGAAGTACGGCCCCGTCCACCTGGGGTACCGGCTCGGACACGTCCAGGGCGACGCGCGAATCTTCCGAGGGCTGGTCTACAACAAAGCTGCGGTGGTCCTCCATATGCTCCGCCGGTTCATCGGCGAAGACGTGTTTGCCAAGGGTATCCGCCGATTCTATCGGGATAATCGATTCCAGAAGGCGGGCACCGGCGACCTCAGGCAGGCACTCGAGGCAGAGTCCGGCCAGCCGCTGGAGCGGTTTTTAGAGCGCTGGATTCACGGATTCACACTGCCGGAGCTCAAGCTCTCGTGGCGAATGGCCGACGCCACGCACGTGACCGTTCGGGTGGAACAGCTCGGGGACACGTTTGACCTGCCGCTGACGGTCACCCTTCGACTGGACGGTGGCCAGCAGGAGCAGGTCACCCTGTTGATCACGACCAAGGTTCATGAGACCACGATTCCAGTGGAGGGCGTGGTTCAGCGCGTGGACACCAGGGACGACATGAGTCTGGTCACGATTCGAAGGTAAAGGTAGAATTCAAAGGTTATGGAAACGGTCACGCTGACGATTGACGGTACCCCGGTCACAGTTGAAAAGGGCACGACGGTTCTGGCGGCGGCGCTCAGGAGTGGCAGCCCGGTGCCGTATTACTGCTACCACCCTGGTTTGACGGTCGACGGCTCCTGTCGAGTCTGCATCGTCAAGATCGAGAAGATGGCCAAGCTGCAGACGTCGTGTTCCTCGGTCTGCGCCGACGGCATGGTGGTGAGCACGAACACGCCTGACGTCGAGGCCGCGCGGGCCTCGGTTCTTGAGTTTCTGCTGGTGAACCATCCGCTCGACTGCCCTGTCTGTGACAAAGGCGGTGAGTGCCCACTGCAGGACTATTCCTATGAGCACGGCCCCGAGCGCAGTCGGATGGACTTCCCCCGCCGCGTGTTCGACGGCGAGGGCGTCAAGGCCGACGTCGACTTTGGACCCACGCTCATGCTCAACCGCAACCGCTGCATCATGTGCACCCGGTGCGTGCGGTTCATGGCAGAGGTCGATGGCGACGCCCAAATTGGCGTGGCCCAGCGGGGCATACACAGTGAAATTGCCACATTCGATGAGCAGGGCGTCATGTCACTGCTCTCGGGCAACCTCATGGACGTGTGCCCAGTCGGTGCCATCACGACCAGAGATTATCGATTCAAGTCGCGCCCCTGGGACAACCCGACGGCCGTCGACTCGATTTGCACCGGCTGCGCGAAGGGGTGCAACACCACCTCGTGGATCAAGGCGAAGCCTGAGTGGGCCAAAGGCGCGCAACTGGTGCGCATGACGCCGCGACAGAACGCCGAAATCAACCAATATTGGATGTGCGACATCGGCCGGTTCGACTATCACTGGGTCGAAGGCGACCGACGCCTCTTGCAGCCGCATGTGCGTACGGCGAATGGGTTTGATGCCACACCCTGGGACGACGCACTGACTGCCGTCAAGGGTGCGGTTGACGCGGCGGGTGCAGCGCAGACACGCATCCTCGCGTCCGGCCACCTGTCACTTGAGGAACTGCACGTTCTGAGGCAGTTTGGGGGGCTCACGGGCGGTGTGACCTTCAGTTGGCGATACCGCGAGAAGCCGCAGTCGATGAACACGAAATTCAGAATTCCGGCCGTGGACGCGCCGAACCTGCGGGGTGTCCGGGACCTCGGGTTCAAAGTCGCGCCCGTTGACGGGCCCGCGGACGTCACGGGGCTGCGCGCAGCCGTTGACACCGGTGCGGTGAAGTTGCTCTACGTGATTGACACCGGCCCGGACGGGTCGCTCGGCGACACCGAATGGATTCTTGCGGCGCGTCAGGCCGGCAAGATCTCGACCCTCATCGTGCAAGGTGTGCTCAAAACCGAATTGGCCGAAGCCGCGGACATCGTGCTTCCGGGTTGCGCGTCTGTGGAAAAGGACGCGACCTTCACCAACATGACCGGCCACGTTCAGGCGTCATCGCGCGTCATTATGCCGCCGGGAGATGCGGTCGAAGACTGGCAGATTCTCTCGAAGGTGGCCCTCGCGCTGGGCGGCGCTGTCGCGGAAGGATCGGCAAGCGCGATTCGCCAGGCGATTGCTGCCGAACTGGCAAACGTGCCCGGATACGCGGCGCTGGCCGACGTGGTCTTTTCGCGGCCCGTCGCGGCGAGGCAGTACCTTGAAGCGTCCAATGAATCTGCGCGCGGCAAGTGGGAAGAAATGTTTCTGGCGCCAGTCAAGTTCGGGGACGACTTCGGGCCACTGCCCCGTGCTGATGTCTTTCCCCTGCGCCAAGTCGATAGCTAGACCCCTCTGCGAAATGGCGTTCGCACGAGCAACGCCTTGGGTCGAACGCTGATCTCCAGCGTCCCTGACGTCTCGAACACTTCCCCGTCGAGGTGACAGACCATCACGTCGCCCGTGATGGTGGCGCGACGTATCTGGGCTCGCTCCAGTCCGTGGGCTGGTTGCCGATGACGCACGAACAATCGACGAGCGCGCCAGATCTGTTGGAACGGGTGACCACCTTCTGCGAGCAGCAGATCGAGTAGTCCGTCATACGGATCGGCGTCGGGCGCCAAGACCGCACCGTTGCCGTACTCGGGTGCATTGGCGAAGGCAATCAGGAACCGGCGGCCCCGTCGCACCTGTGCCACCTCCAATGCTGGTGCCGGCCCGGACCAACTGACGACGTATGCGGGAGCGCGGTAGGTCCAGACCAATTGGAGGCCCTTAGTCACGTAGCCCAGGCCGCCGCGCTTGGAGCGAGTCGCAAACAGCTTTCCCACTTCGGCGTCAAAGCCAATACCGGCAATGTTCAGGAAGATCCGGTCGCCCGCATAACCCACATCAATAGCGGTGGTGGCTGGCCCCAAGGCGACGTGCAAGGCTGACTCAGCGTCGATGGGCAGCTTCAGCCCTCTGGCGAGCCCATCCCCCGATCCGCACGGCAGAATGCCAAGCGCGACGGGTCGGCCCACCAGGGCCTGCGCCACCTCATTCACCGTGCCGTCGCCGCCCATGGCGATCACGGTGTCGCACCCGGTGTCGACCAAGTGCTGCGCAAGATCGCGCGCGTGACCGCGCCGTTCGGTGACCAGCACCGTCGGCTCAACGCCGTTGATCGACGCGCACGAACGCGCAAACGCCACGCGGCGATCGACTTCGCCTGGGCGGCTGCCGCCGCGGCCAGCGATAGGATTAATCACGATTCCGACAGGCATAACGGCGGTGCTATAGTAGCGTCCAATGCTGAACAAGCGTCGCTTTCTCATGCTGCTTTTGATTGCTTGTCTCGCCGTTGGTGGCACCCTCTTTCAAACCTATCAATTTGAACAGCGCGTCGATCGCGATCGCGCGGCGGAAGACGCAGTGGTTCAGCAATTGGATGCGACGGCCGACGCCCTGGCCGACGTTCGTTACGCACAAGCGGGGTATGTGGCCGTCGGCCAGGGCGCCGACTTCTGGATGGCCAGGTTTAACGAGGACCTGGCACGCGTCGAAGGAATGCTCCGCGAACGACAGCGAACCACGGTGTCGAGCGGCGCGCTGACTCACTACGACGCCGCGATTGAACAACTCGGCGCCTTGCGCAAGTCTGACGGCCGCGCCAGGAACTACGTCGACAATGGTCAGTTGATTCTGGCCTCCGATGTCATCTTTGTCGAAAGCGGTGAAATCATCGGCCAGATCGCCGGGAATGTCTCGGCCGCGCGTGACACAGAAAGTTTTGAGTCTCGGCGGGCGCTGGCGGACGTGACTCGTTATCGCCAGGCCGTTGGTGCGTCCGGGCTGGCATTCACACTCCTGGTGGGGATCATCCTTTACGCCAGGATCAAGGTCACTCCGATTGAAGAACTGCCCCATGTGGTGGAAACAGCCGAAGATGCCGCGCAGCAAACGACTCCGACTAGCGTGGCAGCCCCAACCGAGGTCACCGGCGTCACCGGAGTCAAGGAAGCAGCCGATGTCTGTGTTGACTTGGCACGACTGCTCGACGGCCGCGACCTGCCGGTGCTCCTGAGTCGGGCCGCCGCGGCCATCGGAGCCAAGGGGCTGGTCTTGTGGGTCATCGACGAATCAGGCCAACACCTGCGGGCCTCAATGGCCCACGGGTATTCAGACCGAATGCTGTCGCGGCTGGGTCAGTTGCCGGTATCTGGTGACAACGCGACGGCGCTCGCCTGCCGGACGCTGCAGTCCCAGGTGGTGCCTGGCGCGTCGGATGAAGCCACTGGCGCGCTGGCCGTGCCACTCATTGGCGCCACTGGCTGCGTCGGTGTGTTGGCCGCAGAAATCGTGGGCACGGGCACCAGCAGGCACCAACTCCCGATTGCCAGACTGATTGCGGCCCAGCTCTCGGTGGTCATCCGCCCCGACGCCGCAACGTCCTCGTCGTCGTCTGAGTCCGTGGGCTCCGCCGCGGTCCAGTAGGCGGTCCGCAGTGCCACCGGCAGGCGGCACCGTCTGGCTCCAGACGTCACCCGATGCGTACAGTGTCAGCGCCTTTGCTGGCCCAAACACGGGATTCTAGTACGGCACGCATCTTGATTACTTAGGACATCGAAGTCGTTCGACGTCACACGGGGTGCGTCTCTCTCACGACAGGCAGGCGCTGGCATCGCAGCATCTCGTGGGTCTTTGGTTGACGCTCGAACGGCTTCACTGCGTCAAGATCTTGAGGGCGACAACGGTGGTGTCGTCGTTGCGGGGGAACCCATCTCGATGGGCGTCCACGGCCTCAACGATCGAGTCGATGATTTCCTTTGCGGTCAGGTGCTTGGTGCTCGCCACGATGTCCAGCAACCGCTCACTGCCAAACTCGTCGCTTTGTCGATTCATCGCTTCCGTGACGCCATCTGAACAGAAGACGAAGACATCTCCCGACGACAGGGGCAGACTCACCTCGTCATAGGTCATCCCGGAGAACGACCCCAGAGGCACGCCGGGCGCTTCAATCAGACGACACTCATCGGCAGTGGCGCGAACGGGATACGGCAATCCCGAGTTCGACAGCGTGACCATCTTTCGCTTGAGGTCAAAGATCGCATAACACAGCGTGCAGTAGTACTCCTCAAGCTTGCGCTCATGCAGGATCGTGTTGATCGACATCAACACCGCAGCCGGCGACGACCGTTCGGGAACATAGCGCCGACGGAAGGTGCGGCCACGCACCAACTCTCCGGCAAACACGCTGTACAGCGCGGCGGGAACCCCTTTGCCTGACACGTCACCAAGCGCGATGATCAGGGTGTTTGACTCTGGTACGAGGTAGTCGTAAAAGTCGCCGCCCAGTTCCAGTGCCGCAGAAAACGACGCGTGAACATCCACGCCCTTTAGGCGCTTTGGCAATTTGGTTGGCAGGAGTGCGGCCTGCACACGCCGGGCGAATTTCAGTTCTTTCTCCAGCCGCGCTTCGGTCTCTGAGACCTCTTCGTAGAGGCGGGCGTTCTCAATGGCGACCGCAGCCTGGCTTGCCAGCAGCGTCAGAATCTCGACGTCTCGTTTGCTGAACGCATCCAGGTCAGGGCTTTCCAAATCGAAGACGCCCACGCAGCGGTCCTTGAGCAACATGGGCACCGCCAGTTCCGAGCGCACGTCGTCGACGACCTTGATGTAGCGGGGATCCTTGGACACATCGGGCACCAACACGGCCTCACGATGCAGGGCGGCGTAGCCGACCAAGCCCTCGCCCATGGGAATCTTGGGTAATTCGACCCGGTCGCCAAACTGCACGGCCACCTTGATTTCAAGCTCGTCGGTGGCCTCGTTGAGCAACAGGATTCCGAACGTGCGGTAGTCGACCACCCGACGCGCCAGCTGGGCGATCCGCTCCAGGAGCAGGTCCAGATCCATCAACGCGGCCACGTCGCGGCCGATCTCGGCCAGCGTCTCGAACGCCTCGGCGTCGAGGCGCTGCTGCTCAAACAGACGCGCGTTGACAAGCGCCAAGGCCACGTGAGCACCAAACTGGCGAAGAATGGCCGCGTCTCGCTCAGAATACATGTCGCGCGATCGGCTCAGCACATTGAGGGCACCGATCGACTTCTTCTTGTGCACAAGCGGCACGGCCATCGTGGAGGCCATGCCTGGGACCAATTCGACGTATTGGGGCTCCAGGCTGATGTCCCCCACCAGCCGAGTCTCCTGCCTGGTGATCACCTGGCCGACCAGACCGTGAGTCACATGGGGGTGGTAGTGCGAGGTGTCGGGGTAGCCCACGGCGTATCCGATGCTGAGCTCCCCGCGTTTTTCATCGTGGAGGTAGACCGCAAACGCGTCGAACGGTATGAGGCGGCCGATGAGTTCGGGGATTTTCTCAAGCAACTCGTCCAGATCGATCACGGACGCCACCCGACGACCCAGGTCGAACAACGTCAACAAGATGTCGCGTTCGCTGGTACCCACAGAGAGGGGAGAGGAGAGACGATCGGTAGAATGCGAACTCATTGGTGGGCTGACGCGCGGGTGGAACTGCTTGCAATTATACTTGGTTCTCCAACAAAGCCGACCATGACCGACTTGAAGCTTCCACTCGACTACACCGCGATCGAACGCATCCTGCCCCACCGATATCCGTTTTTGTTGGTGGACCGCATTACCGAGTTCGAGCCCGACACGCGCATCGTCGGCATCAAGAACATCTCCAGCAACGAGCGGTCACTGGCAAGGTCCCCGGGCCAGCGCCCGGCCATGCCCTCCACCTTGCTGACCGAAGCCGTCGCCCAAGTGGGCGCGATTCTGATCCTTTCGAAGGAAGAGAATCGCGACAAGCTGATTTTCTTCATGGGTATCGAGCGCGTGCGCTACCGTCGGCCAGTGCATCCTGGCGATGTGGTGCAGATTGAGGCCATCGTCAAGCGATTGCGGAGTCGGATGGGCGTGCTCAGCGGCACGGCCACCGTCAACGGCAGAGTCGTGTTGACGGGCAAGATGACGTTCGCGTTGGGACCTCGGGACGCTAGCTAGATCGAGCGAAGCATGATCAAGCCGTCCAGGGCGGCGACCCGAGCGCGGGCCGGATCGGGCACAGGCGCGGTCGTATCGGCCACGACATAGACCATCTCGTTGCGGGTGGCACTGGCCAGTCCGGCCACGATGGCCCCTCCCCGGGTCAAGGAGTCTGACACCGTGGCCGCCGATTGCTCCGCGGCTCGCACGAGACAGAGACAACGATGCGCAGACTGTCTGGACGCTACCAGTTCAGGAAAATTGACGGCATTGCGCACGGAGCCGTGCTCCAGAAAATCACGAACCTGGTCAGCCACCATCACGGCGCAGTTATCTTCGGCTTCTCCGGTGGACGCGCCCAGGTGTGGCAACGTGATGCACTTGGGATGATTGGTCGTCAGGGCTGTCGGAAAGTCACTGATGTAGCCATGGGCGTGCCCCATGTCGAGTGCCTCCACCATGGCCGCTTCGTTCACGATACCTTCGCGCGCGAAGTTCAGCACGACGACGCGCGGCTTCATTGCCTTGAGACGATCGGCGTCGATCAGGTTTCTCGTAGTCGACCCGAGGGGCACATGCGCCGTGACGAAGTCTGCCGTGCGAAGGGCTTCATCCAGAGAGCGCGCGCGCTGGATGGATGCAGACAATTGCCAGGCGCCGTCAAGCGTGAGGCCTGGGTCATACCCGACCACCCGCATGCCGAGTACGGCGGCGGCATTCGCCACGCGCCCGCCAATGGCGCCGAGACCGATCACGGCCAGCGTGCGGCCGGGCAGCTCGTAGCCGGCGAACATCTTCTTCCCCTTCTCCACCGCCGCCTTGAGTTCCTCTGGTGTGCTCGCCGCTTGCACCTGCTCACGCGCAAACAGCGCCGCCGGGACAATTTGCCGACACGACATAATGAGAGCCGCAATGACGAGTTCTTTGACCGCATTGGCATTGGCGCCTGGGGCGTTGAAGACGGGAATGCCGCGCGCGGTCATCGCTGTGACCGGGATGTTGTTGACACCCGCGCCGGCGCGGCCAATCGCCTTCAGAGATGAGCCCAACTCAGCGGTGTGGAGATCAGCGGACCTGAGCAGGATGGCGTCAGGGTTGGAGAGGTCGGCGCCAGTGGTAAACCGGTCTTTGGGCAGCCGTGCGAGACCGACCGGAGAGATGTTGTTGAGTGTCTGGATGTTGAACATGATGCTTGGCCAAGACTATCAGGACCCTTTGTATAACACCCGGTCGAAGCGCCGATGGTACGACGTGAAGGGCCCAGCGGTATCGTCAGCGTCAATGTGTTTGTGCACCTGATGAATCTTCGCGTCGAGGTCATCAGCCGCGGCCAGGATAAAGGCCTCGACGGTCATCGGCTCGACAGGAGACCCCATCGCTTTGGCACCGTGGTGTGACAGGACCAGATGTTCGAGCTGAAGCTGGATGTCATAGGGGAATCCGGTCATGGCCTGCGCTGTCTCTCGCACCAGCGACGCCCCCATGGTGATGTGGCCGATCAGGTTCCCTTCCACGGAATACTCGGTGGTCACGCCATACGACAGCTCATCGAGCTTACCAATGTCGTGCAGGATCGCTCCGGCCACCAACACGTCGCGATTGGCACCGTAGGCGTCGGCGAGAAAGATCACCGTGTCGAGAATTTTGAGGACGTGTTCCAGAAGTCCGCCGCGGTAGGCGTGGTGCACCGACTGTGCCGCTGGCCAGATTCTGAGACGATCGCCCTGCTTCGCCAGAATGCGATTGAGCAACTCACGCACCTCCGGCGTGGTAATCCCCGCCACATGGGCCTCAAGCTCCTGCCACATCTCATCGAGCGGACGCGGGGCGCAGGGAATACACGACTCCTCACGAAAACCATCAAGCGCGTCGTGCTGCGCGTCAACCCGACGGATCTTGTCGATGACCAACTCCAACCGCTGATTGAAGAGGTTGCCGCGCGCCTGGATCTTCACGAACTCTCCGGCATCGAACTCGTCCTTCAGCACGTCGACATCCTGAAAGATTTTGGCCTTGATTTCGCCCGACGTGTCCTGAAGAACGATAGCGAGATAGTTGCCGCTCTTGCCTGAACGCAGTTCCTTTCGAGCGCACAAGAAGAACCCCCATCCGTTGGAGGTGCCGGTCAGATCAGAGATTTTTGATAGTTGGGTCATGGGCCAACTGAGTGTACTGCGAGATGTTCACGCGCTCCGAGTGCCTCACAGACGCGGTGCTTCCGTTTTCTGGACTGGGGTGGTCTTTTGTCCGTACCGTCCTCGATTGGCGCAGGCCGGCTGGCAGCGGCAAACCCGGAGACCTACGGCCGCCAAAGTCGATGCCTGGATGGCCGTTGGACGACCGTGAAGGCACGTCGTTAATCGCAGTCAGGACAAGGACATGGTCACAACCCTCGGGTGGTTCATCTGCCACACGTTGACGGTCGACGAGGGTGTCAGGTCCCGCACCGTCCGGACCTGAAGGCCACCCACACCTACGGCGACGATCAGAAGGTCCTGCTGTCCACCGAGACGATGACCGTCGCCGTGACCGGCAGTTCGTTCACTTACACCTTTCCCGCGCACTCCCTGACGATTCTCCGTGTGAAGGGTGGGTAGTGCCCTCGGGGCTGTAGCGCGCCTGAGCCGAAGGCCCGAAGAACCGTTTGTTCCGGGGCTTGATGAAGAATCCGGGCTAGTATTCCGATATGCGTACGAATTTTTCTATTTTGGGGCGGTCACGTGTCCCGCAGTCATTGGTCGCGCTGGCTGGCCTGTTCACGATTTCGTGTGCACCTGCGGCTGATTCGACGGCTGTGGAGCAGGCGGCGCAGGCGGCTGCACCAACCCCGCCTCCCGCGACTGGATTTCAGGTGGCGCCAGGGCTCCCGCCCCTCCCCACCGCTGGCCTGGCGGCCGCACCTCGGTCCGTAGAGACCGTCCGTGCGGTCTACGAATTCGCGGCCAGTCACCCTGAGGTGCTCGACTACGTGCCCTGCTTTTGTGGTTGTGAAAGTGCGGGCCACAAGAGCAACACCCATTGTTTTGTCGGCGCTCGCAATTCAGAGGGTACCGTCACGCAGTGGGATTACCACGGACTCACTTGAGGGATCTGTATTGACGTCGCGCGTGACGCGATGCAAATGTACAACGGTGGTACCTCGGTGAAAGACATTCGATCGTCCATCGACAAGAAATACGCGGGTGCGATGACCCGCACGCCGACACCGGCACCGCCCGACGGTGGCGGCGATCGGCACTAGGACTCTCGTGGCCAGCGGTCGCCACCCCTCGCTTCCGGACGATGCGTTTTTTCATCTGTTCGAGGGACTGCGCGAGGGCGTCTACATCGGGTTGATCGGGGCCGACTCCTCCGCAACGTTCGCCGCCAATCCCCACCTCCGGTTGATCCTGGGGTGGGCCGAAGACGTGGCCACCAGCGAGGTTCGGCCATTTGAAGCCGACCGTTTTGTCGACCCGATCGCACGCGACAGCTTCGTCTCACTGCTCAAGCGGGACGGCGCCGTTCACGATCACCTGCTCCGCCTCAGACGGGTCGACGGCACGGCGGTGTGGATCGAAGTCACGGCCCGGGCCGGACCGCTCGCTGATTCGCTTCGTGTGGAAGCCGTGATGCGCGACGTCACCGAGCGGAAGAAGCTCGAGGACCAGGCCCGGGAGGTCTTCCACCAACTCTCACAGGCAGAAAAGCTTGCGGCCCTGGGACAGACGATGTCCGGCGTCGCGCATGAACTCAATAACCCTTTGGCCACGGTGTTGGCCTGCGCTGAGCGCCTGGCCGGACGCCAACTCGACGACCAGACATCACGCGACCTGGACGCGATTCATAACGCCGCCGAACGCGCAGCCCGAATCGTACGAAACCTTCAGACGTTTGCCCGCAAACGGCATACGACACGCACGATGGTAGACATCAATCACGTGATGCGCGACACGCTCGCCCTGCGTGCGTATGAACAGCAAGTCGCCAATGTCGTGATCGTTGAGGCCCTGGCGTCGGCATTGCCACAGGTGTTTGCCGACCCGCATCAAATTCAGCAAGTACTCCTCAACCTCGTCATCAACGCCGAACACGCGATGCTTGGCGCACACGGTCGTGGCTTGATGATGCTGCGCTCGTGGCATGAACCTGAGCGCGACGCGGTGCTGCTCGAAGTGAGCGATGACGGCCCGGGTATTCCCGAGGACGTACAGGCCAAGATCTTTGATCCGTTCTTTACAACAAAGGCCGTCGGTAAGGGCACCGGGCTTGGGCTGACGGTCGCCTACGCCATCGCTCACGAGCACGGTGGCCGGATCAGCGTGTCGTCCGTTCCGGGCGGTGGCGCGTCCTTCGTGCTCGAACTGCCGTCAGGTGGCACGCACGTTCGGGCGCCTGAGTCGTCGTCGGCGCCTCCAGCCGCGGAAGTGCCCGTGGGAACGCGGGCCCTGGTCGTGGAAGACGAACAGGCGCTGGGTGAGGCCGTGGCAGACACGCTCAGGGACGCCGGGTTCGAAGTGGATCGTGCGGCCGATGGCGAAGAGGCGATCGCGCACACACAAACGCGCGCCTACGACGTGATCATTTGTGACCTGAAGATGCCGCGCGTGGACGGCATGGAATTTTTTGATCATCTCGCGGCCACGGCGCCTGCGCTGACGAAGCGCTTGATCTTCGTGACGGGCGATGTGGCGGGAACCGAAGCGGAAGCGTTTCTTGAACGCAGCGGCTGCCATTGGCTGGCCAAGCCGTTCCGGTTACGCGACGTCGTACGTCTGGCGCGTGAAGTGATCGCGTAGCGTGATCGTAGAAAGTGTCTAGGCGACGGCCTGAGACTCGAAGGCCAGCGCCGGCATCTTCGCGGGCATCAGGGCTGTGCGCAAGCGAGCCACCGCACGGGCATGCAGTTGTGACACGCGCGATTCGTTCACGCCAATATCCTTCCCAATCTGCTTCATCGTCGCTTCACGGAAGTAGTAGAGGCTGATAATCCGGCGCTCGCGGGCCGGCAGGGACGCCAAGGCCGCTCGGACACGCGCACGTGATTCGTTGTCTTCGTATTCCCGATCAGGCGCGGGGGGTTCGCTCGGCACGAGCACTGCGGGCAACGTGGAGCTGTTCACCGAATCGTGGTTGGCCATCGGCGAGGTCGACTCGATCGTGCTGATTCGAAGGATCGTGCGTTCGAGTCGGGACTCATCGGCCCCAACTCGCTTGGCCAGGTCGGAAAGCGTCGGCTCGGCGCCGAGCTCGCGGCGAAGCGATTCGCGGGCGGCCTCAAGCTCACGGCGTTGGCGGCGCACGCCGCGAGGCCAGGCGTCACGGCGCAGGGCGTCGATCATGGCACCGCGCACCCGGCGCTCAGCAAACGTCTCAAACTTGATTCCCCGAGCCTCGTCAAAACGGTGCGCCGCGTCCATAAGGCCAATCACGCCATCCTGGACTAGGTCACTCACGTCGACGGAGTTGGGCATCGTGGACGCCATGCGTCGGGCGAGTGATTCGACGAACGGTAGTGTGGCGACGACCCGGTCGTGCTGGTGATTGGCAAGTGGCGAACGCTGCATAGACCCTCCAGGTGAGCCGGCCAGCTAGTTGGCCGAACGCTGCTATGAAGGGCAACACGGATGCCAAGTCGATAAGCGAAGAAAGAACAAAACTGTCTTCGGCCGGTGACTTCGCACTAACCGTCTTGTTATCAGTGATTTAAGAGGTTGTTTCGGGGTGTGAAGGTGTGTGCAACGGCGTGCTTTTTTGGGACGAAGTGGTCAATCGTATGACAGGCCGTGAAGGGCGTGGTCAAAAATATGACACTAGGAAGTCTCTGGGATGGGGATGATTTGGCGAATCTGCTGGCTGGTTCGGATGGCCTCAAGTGCGCCTGCGACCACTTGGGTCGCCCGGGCTCGATGCGTCTCTTCAGCCAGGCGGTGCTCGAGTAGTTCGGCGTTCGCCAGGATAATCCCGAGTTGGTTATTCAGGCGGTGAAAGAGCTGGTTGAGGTCGCGTTCTGTCGTTGTCGCGCCAACATCTGCCCGAATGTCTGGTCGAGCCATGATCTGGTCAGGCAGACCGATGCAGGTCGAAGGCGCTCGTGGTGGGAGCATGAGCATCGCGCCACAGGGAATCTTCGAAGATGCGAACGGACCCGCCGGCCGTTCTGACGTACTGCACCTTGCGGCTGGCGATCCAGTTGTAAATGGTCCGGCGACTGACACCCACCACTTCACACGCTCTGGGAATTGAGACGGTCTTCCGTTCAAGCATACGTCCGGAACTATCGGCCGCCTCGGCGGCGAACTGTAGGTCTGTGTCAAAATACCGGCGCGCTCCACATGTCTGCTGACGAACTTCATCCCCTTCACCTGCTGCTGGTCGACGACGAGGCCGCGTTTCGGGAAGTGATTGCGGAGCGTCTGGCTGAGCACGGGTATCGAGTTGAGCAGGCGGGCACGGGCGAAGAGGCGCTCGAGCGACTCAACGACTTTGCCTTCGACATTCTCCTGACGGATCTTCGATTGCCCGGCGTGGACGGGCGGCAAGTGCTCGACGAGGCGTTTGCGCGCTACCCCGACATCATTGCGGTGGTGATTACGGGATTCGGCACTGTGCGCGAGGCGGTTGAGGTCACCCAACTGGGCGCTGAAGGTTTCATCACAAAGCCGTTTCAGTTCGAGGAATTGGTGCACGCGCTGCACACAGCGGTCGAAAAGCGGCGGCTGCGCTCAGAGAACGCGTACCTGCGCGAACAACTCCTCACGCGATTTCACCTCGGCGGCATCATTGGCCAGGCCGCGCCGGTGGTGCAGATGCTCGAACTGATTCAGACGGTGGCTGTGACGGCAAGCACCGTGCTCATCACAGGAGAGACGGGCACCGGAAAGGAATTGGCTGCGCGGGCGATTCACGACGCCAGTCCGAGGCGGTTGCAGAAATTTGTGGCGATCAACTGCAGCGCCATTCCAGAGACGTTGCTTGAGGCGGAGTTGTTTGGGCACGTGCGGGGCGCCTTCACGGGCGCGGTGGCCAATCGGCAGGGCCGGTTGGAGCAGGCTCATCGAGGAACGTTGTTCCTCGATGAGGTGGGCACTATGAGCCTGCCGCTGCAGGTCAAGTTGCTGCGTGTCCTGCAGTCACGGGAGTTCGAGCGCGTCGGCGAGTCGCAAACCGTCAAGGTGGATGTGCGCGTGATCGCGGCCACCAATTCGGACCTCAAACAAATGGTGACTGAGGGCTCCTTCCGCGAGGACCTGTATTACCGGCTCAACGTGATTCCCGTGCACGTGCCCGCGCTCAGGGAGCGCCGGTCGGATGTGCCGTTGCTGGCGCAGCACTTCCTCGATCGGTTGAGCAAAGAAACACCGTCGCGGGGGAGGGTCACTATCGCCCAGGATACCCAGCAGGCCTTGATGGCCCACTCCTGGCCTGGCAATGTCCGTCAGTTGGAGAACGTAATGGAGCGCGCGTTTGCCCTATCGCCAGGACGCGCGCAACTCGAGTTGGCCGATTTGCAGGAAGATATTCGGGGAAGCGTGGCCCCGTTGACGTCTGAGTCCGTGGCTTTCTCAGCCGAAGGTGTTGACTTCGGCGACTTAGTGGCGCAGTTTGAACATGCACTGATTCGACGCGCCCTTGAACACAGCGGTGGAAACAAACGCGTGGCGTCGGATTTGCTGAAGATCAAGCGCACGACCTTGATCGAGAAACTTAAACGCCTGGAGCGTTCCTGATATATGCCGCCGCCAAATAGGTTCTGGGTCATCCTGATCGGAGAGACCGCCACATCTTTCAAGGGGAAGGAGCGCGAAGACCTGCTGCCCACCTACAAGCAGCTGCAGCGGACACAATCGGGCGTGTCGCTGCGGTGGTTCGAACGCGGCAGAATCTGGGAGTCGCCCGATGCCGCCGAAGGGGCCGCCAAACTGGCCCTGACCGAGGGGAGAACCAAACGGCCCAAGGAGTGGCGGCCGGGCGGTGAACACGTCGATCCGAAGGCCCGATTTCAGCTCAGTCGTGATCAGAAACGCGCAAAATTCAAGAAACGACTGATCGAGGACAGCATCGCCTCGTCGGCGTCTCCATTCGGTCCAAGAAAGCCCAGGGACGACAAGAGCTCGTTTGAGAAGTCCCCTTTTGAGCGGCGACCGGAGGGGAAGGATCCTGGGGTCCGGGGGTCCGTGGGTCCGGGGGTCCGTGAGTCCATGGGTCCTGGGGTCCGTGAGCCGAGGCGAGAGCGGCCGTCTGGATCACCAATGGAGAATCCGTTCAAGAAGAGCGGCGCGAGCGGCGGCAGCTCTGGCGGCGGATCCAAGCCACTTAAACGTAAAACACCAGCATCTAGATAGTCGCGTTATTGGTCGAATGAGGCACTAAGCGAACACCTAGTCCATTCGGCCTAAATGAAAGAAAACTGCAATCATTTCTCGAAGCTCAGGAATCGACCTTGCGCTGTTGATCGCCACGCGTAGCTGAGCGCCACCTTCCAGGCCCTTCGTGTACCAGGATCCGAGGGCTCGCAGCTTGTTAATCACCCAACGTTCACGGCCTCTGGCCTCAGGTGAGGGGCCATCGAAGAGTTGGCCTGGCGCGATGTGCCTGAAGCCAGACGCCTCACTCACCCGGTCGTCGATCAGCATATCCATATAGTCGAGCAGAAACTGTCCGCGGGCTTCAAACGGAACGGGCTCGGCGTGTCCCCCGAGGGCGGCTGCGGCGGCCTGCTTGAAGATCCAGGGGTTTCGCAGTGCCCCCCGACCCACCAGAATACCGGCGACGTTTGACTGCCGCAAACGCTCTACAACCTGCTCGGCTTCCACACAATCGCCCGATCCAAACACCGGGATCGAGACATCGTCAGCCACGCGGGCAATAAGGCCCCAATCCGACTCGCCGGAGTAGGACTGTGCGGCGGTGCGGCCATGCACGGCCACGGCAGCGGCGCCGGCTTGTTCGGCCATGCGGGCCATGGTTGGTGCATTGATGTCGTGCTCGTTCCAGCCGGCTCGCATTTTCACCGTCACGGGAATCTTCACAGCCTTAGCCATCGCACTAATAATGGCGGCCGCGTGAGACGGGTCGCGCATCAGGCTGCATCCCGCATGGTGTTTCGCAATCTTGGGTACCGGACATCCCATGTTGATGTCGACGATGTCTGCGCCCATGGCCTCGACGATCTGGGCAGCGTGAGCCATCTTCTGTGGATCGCCGCCGAAGATCTGGATTGAGACCGGGCGTTCCTCTTCGGTGTACTCGGCGTACTCCAGCGTGCGGTCGATGCCACGCACCAACCCTTCGGAGCTGACCATCTCAGTCACAACCAGACCACAACCACCCTGGCGTTTGACGAGGCGACGAAAGGCCGTGTCGGTCATGCCGGCCATGGGAGCCATGGCGACCGGGGAGTCGAGGCTCACAGAACCGATCTTGATCACGGCCGCCTGGCGTCCCGTACTAGTAGGGTTTGACATCGGACGCATTCACTTCAACAGACACTCCCTGGCCGATGAGATCCACAGACAGGAAGAGCCGCGTGCGAGAGCCTTTTCTGACCAGGCGGCCCACCACGCCTTTCAGCGGGCCGTGAGACACCTCGACTTTGTCGCCTTCCTTGATCAAGGGACACGGGTCAAACTGGAGCTCGGAGTCAACGAGCTGTCGGATGCCGGACAATTCCTCTTCAGGAATCACTGCCGGGGCGCCGGCTACCGAGACAATGTTAACGGCTCCCACACACGTGAGCACAACCAGTCGCTGATCTAGCGAGAACTTGGCAAAGCAGTAACCAGGGAACAGCGGCCACTCGACCTGCTTCTTGCGGTCCTTCCAGTGCGACCACCGCATGACGGTGGGAAGGAAGACGTCGATGCCCTTCTGTTCAAGCTGCTGGCGCACCACCTGCTCGTGGCGCGATCGCGTCCAGATGGCAAACCACTCTTCTTGGTCGGTGCTTTCCACTTCTTCGAACTCAGGAGATTTTCTTTTTATGCTGTTCGCGATACTGCTCGTAGAGCTTCTTGAGGTCGTCGTCTTTCCACTCGATGATGGCCAGCTCACGCAGACCCTCGATGAACCTCTGCATCTCGACGTCCTGGCGTTCACCTTGCACTTTGGCGCCCACATCAACGCGAACGGTCTCAAAGGGTTCAACCCCCGCGTCTGTTTTTGACTCAACCTTGAGGAGTTGGAAGCCCACGGGTGTGCGAATCGGCTCGGCGATGTCGCCCGTCTTGAGGGGCGTCAACACGGCCCTCAGGCTCTCAGCGAGTTCGTTCAGATTGAGCGGGCCAATCAATCCACCGTTGGCCTTTGACCCTGATTCCGATAACTCTGTGACGAGCGCGGCGAAGTCTTCGCCTTTGAGCGCGCGGGCTCGAGCTGCGAGAATTTTTGCCTGCGCGGCCTCGTCTTCCGCAACGTTGATCACCGGTTGCCCCAACTGCGTCTGACTCGGCACGAGGACTGAAATCTCTCGAACGGTAATCATCGTGGGCTTCATGAACTCTTCGGGATGGGCCCGATAATACTGGCGGGCTTCTTCTTCCGTGATTGAAATTCGGGGCGAAACATCCTGCCGGATCACGCCCTGTTGCAAGTAGGCTCGCTCAAAATTTTTCCGCAACTGGTCCATCGTCAAACCCTGGGAGGCCATCGCAGCTTGGAATGTCGCCTCGTCAAACTGGTTGTCTCTCTTAACTCCGTCAACCATGTCCTTGAACTGAGCGTCGGTCATGCGCAGGCCAAGCTCGCGACCTCGCTGCACAAGAATCAGCTCGTCAATCGTGTTCGCGAGAATCTCGGGTGTGATTTCGATCAGGGACTGACGCAGCGACTCGTCAGTCTGAAGGTCCATCTGCGAGAGCTGACGCTGATTCTGTTCCCTCAGAACATCAATTTGCAGCTGCTCAAGTTCAGTTTTAGTGAAGATCGCGCCGTTGACCTTGACCAACACACGCTGGAGCACAACAGGACGAGCTTGAGTTTGGGCCGCTGGCGTCTGTGCGGCCAGTATCGCCGTTGAGACCACTGCCCCCGCAAGTGCGCACGAGATAATTCGCTTCATCACCACATCTCCAACTATAACCGGTAGCCCGTCATCGAGACCCGTACGCCCAACGTCAGCCTGAGGTTAGTCCCCGACTCAATTCATCGAGCACTTGACGGACACGCTCGAACAACCCACCTGGCGCCCGAGGGTCTGGCGAAGCCTGAGCCAGAATCTCTTCCCGTGAAAAACCGCTCGACACATCGCCGGACGTGGCACGGGTCGTCCACCATGACTCCCGGCCTGGAGGGGCATCGGGGGTTTTGGTGCGGAATTCCCTCTTGGGCTTCAGACGGCCAGGCGGCGGAATGGCCGGTTTCTTCGTTTCGGGTACGGACTTGGGCGGTTCGACCGGTCGGACCAGGTCCAACTTGAGCGTGGCTGGGGGCAGCAGTGTCAGATCGCCGCGGCTCTGAACCATCCGCAACAACCAGACTGGGTCAAGCTTGGCATCCTGTCTGAACTTGAACACCACGCCAGTCCCTTCGCGGTCGACTGTGTCCAGACCCAGTCGGTCAGACAGGGCTCTAAGCCTAGAATATTCTGCTAAATTCAGCAGAGATTCGGTCGTTGGACCATATCTATCAGTAAATTCAGACAAAAGAGAGTCGACCTCTTGCACAGTCCTTGTGCTCGCCATTCGGCGATAGGCTGCCAGGCGTTGGTTCATATCGGTGATATAGGATTCTTCGATTCGGAGGTTCAGCTTGAGATTAACGGCTGCACGCCGATCATCCTCAATTTCCTCTCCTTTGAGCTCTCTGATGGTCTCTTCGAGCAGTTTTGTGTACATATCGAAGCCAACCGCTTCAATGTGTCCGCTCTGCTGACCCCCCAGAAGATTGCCGGCTCCACGGATCTCAAGGTCCATTGCCGCGATACGGAAGCCCGATCCAAGGTCGCTGAATTCACGAATCGCCGCCAGTCGCTGACGAGCAACCGGAGACAGTGTTTGCTCTGGAGGTATCAGTAGATAGGCATATGCCCTACGATCAGACCTTCCAACGCGGCCCCTCAATTGATAGAGCTGCGAGAGCCCATATCTGTCGGCCCTATTGATAATGATGGTGTTGGCGTTTGAAATATCGAGGCCGTTTTCGACGATGGTGGTGGAGACCAGAACGTCGAACTTGTGGTCCACAAACCCCACCATGACTTTTTCTAGTTCACCTTCCGCCATCTGGCCGTGGCCAATCCCGATGCGGATGTTCGGCACAAGACGCTGGATGAGGTTGGCGATGGAGAAGATCGACTCCACTCGGTTGTGGACAAAGAAGATCTGGCCGCCACGGTCAATCTCTGTCCTGATTGCCCGGGTAATCACTTCCTGGTCGAATTTGACGACGTGCGTCTGGATCGACAGCCGGTCCCGGGGTGGTGTCTCGATGACCGACATGTCGCGAATGCCGACCAATGACATGTTGAGCGTCCGCGGAATGGGTGTCGCAGTCATGGTGAGGACGTCGACTTTCTTTCGAATCTGCTTCAGCTTCTCCTTGTGGACCACACCAAATCGCTGTTCTTCGTCCACAACCAGCAGTCCAATGTCTCGAAATGTCACGTCTTTTGATAGCAACCGATGGGTGCCCACGATGATGTCGAGTTGACCTGACGCGAGTTTCTCAAGCGTTTCCTGCTGTTCGGTCTTGTTGCGAAAACGGCTGATCATGTCGATGCGGACAGGAAATCCAGCGAACCGGTCCTTCAGGGTACGTTCATGCTGGAACGCGAGCACGGTGGTCGGCGCGAGGAACGCGACCTGTTTGCCATCCATGACCGCCTTGAACGCGGCGCGCATCGCGACTTCTGTCTTACCAAAACCGACGTCGCCGCAAAGCAGGCGGTCCATCGGCATGGTGGACTCCATATCTTTTGAGATTTCGGCGATCGCTGACTGCTGGTCTGGAGTCAGGTCGTACTCAAAGACGTCGTCAAATTCCTGCTGCCAATGGGTGTCTGACGTGAACGCGTGGCCAACCACGGCTTTGCGCGCGGCATAGAGCTTGAGCAGCTCTTCGGCCATGTCGCGCATCGCCTTCTTGACGCGGGTCTTGGCCTTTTCCCAGGTGGCTCCGCCAAGCCGGTCGAGTTTGGGTGCCGCGCCGCCTGTATATTTCTGCACCAGGTCGAGGCGGTCGAGTGGCACAAACAGTTTGTCTTCACCCGAGTAGCGAAGTTCCATGAACTCCTGGTCGTCGCTTCCCGAGCCAATGGCCATCTTCTTGAGGCCAACGAACTTTCCGATGCCGTTGTCGATGTGAACAACGAGATCGCCCACTTTGAGATCGCGAAAATCAGAGACGAACGTGCGGGCAGCAGACTTTCGTCGTTCGCCAGTGCGGCGTTCTTCTTCGAAAAGATCGGTTTCGGCAAACAGCAGCAAATTGCCAGTGGGGAGGTGGAAGCCTCGAGACAAATGTCCAGTGGTGACCAGAACGGTGGCACGGGCCAGGTCTTCGTTGTCTCCGATCAAACGGGCGCGCACCTCGTAGTCGGCCAACAGTTCCACGGTCCGTTCTGCCCGGCCGGCTGATGCGGCAACGAACACCACGGTGTCGCCGCGTTCGCGCGACCGTCGGATTTCTTCCACCCAGTCGCCGATGCGACCGCGGTATTCCACGACGGGTTGACAGGGCACATGCAGCTCACCGTCGGTGTCGTCGAGCGAGAGCTGCGTGATTCGGCGTCCGCCTTCGAGCCAGGCCTCCAGTTCGGACCAGGGGAGTGCGAAGTGTTCGTACGGCTGTGCGCCAGTGTGACGAGCGGCGGCATCCTCGGCACTCGACCGCCACTGTTCTTCCAACCCTCGTCCCCGCGCGGCGACGTCGTCCAATTCGTACACCAGCAGCGTCACTCCGGCATGACGGGCGTAGTCGATGAAGGTGGCGGTTCGGTCGTGACCAACGGCTGCTGGCGCAGCCGTGTGGCGGACGGCCGCTGGCTCCACCTCTGGCATTAACTCGCGTTGCGGTGTCAGTGTGAAGGCGTCAAGGGCGGTGAGCGATCGTTGCGTGGCGGCGTCATAGCGCCGAACGGATTCGATGATGTCGCCGATGAACTCGAGGCGGATCGGCTGAGCTTCCGATGTCGGGTACAAGTCAACCAGACCGCCACGTACGTGGAACTCTCCGTGTTGGTCCACGGGGTCGGCGGGCGAGAATCCTGCAACGGCCAGGCGTTCGCTCAGGTCGTGCGGAGAGATTTCGGTGCCTGGCTTGAGGATCAGGCTCGCATCGGCGATACGCGTGGGGTCGCTCAGTCTCGGAGGCAGTGCACGCGCAGAGGCAATGATGAGCCGGGCGGTGCGGGTGGCCAAAGCCGCCAGGGCTCGAGCCCGAGCCGATGCCACTTCGAGGTGGGGCTCGAGACCGCGGTACGGATCAACTTCTTGGGAGGGAAAAGGCAGGACGGCCCGCTCGGCTTGGGAGTCCGAGAGCCCTTTCATTGCACCGAGAAAGAAGCGCGCGTCCCGTGTGAGTTGCTCAACGTCGGTATCGGTCGGGACAACAAGAACGACGGGACTCTCTTGCGCCAGCGCTGAGGCGTGGAACGCCATCGCACCTGGACCGAGACCGGCCAGGCGCTGAATCGATCGGGAGAGGCCGGCGCGAGTAGCGGCCGACTTCAGCAGCGATCGGAATGCGAGGGAAGCAGAAGGATGGAGCACGAAAAGCGACTCCCCATCCTAACCCGCTTCTTTCTTGATTTTCGCGATGATCGATGTTGTGGACCAACCTTGTTCGACAGGCATCAGAATGACCGTGCCGCCTCCGGCCTCAACGGTATCTCGCCCCACGATCTTGTCCGGCGCCCAGTCGGCGCCTTTGACCAGCACGGCTGGTTGAATGGCGGTGATGATCTCGGCGGGGGTGTCTTCGTCAAACACGACGACCGCGTCCACGCATCGAAGCGCGTCAAGAATTTCGGCCCGTTCAGTTTCCGGAGTCAACGGGCGCGTCGGCCCTTTGATGGCGCTGACTGAACGGTCGGAATTGATGGCCACGATAAGCGCGTCTCCTTCGGCGCGAGCCGCCTGAAGATATCGCACGTGGCCAGGGTGCAGCAGATCAAAAACACCATTAGTGAACACCACCCGTTTCTGGTCCCGTCTCAGGCGCTCAGCCCACCGGGCGGCCTGATCACGATTTCGGTGAAACATCACGGGAGCTTAACGCGTTTTGAGAGCTCACATTCACATAAATGGGAGGGCGACCGCTCGCGTCGCTCACAGACGGGCAGCCGACAACACGCCACCCCACCGAACCGCCGCAGTTGTCTCTTGCTGGTCCAGGCTACGTGGCCCGAGGCGGGGAAAAGCGTCGACCCTTTCTACAGAACGGGGATTCCGAGGCCTAGCAGGTATTCAAACGTCGAATCGTAGAAGGCAGGAGGGCGTGTCGGATCGGTCATGTCACCCTGCGGCACGAATATGACCATGCCTTGACGTGCGCGAGTAAGTAGAACGCGGTAGGCGTTGCGCAGATAGGTTCGTCGGTCCTCCTTCTTGACGTTCTGCCACTTGCTGGCCACAAATGAGTGGCCACTCCAGCCATTGTTCGCGAAGCGGAAATCCGCGTCCCACGTAACGCAGGCCCAGTCGAGTTCCAAACCCTGGACCTGGAATTCAGTGGCGGCATCCTCCAGGTAGAAACTCGATCGAGTATCGGTTCGATCGTTCAGGAACCAGTGGACAGGATTAACTTCGACTCGGATGTCGACTGCGTGTGGCTTGAGGCGTTGGGCCCCTGAAGACGCGACCAGGCCATAACGCTCAGAGCCTCGCGCTTTGCTGCGGATCCAAGCTTTGGCCTGGTTCAGGTCACGAGTGAGAGAAATCGGGTAGCGCGGGAGCACTTGCTTCAGCAGGTTGCTGGCTTCCTCCCTTTCAAGGTCGAGAACTGCCTTCACGAAACGAGAGACGTTCTCCGCTCGAAAGGATCGCATCGAAACAGACAGGTGCAGACGGTCATCCTTGATGACGTTGCCGTGTCCTCCTAGGTGTTGGATGGCTGTTCCAGCGTCGTACTCGGAGTCGGTCAGATTAGGCGAAATGTACGCAGTCCACGCTTGGAACGAACCTGACACGGCCTCGAGCCATGCAGAGATACCGGCTTCGCCCCGATTGATTTCTTGTCCGCCGCCAACCAAGCAGATCACGACTGCCCAGTCAGAGTGACGGTCTAGATAGGAAAGAAGAAACTCCGGTTCGGATTGAGTGAACCCGGGTCGCCCCTTCTTCCGTCGCATGAAGTCGGCGGTCATCGAATGATTCCATGCCCGTTGCGCCTCGTCGAAGATCACGACGTGGTCGCTCGGCGGACTTGGATGGTTCAGTCCCTCATCCCGGAAGTGGTGGACATTTTGAATGAATGCTTTGATCTTCTGCCGGACGTCGCCCTTCCGGGTCTTGTCCTTCTTCGCGCGAAGACGACGCATCTCATCTCTGGCCAGGGCCTCACTCAGGACCTTGACCAACGGCCCGTTTCCTGAGAGGAAGATCGCATGAGTTGGACTCGTTTCATCCCGGCGCCTCGTAGCCACATTGAGACCTACCAGAGTCTTTCCGGCACCAGGCACGCCTGTCACGAAGATGATGGCCTTTTGTCGATCGGTTTTCGCCTTGTCAATGATCTCTTCCACGCCGGTCGAGGTCAGATTCAGATTGCGCGCTCCTGCATCGTGTCGAGCAATAGCGTCGACCGAGTGTCTGGAATACAAGGCCTGCGCCGCTTCAATGATCGTTGGAGTCGGCTGGTAGGGAGCCTGTGCCCAAATAGCCGCATCGATGGGTGTTCCAATCGCGGCATCGAGGCCCAACTGAATTGCTGCCCGTAGCTGGGCGCCGCCACCGCCACACGGCATCGGCGGATATACGCCGTCATCCGCAGGTGGAAGCAAGCGCGGCTCCAGGTCGTGCAACTCGGTGGCCACAAGAATCGGAATAATTGGCGCAGCATGGCTTGCTCGATGGAAGTTCTTGAGATCCAGCGCGTAGTCCCAAACCTGGTTATGGTCTGCGGTCCTGATTAGGCGTTCCCCGACCTTGAATTCGATCACGAAAATTGCAGATCCGCTCACGAGGACGGCGTCGATTCGGCTGCCAACTCGCGGCACGTCGAATTCCAGAAACAGCGTACCAACGAGACCGGAGAGCGCAGACTTCAAGATCTCGATTTCCCCAGCCCATGCGTCCTTCTGTGCCGGTTCAATTGAGAACACGCTCCTTGTCGTCAGCGTTCCCAGCACGGCCTCCGTCGTCGTCGCCATAAAGTCGGCCACGGTGGCGGCGTAGTACGCCCGGGAGTATGGGAGCTCTGACATGAATCGTTCGCTGAGCGCCAGGTTATCACCGCGCAGATTCGTCACGTTTGAATGGACGCGGTTTTCATCCGGCCGGCGCGTCGTCGTGCAGCCCGACTGTGAGCGACGCGAGAGCGAAGTGCCAAGAACAGCTCGGAAAGAGGCGATACCGGCGTGTGGATGGGGGCCCCCGCGCCCGCGACGCCTGGACGATAGCCTTGGAGTGCTGGTCTTGCCGCGTCGGCGAACCGGAGGGCGGCACGACGACGTGCCGGCCGGATAACAACCTTCATCGCGGTGTTGAGGCCCACGCCTCGCTACGTCTACTTCTGCGGCTTGAACTTGATCGACGACGTGAAGTCCCAGCGGTGTTTTGGACGATAGATGCCGCCGTCTTTGATGCGCGACTTGACGCGGAAGGTGTGCAGCATTCGATGGTAGTCGTAGGGGGCACCGTCACGTTTGTGGACGGCAACATCGAGCTTGTACGTCCCTTCCACGAGATCGAGCGACTCGATGGCCAACGTGACGACAGCCTCTCCTTCGAACCGGTCGGACTCAAGTTCCTCGATGAACGTATTGGTGCCGTAGACCATCACGCCATCTGCTGTGAACAGGCCGATGCCAAACACGAAGTCGCGTACAGGCACTGCGGCCCTCACACCTAACATCACGCGCATGGCTTCGCCCGTGTGAAACACCTGGGTCGGCTGACCGTCGGCACTTTGAAATTCCACGGTCGTGATCTCCACGCCGCCCGAACCCCAACGCCCCGCACCTGCCTGCGTCATGTCGCCGGCGTAATCGTCGGCCGCCGCCACCGGTCCTTCGGGGCTAGCTTGACCCGCTTCGCCCGCCTGGGTTTTTGCCTTCTGGTCAGATGAGACAAGAAAACGCTCTTCCTGACGAGCGACGTCAGTGACGTACGTCCCGATCACACGCGTCGGATCACCTTCGGCCTTCATCTGTCCGGCGTCGAGCCACACGGCCTCATCGCAGAATCGCTCGACCAACCCGAGCGAGTGCGTGACGAGCAAGATCGTCTTGCCGCGCCGCTTGAACTCGCCAAACTTGTCGAGGCACTTGTGGGTGAAGCCCTCATCGCCGACCGCGAGCACTTCGTCCACGAGTAACACGTCCGGGTCCACGTGAATAGCCACAGCGAAACCGAGGCGCATGTACATGCCGGACGAATAGGTCTTCACCGGCGCATCAATAAACTCGGTGAGTTCAGCGAACTCGACGATTTCATCAAAGCGCTTCGTGATCTCTTTCTTCGTCAGGCCCAGCATGATGCCGTTGATGAAGACGTTCTCTCGGCCGGAGATCTCAGGATGAAAACCGGCGCCCAACTCAATCAGGGCCGAGATGCGCCCATTGACGTCGACCTTTCCAATCGTCGGCTTCGTGATGCCGGCGACCAGCTTGAGCGCCGTACTCTTGCCTGAGCCGTTCCGCCCGACCACACCAAACGTGCAACCCTTTGGCACCGTGAACGACACGTCGCTGAGGGCCTGAAACGTCTCGTCGGGCCGAAGCTGACGGACAAGGTCACCAGATAACAAAGCGCTCTTCAGTGTGGAAAACTGTTTGCCGCCGTACCGACGGTAGATCTTGGTCACGTTCGTGAGCGTAATGGCCGTCTGACTCATACGGCCTCGGCAAACGAATCGCGCAGGCGGTCGAACACCCAGTACGCCAGCAAGAACAACACCACCGACGCAGCACCCAGCGCGAGCAACCACCACTTGTGGCCAAACGGTCCGTCGAAGAAGAGGACCTCCTGATACGAAATGGCCAGATGCGTGAATGGATTCCAGTTGAAGTACTTCATGTACTCCGGAAACTGCTGATACGAATAAATGATCGGCGTCGCAAAAAACCAGAACGTCAGGAGATTGGAGACCAGATCCTTCACATCACGGAAGTGAACCGCCAGCGCAGACAGAAGCAGAGACAGACCGGCGGTAAACAGCAACTGGACGCCGACGATCACCACGAACCATGGCAGTTCCCACCAGTCGGGCGTGACGGCGTAGTACGCCATGAACCCGATCAAAATGGGCAAGCCCAACAGAAAGTGCACCATGTTCGACAGGATGGTGACAAACGGCAACACCTCGGCCGGGAACAACACCTTCTTGATGAGATTTCCACCGGAGATCAACGATCCTGTTGCTTCCCCCAACGACGACGAAAACCAGGTCCACGGCAGTAGAGCTGTGAACATGAACACCGCATAGGGTTGAAGGCCTTCGGCCCTGTTCTGCAGCAGATAGGTGAACACAAAGTTGTAGATGGTTAACAGCAGGAGCGGGTTCACGAACGACCAGAAGTACCCGAGCACTGATCCTCGATACCGCGCCTTCAGGTCGCGCGCCACCAAACTCTGAATCAGGCCTCGGTACTTCGGCAGCTGCCTGAGGTTATGCCACATCGCCCGAACCGCCGATTTCCACGAGAACCACGGTGATGTTATCCGGCCCGCCGGCAGCATTCGCTGCAGCGACAAGGGCGTCGGCCGTCTGTTTCAGGTCCTGGGGTCCACCTGCCACAATCGCTTCAATGTCCTTGTGTGGTACCACCGAAGACAAGCCGTCGGAGCACACCAGCAGGCGATCGCCAGGCTCGACCACGACCTCTGTGATCTCGACTTCAGGGTCATCACCGCCGGAGATGGCTCGGGTGACGACGTTGCGCCATGGATGGTGCTGTGCATCTTCGTTGGTCAGGACGCCGGCGCGGACTTGCTCTCCGACCCATGAGTGATCGTGTGTCAACTGACGCAGATGCCCCTCGCGCCACTGATACACACGACTGTCGCCAACATGAGCGATATGGGCCTTGTCATCATCGCTGAGTAAGAGTGCAGCCACCGTTGTGGCCATCCCCTTGAGCGCCACGTTGCCGGCGATCGCCGAAGCGACTTTCCGGTTGGCCAGACGAATGGATGCGATCAGTCGATTCGCGGCGAGTGATCGTGCGGCTTCAAAGGGAAAGGGCCACGTCTGATTCAGATCAGCGTCACGAGTGTCTGAGATGAACGCTTCGATGACCTCTGCGGAAATACCGGAAGCCACTTCGCCGGCCTCGTGCCCGCCCATGCCATCGGCCACTATGTAGAGCCCAAGATCGGGACGCTCACGGAAGGCGTCTTCGTTTCCCTCCCGTCGCAGGCCCGTGTGGGTGACGGCGGCCGAAGACATATGCAGCATCTTGATAGTTAACGGCGCATGCGCGCATGTTGTGACACCTGGAGTCGCGTAATGGCGCGCAACAAGGCCAGGCGTGCCCGTTCAAAGTCCATATCGACACTACCCTTGGCCGCCTCCGCCAACAGATCCTCGGCTCGACGTTTTGCCGCCTCGGCACGCTCCAGATCGATGTCGTCTGCCTTCTCGGCGATGCGCGCGAGAATCGTCACGCTACTTGGAAGAATTTCAGCAAAGCCAAATCCCACAAATCCGTGGAACGTCTCCGTGCCCTTCCGGTACCACATCTCGCCCACCTTCAGAGCGACGAGCAGAGGCGTGTGACCAGGAAGGACTCCAAGAAACCCTTCCTCGCCAGGCAACTGCAACTCGTCCACTTCGTCGTGGACGATCGAGCGCTCCGGTGTGACGAACTCAAGACGTAACGTCGTGGGAATAGCCATGAATCTCTACTGCTTCTTCGCCCGCTCCACCACTTCTTCGATGGTGCCTGCCAGGTAAAACGCCTGCTCCGGAATGTCGTCGTGCTTGCCGTCGACAATTTCCTTGAAGCCACGCACGGTGTCGGCCACCGACACATAGGCGCCCTTGGCCCCCGTGAACTGTTCGGCGACGAAGAACGGCTGTGACAGGAACTTCTGTATCTTACGTGCCCGGGTGACCGTCTGCTTGTCGTCTTCCGACAATTCATCGATGCCAAGAATCGCGATGATGTCCTGCAGGTCCTTGTAGCGCTGCAGAATCTGTTTGACCTGCCTGGCCACGTTGTAGTGCTCATCGCCGAGGATTCTCGGATCGAGAATGCGCGACGTCGACGCCAGCGGATCGACGGCAGGATAAATACCCAGTTCGGCGATGGCGCGCGACAGATTGGTGGTGGCGTCAAGGTGCGCGAACGTGGTGGCCGGCGCCGGGTCGGTGTAGTCGTCGGCGGGCACATAGATGGCCTGCACCGAGGTGATCGACCCCTTCCGTGTCGACGTGATGCGTTCCTGCAACTCACCCATTTCCGTCAACAGCGTCGGCTGGTACCCAACGGCAGATGGCATGCGGCCGAGCAGGGCCGACACTTCCGAACCGGCCTGAGTGAACCGGAAAATGTTGTCGATAAACAGGAGCACGTCCTTGTTCTCGGCGTCCCGGAAGTACTCGGCCACGGTCAGCGCCGACAGCGCCACTCGCAGGCGCGCTCCCGGGGGCTCGGTCATCTGTCCGTAGACCAGCGCGGCGCGCGACTTCGTGGAATCATTCGGATCGATAACGCCGCTCTCCTGGAATTCCAGCCAGAGGTCGTTGCCTTCTCGTGTGCGTTCGCCAACACCTCCGAACACCGACACGCCACCGTGCTTGAGCGCGATGTTGTGGATCAGTTCCATGATGATGACGGTCTTGCCGACGCCGGCCCCGCCGAACAATCCGATCTTTCCGCCCTGCAGATAGGGCTCAAGCAAGTCGATCACCTTGATGCCCGTCTCGAACATCTTGAGTTCCGTTGACTGCTCTTCGAGCGTTGGCGCTTCACGATGAATCGGCCAGCGTTGTGCTGTCTTCACTGGCCGGTCCGGGAAGTCAACAGGTTCGCCCAGCACGTTCATCACGCGGCCCAGTGTTTCTGGTCCGACAGGCATTGAAATGGCCTCACCCTGGTCGGTCGCTTCCATGCCGCGCTGCAAGCCGTCGGTCGGCTTCATCGCAACGGTGCGGACACGATTTTCGCCAAGATGCTGTTCGACCTCAACGATCACGTCGACCGTATTCTTGCCAGACTGGCCGGTGATGCGCACGGCGTTGTAAATCGCCGGCAGATGGCCTCCGGCAAACTCGATGTCGACCACGGGGCCGATAATCTGAACAACCTTGCCGACTTTGACTGCTTCTGCAACTGCCATGAAATCCTCGTTTACTGTCCCTACTGTGCCTGCGCGCCAGACACGACTTCAATAATTTCTCGCGTGATCGCCGCCTGACGCACCTTGTTCATCGTCAAGGTCAGGTTCTCGATCATGTCTGACGAATTGCGAGTCGCGGCGTCCATCGCCGTCATACGTGCCGCGTGTTCCGCGGCGGATGATTCGAGCAACGCACGTAACACCTGCGCTTCAACCAACCGCGGCAACAGCTCGTCAAAAATTCGTTGCGGTGACGGTTCGTACAAGTAGTCGATGCCACCCGCCTCGTCCCTGGTCACTTCGATTGGCGCCATTGGCAACAGCTGTTCGGTGACCAGGTTTTGCACCATCACCGATTTGAACTCGTTGTAGACGAGGTGCACGCTGTCAACTTTGCCGTTCGTAAAATCCTCAATGGCCGGCTGCGCCACCGCCTCCGCCTCGGCGAACCCGATGACCTTGGGCAACGAGGTGTACTCGAACCGGATGGGGAAACCGCGACGACCAAGCGCGGCCCGTCCCTTCTTGCCAACCAACCCCAGACTCAGTTCGCGGTCTTTGTGGTCGCGCAGGAACTGTCCGACGGTCTTGACAATATTCGTATTGAAGCCACCGCAGAGTCCCTTGTCGCTCGTGATCACGATCAGCATTGTCTTTCCGGTTGTGACGCCGGAACGCTGCGCGAGCAATGGATGGTTCGACTGATCGACGCGCGCGGCAATGCTGGCCAGGACGTGCTTGGCTTGAGTCGCAAATGGACGGGTGCCGATCACTCGTTCCTGCGCGCGACGGAGCTTGGACGCGGCGACCATCTTCATCGCCTTCGTGATCTGCTGCGTGTTCTTGACGGAGCGGATGCGCCGCCGCATGTCGATAAGTGAAGCCATCTTTCTAGACCATCGTCGCGAACTGCTTGCCGAACTCCTCGAGCGCTGACTCAAGTGCGCCCTTGGTGTCGTCGTCAAGAATCTTCTTTTCGCGAATTGCCGTCAGCACCTCGGCACGTTGCGCTTCAAGGAAGCGGTATAGCTCGACTTCGTACTCGCGAAGTTTTTCGACGTCGATTGAGTCCAGGTACCCTTTTGTCGCCGCGAAAATGATAGCCACCTGCTTCTCAACAGGCAGCGGTTGATACTGCGACTGCTTGAGTACTTCAGTCAGGCGTCGACCGCGGTTGAGTTGCTTCTGGGTGGCCGGATCGAGATCACTGCCGAACTGGGCAAAGGCTGCAAGCTCGCGGTACTGGGCAAGGTCGAGACGCAGGCTGCCGGCCACCTGGCGCATGGCCTTGATCTGGGCGGAGCCGCCGACGCGCGAGACCGAGTTGCCGACGTTGATGGCGGGGCGGAAGCCCTGGTTGAACAGGTCGGCTTCAAGAAAAATCTGGCCGTCCGTAATGGAGATCACGTTGGTCGGGATGTAGGCTGAAAGGTCGCCCGCCTGCGTCTCGATGATCGGGAGCGCCGTCAGCGAGCCCCCCCCAAGATCGTTGTTGAGCTTGGCTGCCCGTTCGAGCAAACGGGAATGCAGGTAAAAGACGTCGCCCGGGTAGGCTTCGCGGCCTGGCGGCCGACGGAGCAACAATGAAATTTCACGGTAAGCCTGCGCGTGCTTCGAAAGGTCGTCGTACACCAGCAGGGCATGGCGACCGCTGTCGCGGAAGTACTCACCAATGGTGCAGGCCGAATACGGGCTGATGTAGAGCATCGGTGCGGGGTCGGAAGCACCAGCCGCAACGACGATGGTGTATTCCATTGCGCCGGCCTCTTCGAGTATGCGAACCACCTGCGCGACCGTCGACTGCTTCTGGCCGATCGCGTTATAGATGCAGATAACGCCAAGGCCCTTCTGATTGATGATGGCGTCAATGGCGACTGCGGTCTTGCCTGTCTGACGGTCGCCAATGATCAATTCACGCTGACCTCGGCCGATGGGCACCATGCCGTCGATGGCTTTCAGCCCCGTCTGCATCGGCTCTTTGACCGGCTGCCGATCGACCACGCCGGGCGCAAGGCGCTCAATTGGCATCTGTTTTTTCGCCGTGATCGGTCCCTTGCCGTCAATCGGCTGACCGAGCGAGTTCACGACTCTGCCAAGCATCTCGTCGCCGACCGGCACCGAGATGATGCGGCCCGTGCGCTTGACGATGTCGCCTTCCTTGATCAGGGTCGAACGGCCCAGAAGCACGGCGCCAACGCTCTCTTCTTCAAGATTGAGCGCGATGCCGAAGAGCCCGTTGGGGAACTCCAGCATTTCGCCGGCCATGGCGCCTTCGATGCCATGGATGCGTGCGATACCGTCGCCCACGGATATCACAGAGCCCACTTCCGCAACGTCAATGTCAACGGCGTAGTTGCCAATCTGGTCGCGGATGATTTTTGAGATTTCTTCGGCCTTGATCTGCATCGTGTCCTCGCGGGAGAGCTGTCTTACACGGCGTCCAGCAGTTGCTGGCGCATTATTTCAAGCTGGCGTGCCACGCTGGCGTCGTACACCGTGCTGCCGACACGGGCGACAATGCCGCCCATGATGGCCGGGTCAACCGCTTCCTGCAGCTGGACGGTGGCACCGGTCGCGCCAGCCACGGCACTAAGTGCCGTCGCAAGGGCGTCGCGTTTGCCATCGGGCAGCGTGTCGGCGGTCACGATCGTTGCCTGAACGATCTTGCGGTGCGCCATCAGACGCGCGGAATAATCGGTGGCCACATCACGCACCGCACCAAGACGGTCGCGGTCAGCCAGCATTAACAGGAGGCGACTCACTTCCCCGGACACGTCGCCGGATGCGGACAACAGGGCTTCGACCAGGGTGCGCTTCTTGGCGGCAGGGATCACGGGAGACGCCAGCGCCTGCTGCAGTTCGGCATTGCCTTCGAGTAAGGCGACAAACCCGTTGAGGTCTGTCTCGGCTTTCGAGAGGTCCGCAGTTTTTTCCACGACCTCGAACAGGACCTTGGCGTAGCGTCGCGCGGCCGAGCGGGCGCTCATAGGCGGACTCCCACGGCTTCACGCACGGTGGGCAGGCCTGAAAAGGCTGCACCTGAGCGAAATGTGGTCGCGTTGTCGCCGTTAAGGTCTATGAGGTCGTTGAGCACGTATGGGCCTCCGCCAGGGCTGATCTGCCACTAGCAAACCGACCATTTATACCACTCCAGAGCGAGCCCGGGCAAGGCTCAGACGTCTGGGTGGTTGGCCGAAGCTAGGTTAAACGGACAAGGACTCCTGCTGATTCTCGAACGGTCACCACCCCAACGTGGGCCGCAGGCAGCCCGGAGGCTACCAATTGAGCGAGAAAAGCCGGAGCCTCCGTGGGAGAAACCGTGAACAGGAGGCCACCAGACGTCTGAGGGTCCATGCAGAGCAAGGCCAGTTCGGGCCGAACCGTCGTCTCGACTCTGGTCCGGTCAAAGTGTTTCAGGTTTGACCGCCCCCCGCACGGGAGGTTTTCTGCGGCCAACTCGGCCGCCCCAGTCAAGAGAGGCAAGTGGTTGGTATTGAACACTAACGTGGTTTGACTGGCAGCGGCGACCTCGGTCGCGTGTCCTGAGAGCCCGAAACCGGTGATATCGGTACAGGCGCCGATACTACCTGCTGGCAGAGCTCTCGCGATTCGAGCGGCCTCGTTGTTCATGCTGACCATGGATGTGATGGCGCTCGCCAGTTGTTCAGGCGTCGAGCGCTCAAAGCGGGTGGCTCGCACAATCACGCCGGTTCCCAGGGGCTTCGTTAGAATCAGGACGTCGCCAACCCTCGCTCCGGCATTGGAAAAAATGCGGTCTGGATGGACATGCCCAGTGACTGAGTAGCCGAATTTGACCTCGGGGTCGGTCACCGTGTGGCCACCGAGCAGCGCGACCCCAGCCTCCCGGAGTTTGTCTGACCCGCCCCTGAAGATCTCGCGGATGACCTCGGGCGTTGGGCCATCTTTTGGAAACGCCGCGATCGCCAGGGCGGTTCTGGGCTCGCCGCCCATGGCATAGACATCACTGAGAGCATTGGCAGCGGCGATCTGCCCGAAGACGTAGGGGTCATCCACAATCGGAGTGAAGAAGTCGACGGTCTGCACTAGTGCCGAATCCGCTGACCACCGAAACACTCCAGCGTCGTCAGCGGTCTGGAAGTCGATGAGAACGCGGTCATTGACAGTGTCGGAACGCAGGCCGGACATGATTTGTTCGAGTTCGGCTGCCTGAAACTTGCTGGCGCATCCCGCGCAGTCGGCGTAGTCGGTGAGTTTCTTCATGAAGGACCTATGGCTTGGTCAGGGCTTCGTAGATCCGTTGCAGTTCTTCCTCGCTGGTGAAGTCGATCTCGATACGGCCGCCCCGGGATTTTCGAATGATGCGGACACGGGTACCAAGCGCCATCTTCAGGGCATCTTCGGCGGCGCGGGTGTTGGCGTCCACTTTGGGAGCTTCTGGTTTGTCGGATCGTGATGTTGTCTCGCGCTTGACGAGTGCTTCGGTTTCACGGACAGACAAACCACGGGCAATCACGTCGCGACCCACGCGGCGCTGCGCCGCCTCGTCGGTCAGCGACAGCAGTGCTCGGGCGTGCCCCATCCCCATGGCGCCTTCTGACAAGGCCGTGCGAACTTCGGCGGGCAGCCGCAGCAGGCGCATGTAGTTGGCAACGGTCGCGCGGTTCTTGCCGACCTGAATCGCGATGGACTCCTGCGAGAGTTCCAAGTCGTCCGTGAGTTTTCGATAGGCCTGGGCTTCTTCAATCGGATTGAGATCCTCGCGCTGGATGTTCTCAATCAGCGCCACTTCAAGGAGCTTGTCGTCGGGCACGTCCTTGACGACGACCGGAACCTTCAGAAGCCCGGCGCGCTGCGACGCTCGCCACCGACGTTCGCCAGCGACGATTTCGTACTGGTCACCCACTCGCCGGACGATGATGGGTTGGATGACGCCGTTGGCCCGAATTGACTGTGCTAATTCTTCAAGGCGGTCGTCGTCCAACCGCAGGCGAGGCTGACTCGGGTTGGGCGAGAGCAGATCGATATCGAGTTCCGTCGGTTTACCTCGATCGCTCAGCGGTTCGGCCGACTGCGGCGCGCGGGACGGAGGAGGAACGTTATCGCGGATCAGTGCACTGAGACCGCGTCCAAGGGCGGGGCGTTTGGTGGCCATGAGTCAGGAAACCTCAGTGAGTGGTGCGCGTGGCAGCGGAAAGATCGCGGGAAAGAAATTCGCGGGCCAGGGCCACATAGGCTTCGGCACCGCGGGAACGAGCGTCATACAGGATGACCGGCACTCCATGACTGGGCGCCTCGCCCAGGCGGATATTTCGTGGAATCACGGTCTTGAACACTTTGTCGCCGAAGTACTCACGGATGCTTCCGCCCACCTGCTGGCCTAAATTGGTGCGGTCGTCGTACATCGTGAGCAGCACCCCTTCCACGTCAAGGCCCGGATTTAGTGACGAGCGCACGCGGTCGAGGGTCGCCATCAGGTCGGCAATGCCCTCAAGGGCGAAGTACTCACAATTGAGAGGAATCAGCACGGTGTCGGCTGCCACGAGTGCGTTCAATGTGAGGAGTCCAAGCGATGGAGGCGTGTCGATGAAGATGTAGTCGTACTCGCCGCGCAGGGCGTCCACGAACTTGCGCATCCGTTGGTCGCGGTCCGCCAACATGACGAGCTCGATTTCCGCGCCCGTCAGATCGCGATTGGCTGGCACGAGAAAGAGGTGGTCGACTCCGGTGGCCAGCACGTAGTCGGCCGCTGGCAAGACGTCAGTCGTCAGTGCGTCATAGACCGTGCCGGCCGGTGATGACTGTCCTTTGAGGCCAACTCCGGACGTGAGATTTGCCTGTGGGTCGAGGTCAATTAGCAGCACACGGCGGTCAGCCATGGCGAGGGAGGCCGACAGGTTGATGGCCGTCGTGGTTTTAGCCACGCCGCCTTTTTGATTGGACACAGCAATGACTCTTGTGTTTTTGGCCATGTGACAGATTAAATAATACCTCTAGATTCCGTGATGGACCTCTATTGTCGGCGGAAGGCTTGTCTAGGTCAAGCATGAAGGGTCCTTCAACACCAACGCTGCCTTGGCTTGCTTGTAGGAAGACGGCACCAAACCAGGTAAGCAACGCCTCTGGGCCGCGCACCTTTCAATCGCTGGGCCCAAAGCATGAAGGGCTAGACAAGTGTTCCACGTGGAACACGCAGGGGACCTGTCGCCCACCTATTCACGTCTTCACGCCTCGTGTGCTCACCAGTGCAGAGAAGGCATGGAGCCATCAAGCACCAGGACCTTTCAGAAACGGCCTCTTCACGCCTTCACGCCTCGTGTGCTTTTGCTTTTGCAACGAGTGGCCTGTACCAGTCAGAAGTACAGTGCCTTTGCGACGGGGCATCCCGCCTGGCGGCGTTGCTCCTCGCGCAAATACGGCCAGTATTCTTACTCGTCGCGCCTAACCGGGCGGGCGATACAGGCCACTCGTGAGCCGAGTCAGAAGTTCTCCGCGATATTCAGGCGCGCGGCACCATACGGGGAAAGGCACGACGAATGAAAATACTGCCGGTATTTGAGCGAGGAGCGACGACACCCTTTTGGATGTCCCGCCAGGAAGGATGAGTTTTACAGCCTCCGTGCCGTCATAAACACGAAAACAACGCGATAAGTCCTTATTTTAGAACAACTTAGCGTTCTTGTCTAATATCCACAACTGGCTTCCTAACGCAGAAACAAGGGGTTCTTTGTGTCCGGAAGTGAACGATGCACTAAAATCCAGTTTCGCCGACGCTTCTGCGCCAAACCAGAATAGGCGGCCGCCTGGGCGAAGAAACGCCTGAATACTGCTCATCAACCGCCGGTCGGGACGCACAGCTCGTGCCGTCACCACATCAGCCGCTTCGTGCAATTCGCTGCGCGACAGAAGTTCTTCCAGTCGGCAGTTCTCAACCGTCGCGTGTGGCATCGCCAGTTGCCTGATCACTTCCTGGAGGAACGCGCACTTCCTAACCTTGACCTCCACCATGACCAACCGGACCGGCCTCTGGTTTTCGGCCATCAGCGCGAATGGGATAGCCGGTGACCCGCCACCACTTCCGACATCAATGACTAACTTGTCATCATGGCCCAGTCGACGCGCTGCCATAACAGGCTCCACAATCAGCCGATCGACGGCATCATCTGACAGTGGGTCGACAGAAAGAGCTGTCAGGTTCATCTTCTTGTTCCACCGCGCGAGCAACTCGACGTAGGCGGCAAGGCTGGAGACCTGCTCCTGCGACGCAACGCCTCCAGCGCGCGTGATTCGCCTATTCACCCGCGCCACGGTATCCCGCTCAGCCACGGCGTCCTCCGCGCGCCACCCGCGAGGCCACAATGGCCACAGCGGCGGGTGTGACACCAGGAATGCGCGACACCTGGCCAATAGTGGTCGGGCGGACTGTCGAGAGCCGTTCCACCATCTCTCTCGAGAGGCCAGGGATTCCTTCGTAGTCGAGACCGTCGGGAATACGGCGATCGTGCTGACCCTCCACCCGTACGCGCTGCGCGTCATCTCGCTTGAGGTAGCCGCGGTACTTGCACTCGGCCTCGACCGTCGCCGCATCAATTTCACGTACACCGCCGGTCTCAAACCCGTAGCCAGCCGCGACCACGGCCGCCATCCGAACAAGAGGACGCCCCAACGCCTCAGCGGCCGTGCTCGTGATGCCGTCGACCACCACGCGAGTCGCCTCTGCGCTCGTGCGGTTCCGCTCCAACCGCGCCATGCGCGCCGAGAACCGTGCCCACTGCTCGTCACTGACGAGTCCAAGGTCACGACCAACACCGCACAGCCTCACGTCGGCGTTGTCGATCCGCAGCCTCAGCCGATGCTCGGCCCGCGACGTAAACATTCGGTACGGCTCGAGGCACCCACGTGTAACGAGGTCATCGATCAGAATGCCAATGTACGCCTCGTCGCGTCGCAACACCACGGCGCCGGCCCGGCAAGCCGAACAGGCCGCATTGATCCCGGCCATCACTCCTTGGGCCGCCGCCTCTTCGTACCCCGACGTGCCATTAATCTGCCCGGCAAAGAACAGGCCTGGCACTCGCTTCGCCTCAAGCGACCCGTGAAGTTCTGTCGGTTGAATGAAGTCGTATTCCACGGCGTACGCATGGCGCAGCACGACCGCGTCCTCAAGTCCGGGCATCGCGTGCACAATGGCGTCCTGGATCTCAGGAGGCAGGCTCATCGACATACCATTGACGTAGATCTCATCCACGTCCAAGCCTTCCCGCTCAAGAAAAATTTGGTGTCGCTCCTTGTCCGGGAAGCGCATAACCTTGTCCTCAAGCGAGGGACAATACCTCGGGCCCACGCCTGAAATCTGTCCGTTGTACAGAGGCGACCGACCGATATGCTCGCGGACCAACTGATGCACCTCGTCCGTGGTGTGGACGATATGGCAGGACATTTGAGGACGGTCGATTCGCTCGGTTGAGAACGAAAACGGCACAATGGACTCGTCGCCCAAGTCCTCCTTGAACCGACTGAAATCAATGCTCTTGCGATCAAGCCGCGGGGGAGTTCCTGTTTTGAGCCGCCCCATCTCAAAACCAAATCCGCGCAGCGACTCTGCCAGATGGTGCGTGGGTGGCTCCCCAGCCCGCCCCGCCGGACGCTGGGAATCACCGATGTGCACGAGCCCATTCAAAAACGTCCCGGTCGTCACCACCAGTGCGCGACACGAGACGTGCTCGCCATCCTCGAACTCCAGTCCCGTCACTGTGCCCTGATCGACCAGAACACGACCGGCCCGACGAAACAGCCAACTGATGTTCTTGTGCGTGGCCAACGCGTTCTTCACCCAGGCGCCGTACTGCCTCTTGTCCGCCTGTGCGCGTGGCGACCAGACCGCGGGACCACGACTGCGATTGAGCAACTTGAACTGCAACCCAGTCGCGTCGATCGCACGGCCCATCAAGCCGCCTAACGCATCAATCTCTCGAACGAGATGTCCCTTTGCCGTGCCGCCAATTGCCGGATTACACGGCATCAGCGCGACCGTCTCTTCCGAGAGCGTACATAACCCAACCCGGCACCCCATCTGCGCGGCGGCCCAGGCCGCCTCCACCCCCGCGTGTCCGGCACCAATCACCACTACGTCGTAGTCGTGGGACGTCTTCATTTGCCGATACAGAACCGGCTGAAAATGTGTTCGAGCAGTTCGTCTGCTGTGCGTCGACCGGTCACCGCCTCGAGCGCGTCCCGAGCCTCGCCCAACTCGGCAAGCACCAATTCTTCGGTGCCCCCTTCGCCCAGGTTCTTCCGCGCGCGTTCCACTGCGACTAACGCGCGCTCCAGTTGCTGCACATGCCGTTGATTAGAGACCATCGGTGTGTCTCGCTCGACTTGACCTCCCGCCATCGCCGCGACCACAGTGGCTCGCAACGCCTCAAGTCCGGCACCAGTCACGGCTGATACCAACTGCGGCACCTCTCCCGGGCGACTCCCGGACCACTCTAGTGGTGCGTCTGACAAGTCGCTCTTGTTTCCCACGACCAATCGAGGGCCACTCACGGCCTCCAATAAACGCCGGTCGTCCTCGCCCAGGGGTTGGCTCGCGTCAAACACCAACAACGTCAGAGCCGCCACGGCGCGCGCTTGAACGGCGCGCCGAACACCTTCTTCCTCGATCGCGTCCACCGACTCACGCAACCCGGCAGTGTCAACCAGCGTCACTGGAACTCCAAGAATGTCCACGTGTTCTGTCAGCACATCTCGAGTGGTCCCAGCCATGGGGGTGACGATGGCTCTCGACGCTCCAACAAGAGCGTTGAACAGACTCGATTTACCAACATTGGGACGGCCGGCAATCACGACCATTCGGCCCTCTCGAATCACCCGGCCTCGACGACCATCTGACACCAACCTTGAGAGTGCCGACTCCAAGAGGTCGAGATCAGCTGTCACCTCACGGCGTGTGATGAAGTGAAACCCTTCATCGGGAAAATCAAGTGACGCCTCAAGCTTGGCAGCCAGGCTGAACAACTGTTCCTCAATCTCACGGACCGCCGTCGTCAGAGTCCCTTCGAGTTGGTCCATGGCGACGCGCGCTTGAAGGGGAGTGACCGCGTGAATCAAATCGGCCACGGCTTCGGCTTGAACAAGATCAAGGCGTTCGTTCAAATAGGCGCGCAGCGTGAACTCGCCTGGTTGCGCCAACCGCGCTCCCTCCAGGCACGCCAGGTCTACAATTCGCTGCAAGAGCCAGGGACTGCCGTGTCCGGAGATTTCGACCACGTCTTCGCCCGTGTATGAGTGAGGCGCAGCGAACCAGGTCACCACCACTTGATCCACTGATTGGTCTGCTGTCGTCTGGTCCACCAGCGCGCTGGTGTTCGAGTGGACCACGGCCAGTGTCGCGTGGCGGGCTTCGAATCGCGCCGGGCGGTGGGTTAGTCGTTGGGTGATGGCTGTCGCGTCAGGGCCTGACAATCGCACAACGCCCAGTCCACCTCGGCCCGGTGGGGTGGCGACTGCCACGATGGTGTCCGCGGTGGAAAAGGCGACGTCCACGGCGGTCTCTCTCCTCTACGTCTGGGCGGACACGGAAATGACGACCGTTTTCAGAAAATCTTCACCCACACTCACGGTGCCCATTCCAGGTTCGTCGGCGACCGTCAGGTGCACAAGGCGACGCTCGTAGGGATTAAGGGGGCCCATCTCCTGGGCTATTCCTGAGTCGCGCGCTTTCTCCATCAGGCTTTGCGCCATCTGCCGCAACTCGTCATCCTTCGCCTTGCGAAACCCCTGGACGTCAACGATGTAGTGACGGTCACCACGCTCTTCACGACGAAAGGCGGTATTGACGATCACCTGTAGTGCGTCGATCGTTTCACCCTGCCTCCGGAGCAATGTGTCTGCGCCTTCTCCGGTGATATTCACCCGAGCCGCGTCAGGGGTCTCATCAAGCGCCACGTCGAGCGACAGGCCCATCGCGCCAAGGACGTCAGTCAGAAAATCAAGTACTCGTGCATCAAGTTCTGGGTTCATCTCGTGTCCTCTGCTACTTTCCCTGTGCCTTTGGTGTTGCGGCCCGGCCGGCCTGTTTTGCCCGGCGTTCGGCGCTTGTGCCGCCCAGGGCCTCAGGCCCCGTTGAGCCTGGCTTGCTCGGCGATCCGATCATGCGGTTGGTCATGAACTGCTGCCCCACCGTCATGATGTTGCTCATCAGCCAGTAAATCACAAGCCCAGCGGGCGCCCACAGGAACATGACCATGAAGATCAGGGGCATGAACATGAAGATCTTCTGTTGTGCGGGGTCCGCCGTAGAAGGCGTCATTTTTTGCTGCACAAACATCGTCACTCCCATCAACACCGGTGTGATGTAGAGCGGGTCCATCTGGGAGAGGTCAGTAATCCAACCAAAGAACGGTGCGCCGCGCAGTTCGATGGCGACAGACAACATGGCGTAAAACGCAAACAACACCGGCATCGTCAGCAACATGGGCACACAACCACTGGCTGGGTTGACGCCCCGTTGTTTATAGAGCGCCATCATCTCGGTGTTCATTTTCTGGCGATCAGGATCAGTGATCTTCAGCTTTTCGTAGCGCTTCTGAATCGCCTTCACCTCAGGCTGAATCTCCTGCATCTTGCGCATCGACACCATGCTGCGATGCCGCAGTGGAAACATGATCGCGTTCAGGATGATTGTCAGGAGCACGATCGACCACCCGAAGTTGCCGACGTAGGTATTGATCCACTTGAGCGACTGCAGAAGGGGGACCACCAGCCACGCGAAGATCCCAAAGTCAATGGCGCGCACCAGTTGGGTGTCGACAGCCTTCAACACATCGAAGTCTTTCGGTCCGACGAAGAAGGGCATGTTCATCGCGCCAGGCGTCGACACGCTGTAGGAGACAAACGAACGTTCTGTCACGCCCGTCTCGGTCGCATCTGGTTCGGGCGTCGGCAACGTGACGGGCTGGAACTCCATGCGCACACTGCGAGTGCCAGGTATCGCCGCTGACAGGAAGTACTGATCTCCAACCCCGGCGAAACGCATAACGCCTTCATACGCCGGTTGCTCGAGTAATGAACTCGCACTGGGGCGCTCGACGCTGCCGTCCTTGTGAAACACAGCAGCCGACGGGTACGCGGCCGTCATCCGGCCACCCGTCGAATAGCCGATACCTACGGCGGGGCCAAACTTGAGGGTCACCGGCCGCGCCACGCCTTGCACGTCTACCGAGGCGTCAACCGTCATCATGTAGGGCATGCCGTCAGGCTGAAAATGGAAACTTTTCCGTGCCGTCAGGCCTGTCTCGTCCTGATACTCAAAGCTCAATGTCCCCGGCGCAGCTCCCAGAGACAAAGGGCCCAGCGAGCTTGGCTTGAACTTGGCCACCGACAACACGGCTGACACGGCGTCCTGGTCAGTCGCCAGGGTAAAAGGGTGTGGATAGTTGGCTGGCAGTTGCGGCGGGATCAAATCGAGCGGCTCGCCATTGGTATCGAAGTATTTCTTCAACCGCCAACTTTTGATCGTTGCGCCCTCTGTTGAAAATACGGCGTAGACCGTGTCGGTGTTCACGATGATGTCGCGAGCCTCGGTGTCGCCGACAAGGGTCGCAGGCATCTCGATTGGAGCCGGTGTGATCGCGGCCACCTCTGGTGCCGCTGGCGTCGCAGCGCCTTGCGTCAGCGCCGCAGGCGCCCCTGCAGGCCCGGTGGGCGCAGCGGCCGGCGGGGCCACTTGCGGAGGCACGATATAGTTCTGGTAGACCGCGAGAATGCCGAACGACAAAACAATTGCGAGGAAGACGCGCTTTTCCATGTGAGGTAACGAAAGATCAGGACCGTGTCGAGCGTGAATTGCCGGGCACAGGATCAATCCCGTGGGGCCCGAACGGATGACATTTGAGAACGCGGCGCAGGGAGAGCCACCCCCCGCGCAAGAGACCATGTTGCTCCAGGGCGGAGACCGCATAATGAGAGCACGAGGGCTCAAATCGGCACGCGCCGCCAGCGAACGGAGAGAGTAGCAATTGATAGGTGTGAACAACGGTCACGCCGACACGCACTCCCAATCGTCGGGACCATGTGTTGGCGCGGACCGGCATCGCGTGTGACCTCACGCCTGGCCTCTGATTCTTGTGAGAGCCGTACAAAAATCCTCGTCCACCGCCGCGAATGGCGCCCCTAGCATTGCGCGGCGGGGAATGGCTACCAAATCAAGTCCTTTGAGTCCACGCTCACCCACGGTATCGGGTTCCGAGTGACGGAAGATTTCGCGTAGGCGCCGTTTGGCGCGATTTCTGGCCACGGCGTTGCCAAATTTCCGGGACGCGATAAGTCCCAGACGATCATGGCCGTGTTCGTTGACCAACCCCAGCAAGGTGACGTACTTCGTGGCCACGCGGTGACCACGTTCCTGAACCGGCAGAAACTCTGGCCGGGACTTCAGTCGAACCGATGGACGAAAACGCTGTGACATGGGAGCGCCGCGGCGTCTTTCTCGACGCCGGGAGCTGGCTACCAGCTAGCGGGTGGAAACCGTCAGGCGTTTACGCCCTTTGGCGCGGCGACGCTTCAGTACAAGACGGCCGTTTTTGGTGCGCATCCGCACGATGAAGCCGTGCGTGCGACGACGGCGGCGAACATTAGGTTGAAAAGTACGCTTCATCAGACTCCCTCTCGGAGCGTCCTTCCTCCACTCTGGAGAAACACTGATGCTACTGGAGGCGGGAAAAGCCTGTCAACGTACGATGTCTGAAGCGTATGCTTAAAGTCGTTCGCTTCGGGTTTTCCACAGGTGTGGAAAAAACTGTGGAAAACAAGGGGTTTTCGCAGTCTTAGGCCAAAAAATGCAGTCTTTTCAAGTGGTTCCGTGAGGCGAAAGTGTGAAAATACTTACTGAGTAAGGGTTTTGGTGGGCCATATTCTCGAAACGCTTGCTGCAAAGGTGTTTCATAAGGGCGAAAGCTCAGAAACGCCCGTGTAACAAGGGTCCATGGATCCTCTTTGGATTGTCGCGGCAAGGCAGAAATGACGAACACTGTTTGGGATGCTGTTCTCGGGCGTATCGAGACCAAAGTTAACCGTTTCAGCTACTTCAGCTGGTTCCACACCACCCGGCTTCTCAGGGATGGCGGCACGCTTCTGGTTATCCAGGTGCCTAACCCGATGGCGGCTGAGTGGCTGACTACGCATTATCCAGCCCTGATAGAGGAAGCTCTGGCAGAAATAGGCCGGCCTGGTGTGCAGGTGGCATATGAACCTGCCGAGCCAGGTGACTCCAAGGCGGCCCTGCCGACGCCGTTCACCCCAGGAGAGTCGTCGCTCGAGGCCGAAAACGCGGAAACGGCAGGTAATGCGAAAAGCCTCGCTCTGGTAGAGGGGGATTCCGAGGGAGGAAAGAGCGCCTTTGGTCTGAGTCCGCGCTATACGTTCGACACTTTTATCGTGGGCGGATCAAACCAGTTTGCGGATGCTGCGTGCAGGGCCGTGGCTGAAGCCCCTTCTCGCTCCTACAATCCTCTGTTTATCTACGGAGGAGTGGGCCTTGGAAAGACACACCTGATGCATGCCATCGGGGACTACGTTCTTCAGCATCATCCTGGACTCAAACTGACGTACGTTTCGTCGGAGCGGTTCATGAACGAGGTCATTAACGCGCTGCGTTATGACCGAATCCTTGAATTTCGCGAAAAATATCGCAGCGTGGATGTTCTGCTTATTGACGATATTCAGTTTATTGCTGGCAAAGAGCGCACGCAGATGGAGTTCTTCCATACGTTTAACGCGCTGTATGACTCCCAAAAACAGATTGTTCTCAGCAGTGACTGTCCTCCTCATCAGATTGCCCAACTGGAAGAACGGTTGCGCTCGCGATTTGAGTGGGGGTTGACGGCTGATATCCAGGCCCCTGACCTGGAGACCAAAATCGCCATCCTTACCCGCAAGGCTGATAGCGAAGGGGTCTCACTGCCCGACGATGTGGCGTTGTATATCGGTGGACGGATTAAATCGAACATCCGTGAACTGGAAGGCGCATTGATCCGGCTATTGGCCTACGCCTCGCTCACCGGGCGCGATCTTTCCATGAGTCTGGCGCAAGAGGTGCTCCGTGACATTCTTCGCCAAGACGAACGGGCGATCACCATTGAGGGCATCCAGAAGTTCGTCGCCGATTACTACCAAATGAAAATAATCGAGCTCAAATCAAGGAACAACTCGAAATCCGTGGCTCTGCCTCGGCAGGTGGCGATGTATCTTTGCAAGAAACTCACAAAAGCTTCCCTTCCAGAAATTGGGAAAAGCTTTGGCGGCAAACACCACTCCACTGTTATTCACTCCATCCGAAAAGTCGAAGACCTGCGGGGTAAGGATGAGGTTTTCAACAACCAAATCAACACCCTTCTCCAGTCACTGCAGTAGGTTTTTCCACAACCTCCCCCTGTGCGGCACTGTGGACATCCTGTGTAAAAATAACAAACCCTTTTTTTCAGCAGAACACGTCCAGGATCTGCACGCCGTTACCCGCAGAAACATGCACAGCTTAACCTGTTGATAATTAGGGGGTAATCGTCAAAATTTGGATTACCAACAGGCCCTTATTACTGTTATAATTATCTGTCTTTTTGATCTTCCTAAGGTAAGTTCGATCGTTCCCATTTTGGAGCGTTCGAGAAAGAGGTCGCCCCGCTCATGGAGCTAGTGGTTCGCAAGAACGATCTGCTGAAAGAACTTTCCCTCCTGCAAGGCATCGTTGAACGCAAGAACACGATTCCGATCTTGGCGAATGTCTTGATCGAAGCTGCTGATGGCGTCGTGTCGCTATTAGCCACGGATCTTGACGTCGCGCTGCGCACCCGCTGTGAGGCAACGGTTTCGAAACCTGGCACGTTGACCCTGCCGGCCAAGAAACTCTTCGAAATTGTGAACGCCTTGCCTGATACCGACATTCGCATTGAAGCGGACAAGGGTGGAAAAAGCGTCACGGTCGCCGCAGACCGCTTCGAGTCAAAGCTGCAGACTTTGCCCGCCAGCGAGTTTCCGACGCCTCCACAGGAGTCTGAGGGCGTCCAGGCGTCCATTCCTGGCGGGGCACTGAAGCGGATGATCTCTCACACCCGGTTCGCAATAACCAGCGAAGACACCCGGTATTTCCTGAATGGCGCCCAACTGGTTTTGCGGCCCGAGTCACTCAGTATGGTGGCGACCGACGGCCACCGCCTCGCACTGGTGACCGTCAACGAGCCCTCAGGTGCCACAGAGCCAGCC
>JABMNV010000107.1 GCA_013203475.1 Acidobacteriota bacterium
AATCGGGAATCGGGAATCGGGAATCGGGAATCGGCATCGCGAATGGTCCAATGGATCACTAGGCGGCCCTGCGGCCGTCTAGTTCCGGTATGGTGAGGGAGTAGATGGAAGCCCTGCGATCTTTTCGGCGAAACGCGGTCCACGTGCGCCAGGCCGTGGCGTTCATGGCGCAGGAGCCTGGGCACGTCGGTGTCGAACGTGGCTACCTTCAGGGCGCCGGTTTGGTGGAACGCTACAAACGTCTGTCCATCCCGGTCCGCAGAGCCCTGAATCCGACCGACCGCGCCTCATTCGCACAGGCACTTGAAGCGTTAGCGGGAAGCGACGGACTGGCCCGGACAACGGCGGCCTGGAACGCCCTGCAGGACGAGCTCGACAGCACGGTCGGCCTGGGCGGCGGCAAGGTGCCGCGACGGCAAATTCTGGGCGATTGGCTGAACGCGGCCGCGTTCTACGACACGCTCGAACGTGACCGCGCCTACGACCGGTTGATCGACCAGTGGGGCACGGCCGCCGAGGGCATCGGGGCCCAACTGACGGAACAAGCCGCCGAAGTCATCATCCAACTCGACGAGGCCGCTGCGGCTGCTCTGGGAGAACCCGTTATCCTTCCCCCACCTCCAAAGACGCCACCCCCGCCGCCCGACCCGGACGAAAAATGGTGGAAGCGACTGCTCAGGATTTAGGGGGTCCTGGCAAACTGATCGAGTCCCGGTCAGGCGGACGCATCGCGTTCGCCCTGCCCACGCTCTATCCTGCCTTGCTTCGCCTCGAAAGCCCGCGGATGGATCAAGGGCCGCTGGGTGGAGAAGCCTGGCGAGCGCGACCGCTGTTTCTATCGACTCACCGCCGCAGCACTAGACCAGGGTCGCACCCAGCACTCAGCACCTAGCACTAGCCCTTAAACATATTCCTGACGACGAACCAGACGTTGGCGGGGCGTTCAGCCAGTCGGCGCATGTACCAGGGGAACCAGAACTCGCCGTAGGAGATCAGGCAACGGGTGCGCTGGCCTTGTGCCGCCAACTCCTTCTGGCGAGCCGTCGTGATGCCAAAGAGCATGGCGAACTCGTAGCGGTCCGTTGACACCTTGCGATCGGCGACGACTTTCATCAGCCGGTCCTGCAGGACCGGGTCGTGCGTGGCGATGTGTGTCAGGGCACCGGGCTTGGTGTTGTCGTCCTGGAGCAGGCGCGCACAAATCTTGAAGTAGTTCTCGTCTACGTCTGCCTTCTCAGGAAACGCAATGTCGGGGGGCTCAAGGTATGCGCCCTTGACCATTCGAATCGCCGAGCCCAGCGCCACGAGCTCTTCGATGTCTTTCTCCGTGCGGAACAGATACGCCTGAATGGCGATACCGATATTCGGCGTCCGCTCTCTGAGCCGTTTGAACAGCGCGATCGTGCCGTCCACGTACGGCGAGCCTTCCATGTCGAGCCAGAAGAACGTTTTGGTTTCTTCGCAGCGATCGATCAGCCGCAGGCAGTGCTTCACACAGACTTCGAAGTCCTGGTCGTACCCCAACTGGGTCGGCTTGACCGAGATCTGCGAATCAATCCCCGCGGCCGTAATCAAATCGATGACCTTCAGGTAGTGATCGCAGACCTCGTCGGCTTCTTCAATATGCGAAATGTTCTCGCCCAACCGCGTCAGGATCGTATTCACCTGTGTCGGCTGAAGCGCCTTCGCAGCCTGAACCGCATCCTCGATCGCCTCGCCCGGCATGAACTTCGACACGGATCGACGGACGAATCCCGTCCGCATCGCGTTTTCGCGAATCCAGGCGTTGGTCGACGCCCATAACAGAGCTTTTCGCATCACAGACATGGCGTCACCACTTCATTGCCCCATTGCCCCATTGCCTAATTGCCTAATTAGTGAACGCCTCCCCCCGCCGGCGGAGCCGTCAGGGGTTTGAGCGTGCCACGGTGACAGGTGAAACACGTAACCTGCAGCGCGCCATCTTCGGCAGGCGTCCCCACGTCTTTCAGCAGGTCGTTGTTGATGGCCATGGACATCTGCAGCATCTTGCGTGCGACAGCCTTGGTGGGCAGATCGTCCTTGAACCGCTCCTGGTTCGTGCCGGTGTGGCAGTGAGCACAGTCCACGCCGAGCGCGGCTGTGAACGACCGCATCAGTCTCGTGAGGTCCTGACGCGCGATGTCTTTCGGCAGCACCTGCAGGTTCTGCAGGGGCGCCGCCTGGCCCCGGCCGCCACCTCGCCCATCCTGTCCTTGCCCCTGCGCCGCCACCTGCGTCGACGCCATGACCAACGCACAAACGAACACGAGTCCCGCTCCGAGAATTCCACGCATGCTCTGCCTCCTGATACCTGAACGGAAAAACACGTTCTGGTGAATTGTGTGAACCCGGCGAATTGTAGAACAAACCGCCCGGACGGTGTGTCCCTAGTTTCGCTCGGGCAGCTCCGGAACTTCCGGTGGCGTCAGCACGACGCGCACAAATTGAGCACGCTGGAGCAGTTCACGCCCTTTGCCGCCGCGGCCGGTCACCTCATACTTCGTGGTACTGATCGTCTGTTCGGCGCCTCTGGTGGTTTCAACGGTCATCAGGTCGCGGTCGCCCTTGGAGGCCATGAACCCGAGTACCCGGTCGGTATCTTTGTTGATCTTGATCAAGATGACGCCACGGCCAGGGCCTGACAGGAGGTTGATCTCCGACGCCCGGCACAGCATTGCCCGCGCCTGCCTGGTGGCTGCGATGACCACCTCGCTTCCAGTGAGCTGTTGCACGCCGACAATTTCGGCGCCTTCGGCCGTGCGCGCGTAACGTCGACCCGACCGTGTACTGGCCTCCATATAGGGCTCGAACGAGAACCGGAGGCTGTAACCGTCGCTGGACACGGCCAGCGCGTGTGAGGGCGGCGCCACCTCTGGATCCTTAGACGTGATGACGCCCGCGACGCGACTGTCGAGACTCATCGTGCCAACAATGCGCTCGGCATCCTTGAACCTGAACAGCCGCTGGATGGGTTCGCCGTAGCCGGTCGATGCGGGAATATCGATGATGCGCGTGGTGTACGCCACGCCGAAATTGGTGAAAAACACGACCGAGGCACGCGTGCTTCCAGCCAGGACGGCCAACACCTGGTCGCCCTCGCGCACACGTGTGGAGGCCACGCCCTTGACCTCTTTCTGCCGCTTGACCCACCCATCTCGGGTCACGACCACCATGTTGTCTTCGTCGACGATGAAGTCATCGGCGCTGTATTCCGGCTCGTTCACCTCGCCGGCGATGATGGTCTTGCGTGCGTCTGTCTTGGAGTCACTGTAGGTTTTCTTGACCAACTCAATGTCGGCGCGAACGATCTTCCACAAGTCTGTGTCGCTGGTCAGCAGACCACTGATCTCCTTGGCGCGCGTTCGCCTGGCGTCCAATTCCTGCTGGATGACCAGCACCTCCAGCCGTGCCAGTCGGTAGATCTTGAGCTCAAGAATGGCGTCTGTCTGCTCAGCGTCGAGGTCGAATCTGGTAATAATCTTCGCCGCTGCGTCGGCCTTCCCTTCCGACTCTCGGACGATGATCAGGATCTCGTCGAGCGCGTCAAAGACCTTTGCGAACCCCTCGAGGATGTGGATGCGCTTACTCAGCACAGACAGCTCGTGGTTCAGTCGTGCCCGCACGACTTCAAGTCGGAAGTGGAGAAAATGCCAGAGCACGACGCGCAGACCAACGCGGTCGGGTTTGCAGACGGCCGCATTCTCGGTAGGAATGAGGCACGTCATGTTGACCGCGAAATTGGATTGCAGTGGCGTGTTCTTGTACAGGTACGCCATCACCATCTGTTCGTCGGCTTCCTTCTTCAACTCCAGAGCAATTCGCACATCGTCAGTCGACAGGTCTCTGACATCAACCAGATGCGGCAACTTGCGCGACAACGCCACGTCGGCAATACGCTCGATGAGCGTCGACTTGCTCATGGCATACGGGACGCTGGTGATGAAAATCGTCTTCGACGTGCGGGTTTCGGGTCCCTTCTCCCATGTGGCGCGAGTCCGGATGCTGCCAGAGCCGGTCTCGTAGATATCCAGGATCTCGTCGGCGGAGTTGAGAATCTGGCCGCCGGTCGGAAAGTCTGGGCCCTTGATGTACCGACACAATTGCGCCGTCGTGAGGTCGAAGTCGGCGTCGATCATCTTGACGAGCGCGGTGCACACTTCGCCCAGGTGATGCGGAGGAATATTGGTCGCCATGCCCACGGCAATTCCGGTGGCACCGTTCACCAACAGGTTCGGGATACGCGCCGGCAACACGGCAGGTTCCTCTCGGGTGCCGTCGTAGTTGGGCCGGAACGGCACCGTGTCCTGATTGATCTCCTGGAGCATTTCGTCGCTGATGCGCCTGAGTCGACACTCGGTGTAACGCATCGCGGCGGCATTGTCGCCATCAAGCGATCCGAAGTTGCCGGACCCGTCCACGAGTGGATACCGCAGTGCGAACGGCTGCGCCATGCGCACCAATGTCTCGTAGAGCGCACTGTCGCCATGCGGATGGTAGTTGCCCATCACGTCGCCGACGACTTTGGCGCACTTGCGGTGTTTGGCGTCGGCGGTGAGGTTCTGCTGCCACATCGTGTAGAGGATGCGGCGCTGCACCGGCTTGAGCCCATCGCGCACGTCAGGCAGCGCGCGCGAGGTGATGACCGAGAGCGCGTAGTTGAGATACCGCGTCTGAGCAGCGTCGTGCAGAGCAACGGGTTCATCCCCGCCGGACGGAGGCGGGGCGGTGATCTGCCCATCCGTCGGAGGGGCGTCAAACAGGGACGGGGAGTTCGACGAGCGCTTGGCCACGGGCCCTATTAGTACACGGCGGCGCCGAAGGCGTACAGCGCTTCCACCGTGCGCACGTAGATGCGGCCGTCGGCAAACGCCGGCGTCGCATACGTGTCTTCGCCCAGGTCATTGACGACCAGCGGAGACAGATCACCTCCAGGTGGCAGCACGGCAATGGCGCCCCGCTCGCTGGTGAAATACAGGTGCCCGCCGGCGGCGACTGGCGACGAATAGTACGCGCCCAGCGCGCCCGTCAGTCGGCCCTGCTTGATCAACGCGCCCGTCTCGGGATTCAGGGTCGTGACGATGCCCCCGTCGTTGACCATGTAGAGCACATCGTGGAAGACCAGGGGTGACGGCAGTTGCGGCACGGAACGCTGATATTTCCAACGCACGGCGGTTTCGGTGGTGTCACCAGTCCCTCCGAGCGTGATGGCCAACATGCCGTTTTCCGAGTCAAGCGCCGCGCGGTAGTACTCCCATTCATCCTTAGTGAGTGTGTTGTTGAAATTCAGGTCGGCCACACCAAACCAGAACGCGGCCGTGTACTTCGGAAACTCGGCCTTGGACAGCAGCCCGTCCTTGTCAGCATCGGCCACCGGCCACACCTCGTCGGCCGCCGGCAGATTGATCTTTCGATCGGGATCATTTTCCGGAGAGCCGTAGCCGTTGATGTAGATCGTGTCGCCGTCGATGACCGGCGTGGACTTGATCTCGAACGACAACCCACGCACCCACCAGATTTTTTCACCCGTCTGCGGCTTGTAGGCCGTCAGCAGGAAGGATCCCGGCAGCAGGATTTGGTCCTCGCCGCTCGGAGTGCGCCACAAGATCGGCGTGGCATGGCCACTCTTGGCCTCAGGACGAGGCGTTTTCCAGCGCTCTTGCCCGGTCTGCTTGTCGACCGCCATCAGGAATGAGCCATTGCTCTGGTCGCAGGCCAACAGCAACAGGTCGCCAACAATGATCGGGGACGCGCCCATGCCGTAGATGTTGTCGAAGGGCCCGAGGGGCATCTTCCAGCGGTCCTGGCCGTCCAGATCGTAGGCGACCAAACCATAGTCACCAAAGAAGACATAGATCCCGCTGTCATCGACCGACGGACTGGGTGATGCCGGGTTGTTGCGCTTGTCGGGAATGTTCGTCTTGACATTCGGTGCTTCGCGCGTCCAGATGACCCAGCCGCGAGCGCGGTCAATGGCGTACGTGACCAGGGTTTCGCCACGGAAGGCCGTCAGGTAAATCCGATCACGGTGGATGATCGGGGACGAGTGGCCCGGGGGCAGGGGGAGTCGCCAGACCATATTGTTCGTCTTGCCGAACTCGGTCGGCACGTTGGCGGCGTCGGACAGACCCGAACCATTGGGGCCGCGAAACCTCGCCCAATCTGGCGACGTGCCCGCAGTCTGTTGTGCAATCAGCTGGCCCCCGGCGCACAGGGCAACGAAAGTGAAGACGGCGACGAGCGGAACGAACGGGTGGCGCATGAACGGAGTATAGGGGAGTTCGACGGTCTACCAGGTCCAGTCGGCAATAAACACGTTGGTGTCGGCTGGCTTCGCACCGTTGCGATTGGACGCGAACACCAGTTTCGTGCCATCGGGTGAAAACATCGGGAATCCATCGAATTCCGGACTGAACGTGATCTGTTCAAGCCCTGTTCCGTCGACGTTCACCATGAAGATGTCGAATTCGCGGCCGCCGGGCACGTGATGATTCGACGCGAAGATGATCTTCGTGCCATCGGGCGTGAAGAAGGGAGCGAAGCTGGCGCCGCCGAGGTTGGTCACCTGTCGCGGGTTACTGCCGTCGCGATTCATGACGAACAACTCAACAGAGGTCGGCTTCCAGAGCGCCTTCTTGAGCAGCGAGAAATATTCATCGAGTTCGGCGCCCGGCGCCGGATGCCGTCCGCGCCACACGATCTGCTGGCCATCCGCCGACAGGAACGGTCCCCCGTCAGGCCCCGGCATGTTGGTCAGTCGTTTCACGCCGGAACCGTCGCCGTTCATGGAATAGATCTCCATGTCACCGTCGCGCACGCTGGTGAACACAATGTGCCCGTCGTTGCCGATGGTGGCTTCGGCGTCATACCCCGAGTTGGTCGTCAGGCGCACGGGATTGGTCCCGTCGATGTTCGCGCGGAAGATGTCGAACTCGTCGTAGATGGCCCAGACGTACCCGTTCTCCATCCCCGGTCGAGGCGGGCAGGCATCGCCGCCTTGCTGCGTGGATGCGTAGAGAATCGACTGGTTGTCCGGATAGACATAGGAGCAGGTGTTTGCGCCTTTTCCCGTGCCGACCAGAGTTCGCTCTGACCCATCCGGCCGCATCGTGAAGATCTGGTCACATTGATCATCGCCATCCATGCTCTGAAAAATCAGGCGGCTCCCGTCGGCTGAAAAATACGCTTCGGCATTCTGCCCGCTAAATGTCAGTTGCTTGATGTTGCTCAGATGGGTTTCGGTGCTCAGCGCGAGTGTGGCCGGTGTCGCCTGAACCTCCTGCACTTCTGGTGTCGGATTGCTGCAACTGACCACTGAGACTGAGGCTGCCAGAGTCACCACGGAGAAGATGCGGAACAGATTGGGGGATGTCGACTTCATCCGCGCATGATAGCAATAGTTGTGATTCGACGGATCATTCACGTGGACATGGACGCGTTTTACGCGTCTGTGGAGCAGCGCGACCGGCCAGACCTCAAGGGCAAGCCTGTGGCGGTGGGAGGCCTCCCGGATTCACGCGGCGTGGTGGCCGCCGCCAGCTATGAGGCCCGGAAGTTCGGTGTGCGATCCGCCATCCCGATGTCGCGCGCTGTTCGACTCTGCCCACATCTCGTGATCATCTCGCCCAGCTTCCACAAGTACCGTTCCGTCTCTCAGCAGGTCTTCGAGATCTTTCGCTCGGTCACTCCCCTGGTGGAGGGACTGTCGCTTGATGAGGCCTATTTGGACGTCACCGAAAACGCGTGGAATGAGCCGCTCGGCATGAACGTGGCCCGGCGTATCAAGGCGCTGATCAAGGAGACCACGGGGCTCACGGCCTCGGCGGGCGTGGCCCCGAATAAGTTCCTGGCCAAGATTGCCTCAGCGTGGCGAAAGCCTGACGGACTGACCGTGATCGCGCCTGAACGAGTGGAAGGATTCCTGCAACAACTCCCCGTTGACGCTCTATGGGGGGTAGGTCCGGTGACCGCCAAACGGCTGCGCGATCACGGCATCGAGACACTCACGGACGTCCGCTCGGCTGAACTCGCCACCCTGCACGCCGCGGTCGGCAGCGCGGCCGACTGGCTGCGCAAGCTGGCGTCCGGGCACGATGACCGGCCCGTCAGTCCAAACCGGCCAGCCAAGTCGTCATCCAGCGAACGCACATACGCCGAAGACATCACAGACCCCATTCGCATTCGAGACGAAATCACGAAAATGGCCCGCCGGATAGCTGCATGGCTCGACGCGCGCGAACTCCTCGCACGAACGGTCACCATCAAAGTGCGCTACGAAGACTTCACGACGATCACGCGCAGCCACAGCGCGCCGGCCACGCGCGACGCAGACGCCATCGTCTCGCGGGCGCTGACCCTGCTCCAGAAGACCGAAGCGGGCCAGCGACCGGTCCGCCTGCTGGGAGCCGGCGTCCACAACCTTGTGGGACTGGCGGGGTTGACGGCTCTCGACAATGACGATGACCGATGGCCGTTGTTTTCGGCGATTGGCTCGACCGACGAGTAGGAGCGTGTACACTGAGACGATGACTCGCGAGATTCTGGCGACGGTAGTGCTGATGAGTGTGTGCGTGGCGTCCTTCGCCGCTGCGCCGGTACATTTGGAAATCACGAAGACGCTTCCGATGGAAGACACGGTCATCGTGACAGCGCCGACGAAGGTGCAACTCTGGTTTTCGCAAGCACCAACGACCGCAGTCAGCAGCATCACATTGGAAGACACCACCGGTCGCGTCACGCTCGGCAAGGTGACCGCCGGACAGACAGACGGAAAGGCCGACCACTCCCTGGTTGCCGAGGTCACCGGCGCCATGACACCGGGCGCCTACACCGTGCGCTGGAAGACCTCAGGCAAAGACGGTCACATGCTGACCGGGTCCTTCGGGTACACGTTCACCCCGAAGCGGTAGTTTCATGACCTGGCTCCCGGACGGCATCGCGTTCGTCTGGTACGGCTCGGTGTTGGCGACCGTTGGAGCGGTGGGGGCCGCCCGTGTATTCGCTTCCGCTGACAATGCGTACGCACCGGTCTGGCGCCAGGCGGCCCTGCGCGTCGCGCGTCTCGCTGCGCCCCTGCTTCTGCTTGCGCTCCTTGCGCGCCTGGGCATGCAAACGTGGCTGGCCTTTGGCGGCGACCGTCCGATGTCGCTGGACCTGGCCGTAATTATCCTCCGCGACACGTACTGGGGTTGGGGCTGGACATGGCAACTGCTCGCCGGGCTCGCGTGTTGGGTGGCTCTGGCGCCATCGGTCACCCGTGGTCGACGTGGCTGGATCGTGCCGCTGGTCGCGGCGTCTGGTGTGGGCGCGAGTGTGGCGCTTACCGGTCACGCCGCCGGCGTGGAGAGTGGACTGGCGTCGGTCACGACCGCCCATGCCGTCCATGTCATCGCGGCCGGCCTCTGGCTGGGCACACTGGCGGTCGTGCTTCGCGTGACGCGACAGACCAACCTGACGTCAGCTGGCGCGCGCGCAGCGTTCGCACAGGCCATCGACCACTTCTCGCCGCAGGCACTGGTGGCCGTCATCACCCTCGCCGCCTCCGGCCTCGTCTCTGCCTGGGAATATGTCGACAGCGTCGCGGCCCTGCTTTCCCCGTACGGCTTCGTGCTGATTGCGAAGATCATTGCGTTCGGCTCGGCCGGCTTGTGCGGCGTGTACAACTGGCGCGTCGTACGCCCCGTGCTCGCCGCCGATCCGAATGGACCCGATCAGTTGCGAAGCATGGCGGGTCTTGAACTGGCGTTCGGAGTGGCCGCACTCATCCTGACCAGCATCCTGACCAGCATGGACGCGCCGCACTAGAGCGCCGCTCAGGTCCTGGCCGGTTCAGCGCTTGGTGATTTCGAGGGAGTCACCAGTCTTATGATCGGTGATCTGGTACCGGAGGAAGGCGTGAACAGCCTTGAGCGCATCCGCATTGGTCGTGACGATGTTGACACGGCCGCCCTTGTCTGTTTCTTCGTCCTTCCAGGCAATCGCGTCCTTGACCTTCGTCATCTCGGCTGTGCCGGGCACGTCAGTGGCATGCACCAGCATAGGCGCCTCGAAATTGCCTTCGCCGAACATGACGGCGATGTGTAAAAGGTGGGCGCGGATGGCGTCCCGGTTGGTCGTGTCACCGGCGTCTTTCACCACGACCTCGATCGCGCCGCCGTCAGGATAGAGCACGAAGTGGTGGGCGGTCTTGTCCTGGTCGAACCCCATGAAGTGCGCACCGCGCTGGTTCATCTGCGTATGCGGGTCCTGGGTGAAGGCCGGGGGCGTGAAGGACAGAGGAGTCAACCCCAGGAGGCCCGTGGTCAGTGAGAGCGTCAGTGCGATGGTGATTGGTGTCATATCGATGTCGGCAACGCGTAGTGGAGTTCGTAGGCGTGCGCTTGCTATGCAGCGTACCGGTGACGCGTTCGACGGCCACGTATTCCAGACGAACCGGCGGTCTCACCCATCGCGGTGAGCATCTGCCCCGTCGTGGTTGCGATCAAGTCTCCGGTCATCTGCTTGTCGATGCTCATGCGACCCAATCGTGACTCGGTATCGACCCCTTCAAATGAGAGCGGCTGGATCGAGACAGTAAATTCACCCTTGGCGACGTGCGACATTTCACACTCCTCTGGAACGTTGGCAATCATAACGCAGCTGTTCCGCGCTACGATGTGCCCCATGCGACAACATATCGCGCTGGGCTCCAGCCTGGTGTTGGCGGCGACCCTCGTCGTCCAAACGATTTCACCGTCTCAGCAGCAGCCGCTTCCATCCGGGCCCCTGACCTACGGTCTGATTGCAGCGACGTTTGCCGCCGACGGCACGTTCACGCTCGGCGATGGAGGCTGGCCGAACTTTGCCGGCACCTGGAAGGCTGCCGAGGGCGTGGCCGAATTCGCCCTGACGAGTCCTCCGAACGGATGCGCGGAGCCCGGTCGGTTCCGGTACCACGTGGAGGGCCGACAGGTGCGGTTCGAACTCATTGCCGACGCGTGCATGGAGCGTCGCATGATGCTGGTCGACAGCGTGTGGTTGCCCGAAGGCGAAACACCAGTCAGTCCCTCACGGCGCATCGTCCGCACGGGACCAGTCACAGTGCCCGAGTTGGCGCCAGCCTCCGCGGCCGAGCACAGTTAGCCCTCGTTCCGTGGACCGCAGGCGTCAGGCATTGCGGCGGACGGCCAGAACCTGCTCGAAAAGTGGAGCGGCCCTGCGGGCAAGGCATCAAGTGGCGCACGCCGATCTCGGGTCTTGCGCACTCAAGTCCCGTGATTTGGGGCGACACAATCTTCGTGGCAACTGCCGTGAGCAGTCGCGGCAACGCGACCTTCACACCCGGTCTGTATGGTGCCGGCGATGCGTCAGAAGACCGCACGTCGCATCAATGGAAAGTGGTCGCTCTCGACAAGCACACGGGCACAGTGAAGCGGGATCGCGTCGCCGCTGAAGGTGAGCCGCTCGACAAGCGCCACATCAAGTCGACGTACGCGAGCGCCACACCCGCCACCAACGGTCAGATCGTTGTCGCGACGTTCGGTTCAATGGGCGCCCACGCCTTTGACATGGCCGGCAACGTCGTCTGGAAGGTCGACTATGGTCGTATGGACCTTGGCGCCAACGACCTTCCCTCGTTTGAATGGGGCCCCGCCAGTTCGCCGATCATCTGGAACAACCTGGTGATTCTGCAGGTCGACACCCACGCCGACTCGTTTCTGCTGGCAGTCAACGCCGCCACGGGCGAGACGGTGTGGAAGACCGATCGCGAAGAGATTCCTTCGTGGGGCACACCGACCGTGGCCGACACGCCCGCCGGTCCGGTGCTGGTCACCAATGCCTCCAACTTCATTCGTGGGTATGACCCGCGGACGGGGAAGGAACTCTGGCGGATCGGACGCAGTTCGAAGATCACGGCGCCAACGCCGATCTTCGCCGACGGCCTGTGGGTGGTCGCCAGCGGACGCGCACCCGAGCGTCCGATTTTTGTCGTCCGACCGGATGCCGCCGGCGACCTGACGCTGCCCGATGACGCCACGTCGAACTCGGGCATCGCCTGGAGCAAGACCGCCCGGGGGCCCTACATGCCGACGCCGCTGGCCTACCGCGGCCAGTTGTACGTGCTTGCCAACAACGGCGTGGTCGACGCGTATGACCTGCAAACAGGCAAGGACATTTACCGCCAGCGTCTGCCCAATGTCGGCAGTGGCTTCAGTGCGTCACCGGTCGCGGCCGACGGGAAGATCTATCTCTCGAGCGAGGACGGTGACGTTCTGGTGATTGGCGCCGGCCCCGAGTTTTCTCACATCGCGACCAACACCATGGGCGATCTCATCATGGCCACGCCCGCGCTGTCGGAAGGCGTCATGTACATCCGAACAGCAGGCACGCTTTTCGCTGTGGGACGGTAAGCGGCCAGTGCACCGTTCGGCCTTCTCTGGCAGAGGCGTGCTGGATACACTTTGAGCTGTTATCTAACGGAGGTTCACATGTCGATTCTCAAGCGATTCGCACTCGTCGTCGTCGCCGCATTCGCAACAGGACCCGCCTCCGCGCAGACGGCCATCGTGTTCACCGAAGCTGAGCTGGCCGTGCCGTTCGGATCAGCCAAGGGGCACATCGCCCTCGTCGGCGACACGATCGTGTTTGTCACAAGCGACGCCTCAAGGTGGTCGATGGCGATCGAGCACGCCGAGATCGCCAAGGCTCAGCGGAACGCCGATGTCGTCACGATCACGACCCAGCGCCCCCTGAAGGACGCCGACGGCGAACGGGACTCGTTCAGGTTCAGGCTGGCCGAACCCGCGAGGCTGATGGGATGGTACGAGGCCACGCCATCAGGGACCGGACCTGCGACGACCGGCGGCCGGACGACGAAGACTGACGCGTCACCGATTCTTGCCAGCTACCAGGTCAGACACGACCACCGAATCGGCAGTTGTCAGGGCACATTGATTCTGACCGAAGGCGGCGTGTCGTTTGAGTCCAACAACCAGCTTGATGACTCACGTCAGTGGGAGCTCATCGACATCAAGAAGGTCGGCCAGGACGGGACCTACAAACTGAAGATCGAGCCGTTCTTCGGCAGCGATTTCAACTTTGAGCTGAACGGCATACCGATGGACGGTGGCGTCTATCGGAGTCTGGTGGATCGCATCGCCAGAGCCCGCATCAAGTAAGCGGGCTGGGTCACGCCTGAACCAGCGCCCTGAGCCGCTCGAGGTCAGCGACCAACCCGGCTTTCATCGGTGTTGCGACCATGGCGTCGGGCACAAACGGCATGCCGTTGAGTGCGCCCGTGGTGTGCACTTTGACCTGCGAGCCTCCGGGCGACCGCTGGATGCCGATGCGCGTGGTGCCCACAAACGGCCCGTCCGTGATTAAGAGCGTCAGCACGTGCGGAAAGTGCACGGCCTCCACCTGCGTGGTCCAGACAATGTCCTGCCCCATGAACGTCCCGTGATGTTTCACGCGGGCACCAGGTGCGAGCGCCGGGTCAAGCATTTCCACGCGACTCACGCCCGTCATCCATTCCGTGTACCTCTGGGGGTCGAACATCACGCCCGCGATCGTTGAGGGCGAGGCTGCAATCTCAATATCGGCCGACACGTCAATCATGGTCTGACTTCCTCATATTTCCGGCGCTGGGTCAACTGGGGCGGGGAGGGGATTTGATAATCGGCAATCGGCAATCGGCAATCGGGGGAATCGGGGGGATCTGCTCCTTGCGGCTGCTGCCCGTACGCAGATTCTGCGATCAGTCGCCACTTGAGTTCCACTCTGGTTGGGGTTTTCTTGTTTCTGTGCTGGATCGGGACGTGCATCGCTATTGGATGTGACACCGGAGGAGTTACGTGGGCGCTTGGCGACGTTCGCCACAGAGGTTGAGAAGTTCTCCCGTCCGGCGCTTGCCAGAATTGAGACTCGGGATGTCGCGCTTCAGTTGCGGCGGTCGGCGACTTCGACGGCGGCAAATCACCGGGCCGCCGGGAGGGCGCGCTCTCACGCGGAGTTCACCTCGAAAATCGGCATCGCCCTCGAAGAGGCAGACGAGACACTGTACTGGCTCGAACACCTCAACAACTGCGGCCTGGCCACCGCCGACTCGCTCCTGTCCCTGTTGACGGAGGCAAGGGAACTGGTCGCGATCCTGACCACTTCAACCCAGACGGCGAGACGACGCAGGCGCGGATGAGCAACAGATTCCACGATTATCGATAGGCGATTCCAGATTTCAGATTCAAGATTTCAGATTCCA
>JABMNV010000108.1 GCA_013203475.1 Acidobacteriota bacterium
ACGTTGCCCGCGGTGATGTCGACATTCTGGTCGGCACGCAGATGATCGCCAAAGGCCACGACTTCCCGTCGGTGACTCTGGTGGGCGTGATCTCGGCTGATGTCGGTTTGGGGATGGCCGACTTCCGCGCGGCTGAGCGGACGTTTCAACTCTTGACGCAGGTCGTCGGCCGCGCCGGGCGGGGCGAGGTGGCGGGCGAGGCGCTGATCCAGACGTTGTATCCAGATCACTACAGTGTGCGCTCGGCGTCCGCGCAGGACTACGCCGCGTTTCTGGACCACGAGATGGAATTCCGGACACGGATGGACTATCCGCCTCGGGTGGGCCTCATCAACGTGATCGTGCGGGGCAAGTCGCTGAGCCAGGCATTGGAACACGCACAGGTGCTGGCCGGCTTGGTACGCCGCCAAGGGCCCAAGGCGCGAATCCTGGGGCCGGCGCCTGCGCCACTCTCAAAAATCAAGGACGAATACCGCGCCCAGTTCTTCCTCAAGGGGACCCACCGTCGCGCCATGCGCGAGGCGATCGTGCGCGCCCTGGATTCCAAGCCCGACCTCAAGCGACGGACGATGATCGATGTGGACCCGTATTCAGTAATGTAGGCGCGGCCTAGAACGGAAACATCTGACTGAACTTGAGCAGGATACCTCGGCCCGGCGTCACGCTATCGGTCGTGAAGCGCTGCTCGTTGTAGACGAGGTAGAGATCGCTGAGCGGATGGTGCAGGAGGTTGAAGCGGATGTTCGTATTGATCTGGTCCCGATCAGGGCTGTATTGCACCAGGGCATCCAGAAACATGTTCGTCGAGAATGAGTAGTTGGCGCGGAGCGTGGCGATCGACGAGACGAACGACTGGCCTGGCAACCGCAGTGTCCCCACCGAACGCTGAAAACTCGCGGTGGTCCGCAGCTGGGCATTGGGGCGCAGCGTCAGACTGCTGACAAACGTTCGCTGTGTGCCGTTCCAGATGCCACCCCAGTTCACGGTGACCGCGCCACTGACGACGCGGCTCGAGTCTGACTGCAGAAGGAGGCGCCAGTGGTTCCAGGAATACCGGCCCGGTGGAAGCGCGACGGTTGCACCGGGCAAACGCAACGGCTGACCGAGCGTCTCCACTTGTGAGTTCGCAGAAAGTTCCGCATACGATCCAGACGTTCGGAGGAACGTGAGGCCGGTATGCAACCGGCTGGCGATCGTCTGATTCGACATGTCCGTGTAGACGTTCCAGGACACATGCGGATGCAGCTCACGGAGACCGTAGCGTGCGAGCCAGCCTGGACGTGGCCGAACGCCCGAGTCAACGAAATACTTCCTGATTCCGGTACGTCGGTAGTACGCCAGATCGTTCCTGAATCCTTCACCGATCGCCAGAAGGCCTGCTTTGACGTGGAAGAACGGTCCTTCCCAGTTGAGGGACGTCCGCGCCGCGTACTGACCGTCGGTGACGCCCGGGGTCACGCTGCGAACTGCGTAGGAGCTCCAATCCAGAATGCGGTACAGACGGACATTGGTATCGACGCCGTAGACGCGATTGTAGTCACCGTTGCCGCCACTGGACGTGTTCTGACGCGACATCACGATTACGCCAATGTCTGAGGCGCCAAAGAGATTGCGCCTGACGCGCAGCACGGAATAGTTTGTTGACGGCGAAGACGCGGTGGATTCGGTTTGGACGTTCAGGGCGCCGACCGACAGTCCGGCTACTCGGCCCGTCAACCGCGCGCCGGCCACGATCGGCACGGCCGTTCCTGCAGCGCTCAGGCCGATGCGACGGCTGAAAAACAGCAACAGATCTTCATCAGGTGTCGGCGCGGGGTTGATTCGACTTCGAGCCGCATCGCCGACGTAGAACAATCCGGCGTTCTCGAGAAAGAAACTCCGTTTCTCCGGGAAGAACTGTGAGAACTGCGTCAGGTTGACCTGCTGTTCATCTGCTTCAGCTTGAGCAAAATCCGGGCGTGCCGTGACATCCAGCGTGAGCGCTGACGTAACGGCGTACTTCACGTCCAGACCAATATTCGATGATGAGGTGTAGCTGTCACCGCCGAGTTGGCGGACGCCTCCAGCCAGGATGTACGGCAGGACCTGGAGATTCCTGCCAGGGCGGGCGTCTTCGAGGCCATCAAGGTTTCCCGCGAGCGACACCCGTGCCAAGGTAAACGACCGTGGCACCGGCGCCCAAAAGTCGATCTCGTTCTTGCGGCGAATCCGCCGACTGAAGTTGACGCCCCAGGTGCCCCCGGGGGCGAACCGCAGCGACTTGAGCGGAATCGCGATCTCGGCCGTCCAGCCCTCGTCAGATCGCTGTGTACGGACGGTCCACACGGCATCCCAGCTCTCGTTGATGTCACGACCTTCGTTGGTAATCTGCTGATCGGCTTTGGCGCCGGCGGCATTGGTCGCGAAGAGAAACCCGTTGCGCTTGTCGCCAAACGTATCAAGCACGACTTCAAATGTGTCCTGTCCTGCTGTCGAAAAATCCTTGCGCAGATCACTCACGATGATGCCGGAGGGATCACGGTCGTAGCAGAAGGCCGCGATATACAGTGTCGTGCCGTCGAAGACGATTCGGACGGTCGTGCGCTCGGTGGCGGGTGCGCCGGCCGCCGGCTCACTTTGTGTGAATCCTTCGACGCCGACGGCCTGGCTCCACGGCTCATCATCAAGCACGCCGTCAACGACGATGGGGCCAGTAGTTCGATGTGCCGTCATCGTCGGGCGTGTGGTCGTCTGGGCGACCGGCTGGCCTGCGCAGAGTGTCGGCACCAGCCAGGCGCCAAGGACACACACCAGTGTACGAGTCGTCCGGCGCTCTGTGGGCATAGCAGTCATCGGGTCTACCAGTCGATGGTGAGTGGCACCGGTGTGAAACAACCGATGAAGATCAGCACGGCCACAGCCGCGACAATCAGTCGGCCGCGTGTGAGCGGCGTGGTGTCATCCCACGGCGCGGGGTGGCGTATGCCCATGAAATAGGCCATCACCGACAGCATGACTGCCATCGCGATCCAGCTGTACGACACAAATGACAATGCGATCACGGTGGCCAGCGCGCCCATCGAGAGCGTGGCGGCGCGACGACCAAACACGGCGTACGCGAGATGGCCGCCATCCAGTTGGCCAAAGGGCAGCAGGTTCAGGGCCGTGGCCAGCATGCCAAACCACGCGGCAAACCCCATCGGATGAATCACGATGTCCATGCCCTCGGACAGAGGGCCATGCACTATTTGAGCGATGAATTTGAAGAGGAGCGGTTCGCCCAGGAGGAGGAGGCCCGGTTCGTCGGGCAGCGGTGTGACCTCTGACATCACGATGCCGGCGATCATGAACGGCAGCAGCGTGATGAATCCGGCAATAGGCCCGGCGACACCAATATCAAAGAGAGCGGCGCGCGAGGGAAACGGTTCCCGGATCTTGATGACGGCTCCGAGGGTGCCCGTCAGAATTAACGGCATCGGGAGGAAGTAGGGCAGCGTGCAGTCGACGTTGTGCCACCGGCAGGCGAAGTAGTGCCCGAATTCGTGAGCGCCGAGTATCAGGAGGATGGCGACCGCGTACCAGATGCTGCCGACGGCCAGCGTGGTCGAGATTGCGGTCAGGAAGAAGAGCGAGATGGGGACCAGCGCCAGCCCATGCTGGAAGCGTTTCTGGGTGGTGTCGCCCGTGAAGGGCTCAGGGGAATCAGTCATTCCCTGTGATGTTCTGCAGTTCTTTCCCGGGCTTGAAGCGAATCGTTCGACCTGGCGGAATTTTGACTTCCTTACCTGTGCGTGGATTGCGTCCGACGCCGCGTTTGCGTGGCTTCACCTGAAAGACGCCGAACCCGCGCAATTCAATGCGATCGCCCTTCATCATGGAGGTCCGCATCGCGTCAAATACCGCGTCAACGGCCACTTCGGCCTTGACTTTGGTGATTTCGGCGATGCGTGACACCTCGTTTACGATGTCGACTTTAATCATGAAGTTAGGGGGGCGACAATGCCCGTAAGTCACTATAAAAAAACCCACTTAGGGAGTCAAGTATCCCGCTAACCGTTTTCGCAGGTACACTGACATGGCATGGCCAAACAAGGCGTCGGCCCCAGAGTGGTGTTTGTCGGTCGGCCCAACGTCGGAAAATCGACCCTGTTCAACCGTATTACCGGCACGCGCCGCTCCATCGTCGCGCCGGTTGCCGGCACGACGCGCGACATGGTGGCCGCGCCGGCCGAGTGGTTGAATCACCACTTCACGGTGTATGACACCGGTGGCCTCTTTGGCGCTACGACCGATCCGCTTCACGACATGGTGGTGGAGCAGGGGCTGCGCGCCCTGGAGACCGCCGACATCGTGGTCTTCATGGTGGACGGCCGGGAAGGGTTGGTGTCGGGCGATCAGGACATTGCCAAGGCCGTCCGGGCGTTGAATCGGCCGGCTATCCTTGCGGTGAACAAAGCGGATGACAAGCGAGCGCGGGCGCGCGTGAACGAGTTTCACGAGCTCGGCTTCGATATTCTGGAAGTGTCGGCCGAACACGGTCATGGCGTCGGCGACCTGCTTGACGCATTGTTGAAACTGTTTCCTGAAAAGTCCACTGAGGCTGAGCTGGAAGAGCCAGAAATTGCGATCGCCATTGTCGGTCGGCCCAATGTCGGAAAGTCGTCGCTCGTCAACCGCCTGTTGCGCGAAGAGCGCGTGATGGTCAGTGACATGCCCGGGACCACCCGCGACTCGGTTGACGTGATCTTGCAGTTCCAGCAGCGCCGCCTGCGGCTGGTGGATACCGCCGGAATGCGGCGGCCCGGCAAGGTGTCGACGTCGGGCCAGGTGGAATCGATCAGTGTGATTCTGGCCAAGCGGGCGATGGTTCAGGCTGACGTGGCGGTCATCATGATCGACGCGGTTGAAGGCGTGACCGACCGCGACGCGGCCATCGCCGGTGAGGCGGAAGAAGCCGGGTGCGGAGTCGTGTTGGTCGTCAACAAGTGGGACCTGATGGCCGGTCATGATCAGCAGTGGGTCAAGGACTACGACGACAAGCTGCGGTACGACTTGAAGTTCTTGCCGTTTGCTCCGATGTTGCACGTCTCGGCGCTGACCGGCGAGCGGTCGGCCAAGGTCCTTGAGGTGGCTCTACAGGTGGCCGAGGCGCGGGTGAAGCGTGTCAGCACGTCGGCGCTCAACAAGTTTGTGGAACACATCACGGCCGCCAATCCTCCGACGAGCAAGGATCGCAGAGGCGTGCGGATCTTGTATGCCGCGCAGACCGCGAGCGCACCGCCGCGGTTTGTGTTCTTCACGAATGTGGCCACGGAATTCCACTTCTCTTACGAGCGGTTCCTCGTCAATCAGATTCGTGAACATTTCGGGTTCATGGGCACGCCGATTCGCATCAGCGTGAGGCGCCGGACACCGAGAGAGAGGGACCATTGAGGGCGGGCGGCTCTGATATACTGCCTCGTCTGGGTGCCGTGTCTACCGTTTCTATTCCCAATCGGCCGGCGTTTCGGGCCCAGGAGGTCTGTGAAATCGTCGGGGTTCAGTCCTATGTGCTGAAGGGCTGGGAGGCGGAGTTTCCTGACCTTGGCGTGTCGAAAACGCCTACGGGGCCGCGAGTATATCGGCGGAGCGACGTCGAGCGGGTGCTGCAGCTCAAGCACTTGATTGCCGTCGAAGGGTTGACGTTGGCGGGAGCCAGACGTCGGTTGGCGGAAGAGGCGGCCGCCGGGACGGGCATCGAGGCCGCCGATGGTGAGGCGGATGATTTTGCGCTGCTCGACGATGAGTCGCGCGCACACTTGCAGGAGGTCAGACAGGGCCTGCGATGGATCTTGAAGACACTCGACAGCCGCGACGCTGCCGGGTTTGCACTGGCGGCCGACCCCCAACCGGCGCGCAAAGTGGGTAAGGCCAGTAGGGCGAAGAAGAAGTAGTCGGCGGGATGTAGCGCAGCTTGG
>JABMNV010000109.1 GCA_013203475.1 Acidobacteriota bacterium
CGGTAGCGCTGGAGTGCGCCAACGACCTCGTGGCACAATCCGCGAGTTTTCTAAATGGCTACCTGTCCACGCTGTCTTGGCGCGCTTTCGGACGGGCACCGCTGTCGGCCAGTCTGGCTGAAACGGCTCCGGCGCTAGGTCGTTGGTTCGATACTTGGGGGGCTGTTCGGCGGCGTTCTGCAGGTGCTAATCGTGCCCGAGCCTCTTCCGATCATCGGGCCGGTGCTCGGCGCGTTGTTCTTCTTCGTGATCAACGAAGCCATACGGCCTGAATAGTCTCGGATAGCCTGCCGTTTACGACCCATTCTCGAAAGGCCAGAAAGGCCTGGCCCCGATGCGCGACGACGAGCTTGCGCGTCTCATCGACCTCGCCGAACGTGAGTTGGTAGGGCGGGTAGTAGAAAATCGGATCGTACCCAAACCCGTGCCCGCCCCGTGGCTCTGGCCAAATTTCTCCTTCGACCGCGCCCGTCGTCTCAAAGAGTAGTTGGCCACGATGGACGAGTGCGAGCGCACAGACATATCTGGCCGTCCAGGGTCTTGGGTGAGCGGCCAGGGCTGCGTGAAGCCCGGCGAATTTGTCTGCGTAGGTGGTGCCTGGGTAACGCGCGCTGTGGATGCCGGGCGCCCCTCCCAGGGCATCAATCACGAGACCCGAGTCCTCAGCGACCGTGATGCGGCCAGTAGCACGGGCGTACGCGTGAGCCTTGATCTGTGCGTTTTCTTCAAACGTCTGCCCGGTTTCGACTGGTTCAGGCACGGTGGCCAAGTTACCAAGGGACTCCAGGCGCAAGGAAAGGCCCCTGAGGATCTGTCGAATTTCACGGAGTTTTCCGCGATTGGTGGTGGCGATCAGTATGGGTGTCATCGTGCCTTGAGCAGGTATAATCGCGCGGTTCGCTCGTTTGTCCCTTTGGGAGGAGTTTCTCATGGTCAGGAAAGTCGGTTTCGTAACGTGGTCGCTGGTGGGGGTTGGAGCTGTGGTGTTTGTCGCCGCCGTGACCGCCCAGACCCCGCGACTTGAAGATCAAAATGGGCCGGCGGCGACGTCGTCGCCAGCGGCTGTCGTCCAGGGCCAGGGCCAGGGCCGTGGCGGTGGCGGTGGCGGTGGCCGGGGTGGCGCGCAGGCTACGCCGGATGTTCCGAAGCCGTATGAGGAAGTCATTACGGCGGAGGCCAAGTCCGATCAGGGCATCTTTACGGTGCACCGGGTCGACGACAAGTTGTTCTACGAGATTCCCACGGCTGAACTTGGGAAAGACTTCCTGCTCGTCACCACGATCAAGAAGACGACGATCGGTGCCGGGTACGGTGGTCAGGCTGCTGGCACACGCGTCGTGCGCTGGGTCAAGCGCGACGACAAAATCCTGCTCGAGGACATTGACTTCACGGTCGTCGCCGACGAAGACGACGCGATTTCCACGGCCGTCGCCGACTCCAACAATCCGTCGATTATCCGGACATTCCCTGTCGCGGCGTACAACGCGGGCGGGGATCCGGTCATTGATGTCACAGCCTTGTTTGTCACCGATGTTCCTGAATTTTCGGTTCGGACCCGCATCGGCGGTCGTGGTCTGGCCACTGACCGCACGTTCCTTGAGAAGGCGGTCGCGTTCCCCGAGAACATCAACGTGGAAGCGACGCAGACCTTCACGGCCGCCGAGGCGACGGCGGCGTCTGGCCGCGGCCGTGGTGCGGGCCGAGGGATGCGGGGAAGCAGTGCGACGGTTCTGACCTCGTACAGCATGATTAAGTTGCCTGAAACGCCAATGATGGCGCGTCTGTTTGACGAGCGCGTTGGCTACTTCACTCAGGGCCTGACCGACTACGGCACCGACGAACAGCGTGCGGTGGCCAAGCGCTATATCACCAGGTATCGGCTCGAGAAGAAGGACCCGACGGCGGCGATGTCCGACCCGGTCAAACCCATCGTCTACTGGATTGATCCGGCCACGCCCCCCCAGTGGGTGCCGTTTCTCAAGCAAGGCATTGAGGACTGGCAGGTCGCGTTTGAAGCCGCGGGTTTCAGCAACGCGATCCTCGCCAAGGATGCGCCGACAGACGACCCCGATTGGAGTCCTGAAGATGTGAGGTATTCCGTCGTGCGGTGGTTGCCGTCCACGACCGAAAACGCATCGGGCCCGCACGTGCACGACCCTCGAAGCGGAGAAATCCTCGAGGCGGATATCCAGTATTACCACAACGTTCAGAACCTGGCGAAGGCCTGGTATTTTGTGCAGGTTGGTCCGCTGGACCCGCGCGCGCAGACGTTGCCGCTGCCTGATGCGCTAATGGGCGAGTTGATGCGGTACGTCGTGGCCCACGAAGTGGGGCACACCCTCGGCTTCCAGCACAACATGAAGTCGAGTTCGACCTACTCGATCGAGCAGGTGCGCGATCCTGAGTGGGTGAAGACGATGGGCCATACGCCCAGCATCATGGACTACTCGCGCTTCAATTACGTGGCGCAGCCTGAAGACAAAATCGCGGTGGCCGACTTGATCCCCAAGATTGGTCCGTATGACAAGTGGGCCACGATGTGGGGCTACAAGCCGATTCCGACGGCCAAAACGCCGGATGAGGAGAAGGTGACGCTCGATACCTGGGCACGTGAGCAGGACGAGAAGCCGTATCTGCGGTTCTCCACCGAAGGCCAGGCCGGCACTGACCCCGGTGACGAGACCGAGGCCGTCGGTGACGCCGACGCTGTCATGGCGACGACCCTTGGGATGAAGAATCTGGCCCGTGTTTCCGAGATGTTGCTCGCGGCGACCAGCACCCGCACGGGTGATCCCTGGACGGAGTTGGAGGAAGTCTACGGTCGGATGGTCAGCCAGTGGAGGACGGAAATGAACCACGTCGTCCGTATGGTCGGTGGGTTCAATTCACAGCAGAAGCACATCGGGCAAAACGGCGTCAGGTTCGAAGTGCTGGCGCGCGCCAAACAGCAGGAAGCGGTGCGGTACCTGGTCGCCAACGCGTTCCAAACTCCCACAATGATGGTGCGTCCGGAGATTCTGCGGCGCATCGAGCCGACCGGGATCATTGACCGCGTGCGCACGGCGCAGTCGTCCATCATGAATGGCTTGATCCAGACCGGTCGGCTGGACCGCATGGTGGAGCAGGTGGCGATTGACGGCGCGGCAGCGTACTCACCGGTCGAGTTCCTGACCGAGTTACGCAACGGAGTCTGGGAGGAAGTGCCGAAGTCGGGGGTCAACATCGATATCTATCGGCGCAATCTTCAGAGAACGTATCTCGACATCATGGACAACCGGCTCAATGGGAACACCGAGCCGAGTGCCGAGGTGCGGTCGCTGCTCAAAGGCGAATTGCGGGCGGTGGGTGAGGCCGTCGACAACGCGCTGCGCACTGGCGGCACCCGCGACGAATCCACCACGCGACACTTGCGGGACGTGATCGACGAGATCTCCACGATCCTCGATCCGCGCGCGATGCGAACCCGCACGCCACCGGCGGCTGGCGGCGGTCGTGGTGGAGGCGTCGGTCCCGGCGGGCGGTAGGACAGCCTGGGGGCCTGGGGGGCTGAGGTCCTGGGGTTCAATGTGCAACGGGCTCACAAGTAGCGGGAAACCGCCGCTCGTGAGCTCGTTTTTTTCTTGCCATCGGTTTCAGCACCCCAGCACCGAGCACCCAGCACCCAGTCCTTACTTGAGAATGTCTCCGACGATGGCACGTTGTTTCTCGATCAGCTCATCGATGCCTTTGTCGGCAAGTGAGAGAAGGGCGTCGAGCTGGGCGCGGTCAAAGGGGTCCGTTTCTGCCGTGCCTTGCAGCTCGATGAACTTGCCTGCTGACGTCTTGACGACGTTCATGTCGACTTCGGCCGCCGAATCTTCTTCATAGGCCAGATCGAGGAGCGCCGTGTTTTGAACGATGCCGACGCTGGTGGCTGCGACGTATTCCAGAATAGGAATGGTCTTGATCGCGCCTTGGGTACGCAGGCGGTCCAGGGCCAGCACCAGCGCCACGAATCCGCCCGTAATCGACGCCGTGCGCGTGCCGCCGTCGGCCTGAATCACGTCACAGTCGATCCACACGGTGCGTTCCCCCAACGACTTGAGCACCGTCACCGATCGAAGTGATCGGCCAATCAAGCGTTGAATTTCCTGCGTGCGGCCCCCCACCTTCCCGGCCGTCGCCTCGCGCTGCGTGCGGGTCCCGGTGGCGCGCGGCAGCATGCCGTACTCGGCTGTGACCCAGCCTTTGCCGGTACCGCGCAGAAAGGGCGGCACGCGATCTTCCACAGACGCCGAACAGATGACGCGCGTTTGGCCCACCTCAATGAGGACCGAGCCTTCTGCGTGGACAAGGAAGTTGGGCGTGAGAGAGGTGGGGCGCAGCGTGTCCGCTGCCCGTCCGTTGAGTCGAATCATGAGTCTCCTAAGTCAGGGGGTGCGTCGCACCCATCGGGTGGCACGCCCCAGCGGGCGCCGCAGATCGAGATGTCCGACCAGCGTATCAACTTCTCGGCCGTCCACCAGTAACTGGACGGCCGTGATGTCGGGAAGATTGACGGTCAGCGCATTCACGATGGCGTAAACCGTTAGCGACTCGCTGAGGGACCCTCCAGGATGCCGCGTCACGATGTCACGGGAGACATCCACGAAGGCTTCCCCGCGGCTCGTGAGAAATAACGCTCGCAGCGTCGTCCCGGCAGGAATCGCGGATGTGCGACCGCCTGGCGCGGCGGCCAGTTGACGCTCGACGATGCGTCGGGCCTGCTCGGCGGGCGCCGCCGCGTAGGGCACGTTGATTTCGACGGGAATCAGGGCGTCCCCCGAGGGCGCGACGTAGAACAGTGTCGCTGAGATACGGCGCGAGTCGGTCGGCGCACCGGAGGCCGGGGTTTCCATCGGCTCCACTGGCGCAACCTGTCCGACTTGCGCAACCGGGGTCGCCGTCGGCGTGCTGGTGGGGCGCGCCGTCACCAGCCAGCCTGGTAACCACAGAATGACGAGCCACACTCCGAGCGCGGCGCCGGCGACGCCGACGGTCAGATAGGTCCACACGCGGGCCGTGGGCGTCACCGGTTCCTCCCGAACAGATCTGACCGCGCGTCGGCGATGACGGCGGCGAGGATTTCGGCCAGTGTGTCCTGGAACTGCGCATCGCCCAACAGGGCCGCATCCTGGGCATTACTGAGCAGGCCCAGTTCGATGAGCACCGCCGGCATGTTCGCCCCGACGAGGACCCGCAGGGGCGCTTGCACGACTGGTGTCGGCTGCGAGGGCAATCCGGCCTCTGACAAATGCGTCGCCATCACTTGCGCGAGCGTCGCCGACTGGCGGGTATGCGGAATTTGGGCGAGGTGCCAGGGCACGGCCGTGATTAACCGTGTACCGCCAGCCACCACGGGCACAGAGAGCGACGCGGTCTCAGGGGTCGACCCGGGATTGGGTGCACCGCCGTAGTCGGCCGGATCGAGTGACTGCACCTGCCACCCGCGCAGGCTCTGACTTGGAGAGCCGTTGGCGTGCAGGCTGATAAACACGTCGGCCTTGTTGTTGTTGGCCAGAGCGGCCCGCCGATCGATGGCCACCTCCACGTCGGTGTCGCGCGTCAGCAGCACACGCACTCCCAGCCGTGACTCCAGCACAGCCTTCAGTCGTTGGGCGACCGCCAACGTGATGGACTTTTCTTCGAGGCCGTCCTGGCTGCGCCGGCCCACGTCACTTCCGCCGTGCCCGGGGTCCAGCACAACCGTGCGAACGGTGTTCGATAGGTCCGGGGCCGGCAGAGATGCCCCGAAATCCGGCGGCCGTCGGATGGAAGTGGCATTCGGTTCGCCAATCAGGTCCAGGGTCACGCGCGACTCGTTCCTGGGGTCGTCCTGGCGCACGTTGGACACAGTGGGACCAAGATCGACAAGGAGTGTCGGACCGTCGGCGCGCACGGCCGTGAGGAGGTCGGTTGGCGCCTCGGCCAGCGACTCGACATCGAGTGCGGTCGCCTGGAACCGAATCGTGACCTGATTCCCTGCGCGTGTGACGCGAGTCGCGGTCTCTGGTTCGACACCCACGATGAGCCGACCGCCGGCGGCGGTCCGCTCGACTCGAAGGGTGAGCCGCGGCACGGTGGCGTCGCCGAGCACAATCAGCCGCGAGGCCCGGCGGATTTCGCTGCGACGTCCCAGGAGTGGATCAAGTACCCGAAGGAAGTCGATGGGCACCAGCCAGGTGGTCCCTTCCTTGACCACCGGTGCCGACAACGACATGAGTCGCCGACCCGAAGCGACCGTGGCCTGCCCTGCCGTCAGCACCACGCGCTGCGACTGGACGGACACGACGACGCCCCCGGTCCGCGCATCTTCGCGCATCGTCAGGCCGAAAAATTGAACCAGTACATCGAGCGCGACCATGTCGGTGGACCCCGACAGGCGGGCGATCGGAAGCGTCCGTGTGGCGTCAGTCGCGACGACGCGATAGGGGGCCGGGGCCTGCGTGCGGGCAGCGGCCACTCCGGCCAATAGAACGCCTGCGGCAAGGAGTGCGGAGGTCAGAGGGCGGATCAGCAAGAGCATCATGATAGCAAGGCCGCCGGGGCTTCAGTAGAGCCTTGGGTCCATAATGCGCGAGAGGGACATGGGAATCTCGCTGACCCAGCGCGTGCACCAGGCGCTGGAGGCAGAGTGAGTCAGTGGGCCTCGGTGCCCCGATCGATCGCGCGGGTCATCGCAGGTTCGATCAGAAGAAACGCCACCAGGACAATCAGAGCCGAGCCGAGGAGGGTGGCCGCCAACATCGGCTGCTCCGCGCGCTGGCCCGCGCCAGCCATCAACAGGAGCATCCCCACGAGTCCATCAGCGATTCGCAGCCATGGCCACGCCGACCGCCGCACGGAGCGCCACTGCTGTGGAGACAAGCGGCTCGTGAACCAGAGGTGCAGACGTATCGTGTTGGCTGACAACGCGGCGGCGAGTCCGCCCAGGAACATCCACTGGTCGGTCTGGACGCCCGTCCATTGCCAGGTGATCCACAGGAAATACAGGGCCACACCATAGGCGACGCAGACCACAAGCTGGTGGAGTTGCCACCACCACAACGCGGCGTGGCCGTTCGACTGGGGTGCGTGGACATGTGGCACCCCTTCGATTGACGCGGTCGCGGCGTCGTCATCAATCTGGATCGTGACCTCGATCGGACCCAAGGCGTCTGGTGGGGGCTCCAAGGTGGCCATGGAGTCGGCGCGCTCGTGATACTTGAGGCGCGCGCGCACCTCATCGCTCAGCACGACGTCCTCTCCACACGCCTCGGAGATATAGGTTGGTCGCCTGTCTGCGGGATAGGCCAGGGCGTTGTGAAAGATGCGGTTGGCTTCAGCCCCGCGTTCTGGTGGGAACGGTGTCATTTCAGCGTGGATGATAACCGTGTGCGAGTTCGACAATAAGTGTCGCCTTCCACACGTAGCCCAATTGCAATGACGTATCGGCTATGCCAGGCGTCTCGGAACGGATGACCGGCATCGCTGAAAAAACACCCAGGAGGCGAAGCACGTGACCTGTCCGCATGACTTCACTCTCGTCTTCATACACGCCATTCACCACGGCAAGCACCGGCGAGCCTGACATGCCAGGAAACGCCGAGACATCGACCAGGAAGGCTGGATGGCCCTGGAAGTCGACCTGTGGCTCGCTTGCGACGTGTCCCGTCTTCCACACGGGAAGGCGGTTCTTCGTATCGGAGAAGCCAAATGGATAGCCCAGCAGCGTGGCACCAGAGGTCGGCCGAATGCGAATGTCCGACTTCGTATGGCTTTCAACGAAGACGTACATGGCGATACTGGCGTAAGAGGTCTTCGGCAGCGGCAGCAGCACCAGGTCCGCCTCTGGATGTTCGATGCTTTGTTCCCACGCGGGAACCCCGGACTGGCTATACAGCGGAAGGGCGATCTGTTTGACTTGAGATGGCTCGTTCTTGTCCAGATGCAGGTAGAAGACGACCCGGTCGCCCTTTGGCGGGAGGGCGGTTCCCGGAGAGTGGCCAGTGACGACGTGGTAATTCGTGACCAGGAATACGGTGACGATCACGCCGGAGGCATTCTGGATGCCGAAGAAGAAACCGGTCCCTTGCGAAACCTGCCGCGAACCGTCAAACAGGTACACCGGCGTCGTCATCAACGACGCGGGTTCAGTGACTTGTCCTGCGGCCAGTCCTGGTCGCGCCAGCAGCGAGCCGATGGCCACCACGCCGACAAGAACCGAGCGGGCGACGAACGACCCCCGACAGGCCGCACTGATTTGGAGAACCATGCGCTCAAGGATACCAGTGCCGGGGAATTACTGGCGCACGGCTGGGCGCCCGAAACCCGGTGTAGTCTAGAAAGCTTGATGGCCCCACTTATGCGACATCCTATGCCCCCTCTTGTCTCAGGTTCTTCCCGACTCTTTTCTTTGGAAGCGTGGCGCCAGCTTCTTCTGCGTGGTGCCGGGATTTCGGTTGGGCTTTCCATGGTGTGGGCGGCCGCCTGCGGCGGGTCGACTCCCGCGTCTGGAGCAGGAGGAGGGCCCGGTGGCGCTGGCGGTCGTGGAGGTGGACCCGGCACGCCCGTGGAGATCGTGGTCCTGACATCGGCGATCACCGAGGACGCGTCCGAGTTCGTGGGCACGGTGAAGTCGCGCCGGACCACAACGGTCCAGCCGCAAGTTGAAGGGTTCCTGACGGCAATTTTAGCCAATTCAGGTAGTCGAGTGACTCCTGGAACGGTGCTGTTCGAGATCGACTCGACCAGTCAGCAGGCGGCGGTCGCCAGTCTGGAGTCAACGCGTGCCGCTCGTGAGGCCGACGCCGCGTATGCGCAGCAGCAGGCCACCCGCACGACCGCGTTGTTTGAGGTGGGGGCGGCCAGTCAGCAGGAGGTCGATCAGGCCGCGACGGCCGTCAAGACGACCGAAGCGCAGGTACAGGCGCTCGACGAACAGATTCGGCAGCAGAAGAACGAGTTGGCGTACTACCGGGTCACCGCGTCCACGTCGGGAATCGTGGGCGACGTGCCGGTGCGCTTGGGTGACCGTGTGACGCGGTCGACACAGCTGACCACGGTTGACGACAATCGGCGTTTGGAGGTCTATGTGCACGTGCCCGTGCAGGAGGCTGCACGCTTGCGCCAAGGCTTGGCGGTGCAACTGATGGGACCACAGGGGGATGTGGTGGCGAACGAGCGCCTCTACTTCGTCGCGACTTCTGTGGACGACACGCAGACGCTTCTGGCGAAGGCCACCATCACCGGGGACACGTCGCAGTTTCGTGCCGATCAGTTCGTCCCTGTCCGCCTGGTGTGGTCCGAGGCTGAGCGGTTGCTGGTGCCGCTGGCGTCGGTCTCCAGAATCGGCGGCCAGTTTTTCGTGTTTGTCGCCGAGCCGGGCGAGGGCGGCGGCCTGGTTGCGCATATGCGACCGGTGAACGTGGGTGCGATCGTCGGTAACAACTACATCCTGCTTGACGGGCTTGCGCCAGGCGACCAGTTGATTGCCGCCGGCATTCAGAAGATTGGCGACGGTGCTCCGGTGGTGCCCGTTCCCGCTGGTGCCGGCCAGCCGGGGCCGGGCCGACAGGGTGGAGAGGGGCGTTAGTGTTCAGCCAGATTTTCATTCGTCGGCCGATTCTGGCCACGGTCTGTTCCCTTATTATCCTGCTGGCTGGTGCGGTCGCGATTCCGTCATTGCCCATCGCTCGGTACCCTGAACTGACCCCTCCGTCTGTGTCCGTCTCGGCGTTTTATACGGGAGCGAACGCACAGGTGGTGGAGAGCGCGGTCACGACACCCCTTGAGCAGGTGATCAACGGCGTCGAGGGCATGTTGTACATGAGCTCGTCGAGCACCAACACGGGGTTCGCGTCGATCAACGTCGTGTTCGAGATCGGTCGTGATCCGGATCTCGCCGCCGTGGACGTACAAAACCGCGTGAACCAGGCGTTGGGCCGGATGCCGGCCGATGTCCGGAGCAACGGCATCGCCGTGACGAAGAATTCCACGGGGTTCCTGGGGGCGTACGGGTTCTTCTCACTCGACAATCGCTACGATTCGCTGTTCATCAGCAATTACGTGGACCGCTTCGTTCGAGACGCGTTGAAGCGCGTGCCCGGCGTGGGTAATGTGATCATCTTCGGCGAGCGCAAGTTTGCCATGCGGTTGTGGCTCGACCCCGGCAAACTGGCTGGCCGCCGTCTCACCGCGGGTGACGTGGTCGCGGCGCTCCGCGAACAGAACGTGCAGGTGGCCGCAGGCGCGGTCGGGAGTGCACCAGCCAGCGTTGATCAGATGTTCGAGATCAGCGTGCGGGTGCAGGGGCGACTCGTGGAGCCGTCCGAGTTCGAAAACGTGGTCGTGCGCGCCGGTCCTGAGGGTGCGCTGATACGTGTGAAGGACGTGGGCCGCGTTGAACTCGGCGCCGAGAGCTATTCCTCGGTCTTGCGATTTGCCGGCTTCGACGCCTCAGGCGTCGGCATTCAGCTCCTGCCCTCGGCCAACGCGCTCGAGACATTTCAGGGCGTCGAGGAAGAGATGGCCCGACTCCAGGAGAATTTTCCTCCGGGACTTGAGGCCCGGCTGGCGTTCGACAACGTCGGCGTGGTTCGGGAGTCGATCTACGAAGTGCTCAAGACGCTGGGAGAGGCCATCGTGTTGGTAGTGCTGGTGCTGTTCCTGTTTCTGCAGAACTGGCGCAGCACGTTGATTCCGGCCCTGACCATTCCGGTCTCGCTGATTGGCACGTTCGCGTTCGTCAAGTTGTTTGGGTTTTCAATCAATACGCTCACGCTGTTTGGCATTGTTCTCGCTACGGGCACCGTGGTTGACGACGCGATCGTGGTGATTGAGAACATCGAGCGGCACATGCGCGAGTACGGCAAGACGGCCTACCGTGCGGCCGTCGATGCCATGCGAGAGGTGTTCTCTGCCGTCATTGTGATCGGCATCGTCCTGGTGGCCGTGTTTGTCCCGGTGGCGTTTTTCCCGGGCACGGCAGGGCGAATGTATCAGCAGTTTTCACTGACCATCGCGTTCGCCGTGGTGCTCTCGGTGTTCAACGCGGTCACGCTCACGCCTGCCCTGTCTGCGCTATTGCTCGATAAGGAGGTGCACACACACGGGTGGTTTTTCACCTTCGTGAACCGGGTCATCGACGCGGGCACCCGATTCTATGTGTCCACGGTTCGATTCACGTTGAAGTGGCGAGTGGTCTTTCTTCTGCTCTTTGGTGCGTCCATGTACGGCACGTGGTGGGTGTACCAGGCCGTCCCGGGCGCGTTTGTTCCCGCTGAAGACGAAGGCTACTTCATCACCATCGTCCAGGCGCCTGCGGGGTCGTCGCTTGAGTTCACGACCCAAATCATGAGCCAGGTCGAGGCCGTGTATGCCGATACGCCAGAGATTCTCGCCGTGTTCTCGGTCGCGGGTTTCAGTTTCAGCGGGTCCGCGCCGAATCAGGGCCTGATGTTCGCCAAACTGGCGGCTTTCGGGGAACGCACTCGTCCCGAACAATCACTGAACGCTGTGCTGGGTCGGCTGCGCGGCCGACTGTTTGCGATTCCAGGTGCTCTGGTGATCCCAGTGGCGCCGCCGTCGATTCAGGGACTCTCGGCCTTTGGTGGCTTTCAGTACGAGCTGCTCGACCGCCCAGGCGGGGATATCTCGGAACTTGCCGCACTGACACAGCAGGTGATGGCGCGCGGGAACGCGTCCGGGCAGGTGGCGGGATTGTTTTCGAGTTTTACCGCCGACGACCCGCAGATTGTTGTGAAAATAGACCGCGACAAGGCGCGCGCGCTCGGTTTGCCCATGCGGGAAGTGACCGAAGCACTGCAGGTGCTGCTGGGATCAAGCTACGTCAATGACTTCGATTTTGATAATCGCGCCTATCGGGTGTACGTGCAGGCTGACCAGGCCTTTCGTGCGCAGCCGGATCAACTGCGTCGGTACTACGCGAGGGCGTCTGACGGGAGCATGGTGTCGCTCGATACCGTGGTCACGCTGACGGAGGCCACGGCACCGGCAGTCATCAGCCACTTCAATCTGTTCCGATCGACTGAAATCACTGGGTCCACGTTGGCGGGTGTCTCGTCAGGGCAAGGACTTGCGGTGATGGAAGCCATCTCAAACGACGTGCTGCCGCCGGGCTATGACTTTGCGTGGGCTGGACAGTCGCTCGAAGAAATCAAGGCCGGGTCGCAAGCCGTCTTCATCTTTGGGTTGAGCCTGTTCCTCGTGTATTTGGTGCTGGCGGCGCAGTATGAGAGTTGGGTGCTGCCGCTCATCATCCTGTTGGCCGTCCCATTGGCCGTGTTTGGCGCCCTCTGGGCGCAGATGCTGAGGGGATTCTCGAACGATGTGTTCTGCCAGGTCGGCCTGGTGATGTTGATTGGCCTGGCCGCGAAGAACTCGATTCTCATTGTGGAATTCGCCGAGCAGTTGCGAGCTCAGGGGCAGTCGATTGTTGACGCCGCAGTGGAGGCGGCCCGCATTCGCCTCCGTCCCATTCTGATGACGTCCCTGACGTTTATCCTGGGCGTCATGCCTCTCGCGCTGGCCACTGGAGCTGGCGCGGGCGCCCGAAATTCGGTCGGCACCACGGTGGTCGGCGGGATGCTCGCCTCAACCGTCCTGTCGGTCGTGTTCATCCCCCTGCTCTACGTGACGGTGAGAACGTTGGCACCGGGTCGCACAAAGAGGCACGACGAAGACGACTTCGACGACGGAGAGAACGTCGCGACGGAGAATGGAGGCGCACATGCGTAAGACACCAGCGATCGCGGCGGGCGCGATGGTGTTCGTCACATGGGCCTGGGTGGCGCCGCTGGCGTTGGCGCAGGGCCAGTCAATGCCGCGCCTTGAGTTTGATGCGGCGGTTCAGCAGGCGCTGACGAAGAATCCGACTGTGGCCTCAGCCGCCACGAACATCACGCGGGCTGAAGCGCTGCTTCAACAGGCGCGCGTGGTGATGCGACCGTCGGCCAGTGTCGGGGTGACGTCGTCGACACGCGACAAGGCGGTCGGCTTTAATGGACAAATCTCGCAGCCGCGCAGTCAGGCCACCTTCGCCGGCACTGTCGGCATGACGGTGCTGGCACCCGCGCGCTGGGCGGCAATGACACAGGCCCGTGACCAGATTGACGTGGCGCGCAGTCAGACCGACGAAGTGCGTCAGCAGGTGGCCGTGGCCGCCGCCCAGACCTACCTTGCCGTCTTCGGGCAGAAACGTCAGGTCGAAATCCTCACCCGGTCCCTGGACAATGCGCGGGCACATCTCAAGTACGCCCAGGACCGTCTGGCGGCCGGGGCCGGCACACGGCTGAACGAGTTGCGCGCAAGTCAGAGCGTCTCCAGCGACGAAGCTCGTCTCGAGAATGCGTGGCTAAGTTTGAGGCGGACGCAGGAGGCGCTCGGCGTCATCCTGGCGGTCGACGGGCCCGTGGACGTTGGGGCGGAACCGGCACTCGTCGTGTCTGACGTGCCCGAGACGTCGGCTGGCAGTGGTGCCGACGAGTGGATGCGGGCGCGTCCTGACATTCGCCGCCAGTCAGCCCAGATTGAGGCCGCCCGGCGAGTGGTGGGTGACAGTCGAAAAGACTGGTTTCCGACCGGGACACTGGCGTTTGATCCTCAGTACGTCACGCCCAAAGGACTCTTTCAACCGTCGCGGACGTGGCGCCTGACGCTCTCGTTCACGCAGCCCCTGTTTGATGGTGGACAACGGACCGCCTCGCGACTGCTGCGGCAGGTGGCTCTGGACGCGTTGACGTTGGAGTTGACCGCTGCCCAGATCGACGCCCGGGCCGAGGTGCGGGTGGCGCAGGTGTCGGCTGAAAGTGCGCAGCGGGCGCTGGCGGCCGCGACACGAGCGGCCGAGCAGGCGAACGAAGTCCTTCGCATCACAACCGTCGTGTTTGAGGTGGGAGCCACCACTAACATCGAAGTCATCGATGCGCAGCGGACCGCACGTGATGCTGAAACGGTTGCCGTGCTGGCCGAAGACGCGTGGCGACAGGCACGACTGGACCTGCTGGTCGCGTTGGGGCGGTTTCCGCGCTGACACGCGCCGGCCGCAGTCAGCTCGCCGCTGGAGCACGGGCCTGACCTGGCGGCTGCGGTGTTCAAGGCGGCAGAACCCGGATACGGGAGGCCTGCGTTAGCTGTGGCTGTTTCGCAGCCATACACTTTTCTTGCAGCCATACGCGGTCTACTCCAAGACTTGTTAGGCGGATTGGACCACAGGCGACAACCTCACGATCCGAAGGATGGCCCACGACCACGAGTGGCACCCCACATTGATCTGATGATGACCTGCTCGTCGTCGGAGGTGTAGTACAGGTGGCAGGCGACCTTGTCGAGATACAGCCGTCGAACTCCGGGCAGCGGACTCAATTCGTAGGGGGCACCAATGCCGGGAAGCAGAGCCATGAGGTTAAGCGAAGCGACGAGCTCGTCTTCAAACAGGGATCGTTGACTGCGGTGTTCCAGCCACCACCGATGTTCCAGGTCGGTCTGGTTCCGCGCCGTGAATGTGAACGAAACCCGACGTTCGGTCAACGCGACTTGAGCTCCCTCAGAGCTTCAGCCGCATCAACAACGCGACCCGCCGCGACATCAGACTCGGACTGACCCAATGCCTGATGAAGCGCAGCACGGTCAGCCGCATCGAGCCAATCACCCGGGTCGAGCGGCAACAAGGTCACCGTCGTGCCCTCGGGCAGATTTGTCGGGGCATTCACCACAATCCGACCGTCGCGTACCAGGGCGGTAATCGTCATTCCCGGAGCGTAGCACTGAGAACCCCGCCTAACAAGCGCATGGAGCCGACGGCGGCGGAATGGTGTACAACGATGGCGCACTCAGCCGCCGCGGCTCAGACGCAACGTTAGGCCTCAACGAGATCATGGCGCTACAATTCGTCCAAGGAGGCGACATGCCCAGCCGCGTGGCGGTTATTCACAGCGATCCCGACATCCTAGGGGGCGTCCCTGTCTTCTTCGCACACACGTCCAAGATGACAATGGCGTCGTTGGCAATGTGGCACATCACGCGCCAGCTTGCCTCGTTGTCGCGCACCCGCAGTGCGTGACATCCGCCGCCGATTGTCGGCATCGGCCTCGACGCCGGCAACCCGAGCATCTCGCCACGTGGCAGACGGCGGAGCAAGAACCCCGCCTCAACCCTGGCCGCATCGCTCAGAGTGGCGTCTTCACCTCTCCCGTGAGCCACACCAGGCGTTTGTCCTGAGGGCTCATCGGGTGCCGTAATATGTCGTATCTGACACTAGTCGCAACCGCAGCCTAACTTGCGCTGCACCCCGGCCACCTGTGCGACACTGGCGGCTATGTGCTCAAACATTCGCATCGTCTCTCGTGTCGTCGTTGCCGTGGTCTCGACGCTCCTGGTAGGGGCCACCGACGCGCAACAGGGTACTGGTCGGCCCGCGGCCTCGCCTGGCAGCGTTGAGGGCGCCAAGGTTGAACAACGCTCGATGGGCGAGGGCCCCGCCGCTCAAGTGCAGGCGAGTTTCGACGGCCTCGGTGTGGGCTTGGACGGTCCGCACGGGACGTCGACCGGCCGAAATCCGTCCGACAACAGTGTGGCCGTGGGACCCAACCATATCGTGCAGACGGTGAACTCCAAGCTCGCCATCTTCACCAAGCAGGGCGCCATGTTCGAGACCACCGGTCGTGTGCTGGTGGGCGCGGTGAACACCAATACGCTATTTGCCGGATTCGGCGGCACCTGCGAAGCGCGCAACAACGGGGACGCCGTGGTCCGGTATGACCAGCTCGCGAATCGATGGCTGGTCGTCATGCCGATCTTCCGGCGGGCCGAGGCGCGGGATGATCAACCGGCGGTACCCAAACCTGGAGGGCCCGCTCAGGTCAGCGTGCCCGGTGTCGCCGGCCAGCCCGGTGCGCCCGCGAAGCTGGCTCCGCCTGAGACCACCCCTGAACCTCCTCCAACGGGTCGAGGGCGAGGCGCCGGTGCTGGGCAGCCTCCTGCTGGACAGCCTCCGGCCCCGACCGGTCCGTTTTCAATGTGCTATGCCATCAGCACGACGGATGATCCCACCGGCGAGTACTACCGGTACGAGTTTCTTCGCCCGTTGTTTCCCGACTATCCACGACCTGCCGTCTGGCCAGACGGCTACTACGTCCCCACGAGCACGGGCGACGATGTGATTGAGAAGCATGCGTGTGTGGTCGAGCGCGCGAAGATGCTCAAGGGCGAACCAGCCTCGGAGCAGTGCCTGATCATTGGTGACGTCAATTTCCTGAACAACGCCGATCTGGATGGGACGCGCCTTCCGCCGTCTCGCTCTCCCAACATGATGCTGGCGACCGGGGGATCACAACTGACAGGGGACCTCGACGACGACGGTGTGTACGTCTGGAACTTCGTGGTGGATTGGGACACTTCCTCGAAGACGATGCTGTCGCCCGTGCAGAAGATTCCCGTGGCACCCTACACGTATCTGTGCGGCGGACAACTGACCAACTGCGTACCTCAGGTCGGCGCTGAGCGGCGCTTGGATGCGCAGGGGGACAAACTCATGGCACGCGTCGTGTACCGCCGAGTGGCTCAGGGGCGCGCGTCTTATGAGTCTGTGGTCGCCGTGCACTCGGTCGACACCGAGAGTGCCGCCGGCGGCGTGCGCTGGTACGAGTTCCGGGTGAATCCGGATCGGTCGCTGCGCTTGTACCAGCAGGGCACCTATGCGCCTGACGGCAACTATCGATGGATGGCGAGTCCAGCCATCGACAAGTTCGGCAACATTGGGATCGGGTACTCGTTTGGCGGCCCTGGTGTGTTCGCCGGACAGCGATTCTCTGGGCGACGCCCGATAGATCCACCGGGCCAACTGGCGCTACGCGAGGTGTCGCTGGTCGAAGGAGCCGCTGCGCAGACGAACACGTTGCGGTGGCAGGACTACTCCCAGACGGCCATCGACCCGTCTGACGACTGCACTATTTGGTACGTCGGCGACTACTACAAAGAAGGGGCCAGCTCCTATTCGACCAGGATTGGCGGGTTCAAGCTGCCGGGGTGTTGAGTATTCGGTGCTGGGTGCTCGGTGCTAGCGCCGCCCGTCTGGTGAACGTCCGATCTGGTGCAGTGCTTCTGTGAATGCGGGGCGGTCATTGACCAGCGTATCGAGGGGCAGTGCGAAGAACACTGTGATGCGCTCGCGCAGGACCGTGTAGGCCAGTTCAAACGCGGCGTCTATGTGGGCTGAAGAGCCGATGACCTTCGCCGGATCGTCCACGCCCCAGTGAGCACGCATCGCCGGTCCGAGGTAGGCCGGACATGTCTCTCGTGCGGCGTTTCCACACACCGTAATCACCACATCGGGCATGGCGGGCAGATTGTCCCAGGACTTGCTGGCCAGGGAACTCAACGCTGCCGTGTGAATTCCCTTGCGATTCAGCAACGCGAGGGCGCGTGGGTGCACGGCGCCGACTGGGCGGCTCCCCGCACTCATCGCGCTCCAGGTTTCGGGGGCCAAGTGGTTAAACAGCGCCTCCGCCACGATCGATCGGCAGGAGTTCCCGGTACAGAGAAATAAGACGTGCATCGGTACTCACCCACCGTACACCGCGTTTATTCGTTGGATCAATTTTTGAATTGCTAAAAACTTAGCACTATGCTAATTTTCCAGCTTCACTGTGATGACCCGCCCACTTTCGCACTCACTCTCGCGGCGCGAACGCCAGATCATGGACGTGCTGCATCGACTCCAGGAGGCCACCGCGGCCGTCGTTCGAGCAGAAGTGCCGTCACCGCCGAGTTATTCAGCCGTGCGGGCGCTGCTGCGAATTCTTGAAGAAAAGGGTCACGTCCGGCACGTGGTGGACGGTCCCCGGTACGTGTACCACCCAGTGGCGCCGCTCGAGGCCGAACGGGAGTCAGCCGTTCGGCATCTCGTTCGAACGTTCTTTGACGGATCCACTCAAGACGCCATGGTGGCGTTGCTCGATTCGGCAGACAAGACGCTCAGTCGTCAGCAACTCGACGACCTGACAAGTCGGATCGATGCCGCTCGTAAGGGGGGACGCTGATGTTTCTCGATCTGGCGCTCAAGGCGACCGTACTTCTGACCTTGGGATTTGTTTTGATCGCCGGCCTGCGCCGGGCGTCGGCCGCGAGTCGGCATGCGGTGTGGACGACCGTGTTCGTGGCGCTGTTGGTGCTGCCGGTAGCCAGGGCGGTCTTGCCGTCCCTGGCCGTGGTGTCCCGATGGACGACGCTGACCGAGTCGGCCCCGCCCGTACCCGAGCGTGCGGCCACGCTCACCGCGAACGTGTCGGACGCCGATGTCACTGATGATCTGCTTGTTGGTCTCGGGCGCGCAGAAGCGCTCTTGGCGTCAGTGTGGGTCCTGGGTGGGCTGGGCTATCTCTCGTGGATTGTCGTCGGGATTACCGGCACACGGCGAATAGAAGCGTCCGCCGCCGCCATGGAACACGAGCGCGTGCTTACGGTTGCGCAGCAGGCGACGGTGTGGCTGGGTGTGCGCAGACCCGTTCGGTGGCTCACGGTGTCTACTGATTCCATGCCGGTCACATGGGGCGTGTTTCGGCCTCGGGTGTTGTTGCCCGATGCTGCTGGCAGCTGGTCGACCGATCGGCTTGAGGCCGTGCTGACCCACGAGTTGTCACATGATCCTGCGCAGGGATGCGGCCTCGCACTTGATCGCCCGGCTTGCCACCGCTCTGTGGTGGTGGCATCCGTTGACGTGGGTGGCGGTTCGACAGGCGCGGCTTGAGCGGGAACGCGCCTGCGATGACCTCGTGCTGGCGAGAGGCGTCTTGCCATCCGGGTATGCGGCGGATTTGGTGTTGTTTGTGGAGTCACTGCGCGCGCCCGCAGCCGGCTCGTCGTCGGCGTTGGCGATGGCGCGTCGGTCTCAACTGGAAGGACGAGTGATGACAATTCTTGAGAGCAATGTGAATCGGCGTGGTGTCTCGCAGGCTGGAATTCTGACGGCGATGTTGATGCTGGTGTGGCCGCTGGCCGCCGTGGTGCCGGCCGTCACTGAGTCGGCGACCGACGATCCGGCAGCAGTGGAGACGAGTTCGCAGGAGCAAATGCCTGTCCGGGTCGGTAGTCAGATCAAGGCGCCGATCAAGATCGTGCACGTCAATCCCATCTATCCCGAGGCGGCGAAGGCCGCCGGCGAGCAAGGTATCGTGATCATCGAGGCCACGATCGGCATTGATGGCAGCGTCGTCGACAGCAGCATCATCCGTCCGATCAGCGAGGCACTCAACAGGGCTGCCGTGGCCGCAGTCTCTCAGTGGAAGTTCAGCCCCATACTGCTGAACGGGCAGGCCGTGCCCGCGATCATGACGGTCACGGTCAACTTTCGACTGGATGCTGACGGCAATCCAGTCCCTCAGCCGCTCCCCCCGGATCCTCCCACGCAGGTCGACCAGCAGGACCCGTTGATCTGGTCACCCGGTGACCAACCCCTGCGCATCGGCGGCGAGATCAAGGCACCGCAGAAGATCAAGGACGTCGCACCTGTCTATCCCCAGGACGCGAAGGAAGCTCGAGTGTCAGGCATTGTGATTCTTGAGATTCAGCTCGACGCAGATGGGAGAGTTACCGATGCCAAGGTGATTCGCCCGGTCGCGATGCTCTCCGATGCGGCCGTGGATGCGGTGCTGCAGTGGGAATTCACGCCCACGTTGCACAACGGCCAGCCTGTGCCTGTCATCATGACCGTGACCGTGAACTTTACCCTGCAGTAGCAGCGCCCCAGTGGCGTCACAACGTCACCTGGCCGAAGCCAGTTGACCGCAGCCCGCGGCGATGTCGATGCCGCGGCGCTGTCGGACTGTGCTGGGTAGCCCGTATTCGGCCAGGACAGATTGGAACTGTCGCGCGGCGTGTGGGGTGGTGGGCAGGCCGCCATAGCCATCAGTCGGATTGAGTGGAATCAGGTTCACGTGCGCGCGCTGGCGCTCAAGGAGTCGTCCCAGCGCGTGCGCGTCCTCGGGCCGGTCGTTCGCGCCTTCGATGAGCGTCCATTCATAAAAAATGTGGCGGTCCATGGTGTCGCAGTAGTACCGACAGGCCTCCATCAACACATCGAGCGGCCACGCCTTGGCCACGGGCACCATGGCCGCTCGTGCCTCCTGCGTCGCGCCATGGAGCGAGACCGCGAGGCTGACTGGTTCGCGGTCGTCCGCCAGTCGAACGATGCCAGGCACAACGCCGACGGTGCTCAATGTCATCCGCGCCGGACTGAGCGCGAGGCCAGCCGTGTCACCCAGAATGTGGGTTGCCGCAATCGTCGCGTCGTAGTTGTGCAGTGGTTCACCCATGCCCATCAGCACAAGGTTCCGAAGGCGCTCGCCGGTTGACGCGGCGAGTACGCGAGACACATGCAGTGCCTGAGCCACGATCTCGGCCGTCGTGAGATGCCTGGCGAAGCCCATCTGTCCAGTCGCGCAGAATACACAGCCCATCGCACAGCCGGCTTGGGTGCTGACACACGCGGTCACTCGACCGGCGTACCGCATCAACACCGTCTCAATCTGCTTTCCATCGTCGAGCTGGAGCAGGTACTTGCGTGTGAAGCCGTCCCTCGACTCGGTGTCTCTGGCGATGCCGAGCCACGAGGCCGTGGTGCTGAGGCTCAACCGATCAATCAGCCCGGCCGGCAGGCCTCCGAGTGTTCCAAAGTCTGTGCGCCCATATGCATGGAGGTGGCGCCAGATCGAGCGCGCGTGGATGGCCTTGAAGCTCCACTCTGAAACCAGCGCCGTCAATCCATCGCGTGACAGGCCGAGCAGAGAGGGAGGCGCCGACTCGTTCCTCATGGATGAATCACGGTGAGACCAAGAAACTCCTCAAACGGATCGAAGTCACGGTCACCGTGCAGCAACTGGTGGCCACCGCGAATGCAGCACGTGGCGATCAGGCAATCGATGGTCTTGCGCACCGTGCGTCCGCGCCTACGCAGCGACCGATAGTTTGACGCCGCAGCGACGGCGATCTCCCGGCCACCGCTCTCCATGATTTCGAATCGCAACAGGTGCTTTTCGACCAACCTCGCCTCCTTCTCGCTGCTGACACCCTGCAGGATCTCACAGAGCATCAGATCGAGTAGACCTATCCGCTGCCGGGACAGTTGTTGATCCAGCCAGTCAGTTTCCGGAGAGTTGCGCCCCTTCAGATAGTCGATCCACACGGTCGTATCAACGACGACCATGGGCTACTGTCCTGTGGCGGGTCTGGACTGTCGACTCGCGGTCAGATCTCCGTGCCAGGCCACCTTCCCGCGCAGCGCGCGAATGGGAGTCTGCCCATGGGTCTGAATCAGCAGTCGCAGCGCCCGCTCCACAACTGCACGCTTGGTCGGTTCACCGCTGGTACGCAGCGCTTCCGTCATCAGGGCGTCGTCGATGTCGATGTTGGTTCGCATGCATCCTCTATGTGTAAGAATCGCAGATTAATGTGTATGCGTCAAGTGCAGGTTATCCATGTGACGACGATGCCATCGTCCGCCCGCAGAATGGGCCCAGTGGTACATGAATCGGACTACTGCGGCTCAGCTAGGGCTGCCAGTGGGGACATGCGCGTCGCTTTCATGGTGGGCAGCACACACGCTGCCATCGACACCCCCACTATGATTACGGCTGTGCTGAGCACTATCGTCGTCTGGAACGGTTGAACGTCGAACAGGATCGCCAGCATGACTCGGCCGGTCAGCCAGGCTCCAGTCACTCCGAACAGGAGTCCGGCCACCAGAAGGCGTGCCGTCAGGGACAGGAACAGGCGTCTAATCTGGCCCGGCTGGGCTCCCAGCGCTATTCGCAGTCCGATTTCACGTCGTCGTTCGCCGACGGCGTAGCTGAGCCCCCCATAGGTGCCGATGGCCGACAGCAGGATGGCCACGACAGAGAAGAGCGCAGCCAACAACGTTGGCGAACGGTATGGCATGAGGCTGTCCTCCACGCGTTGCTCCATGGGCAGAAGATTGTTGATGGGGAGGTCGCCGTCGATCTGACGTACTGCGCGCTGCACGGCTGAGGCCAGCGAGTTCGGATCGACGTGTGTGCGTGCCGCGAGGTACAGGTCGCGGGTGAGTCGGTAGCCGAGTGGATAGTAGACTGCACCCAGAGCCTCGGCGGTCGTCAGATCGACTTGTCTCACCGCTCCCACCACTCCCACAATCGTGAACGCTTCCTCGTCCGGTTCCTCTTGGCTGCTCTGAAAGATCTGCTGACCGACGGCGCGTGTCTCTGGCCAATAGTGCTTGGCAAACACCTCGTCCACGACGGCGACGCGCATGGGGTCGTCGCCCGTCAAGTAGCGCCCGTCGAGAAGCGGCAACTCCATGGCCCTGAAGTAGTCGCCGGTGACGCCATCGGAATAGTGGCCTCGTGGCGATTCTCCCGGTTGCAGAACATATCCTTTGGCCGTGGCTGAACTCTTGATGTTCACACCGCTCAGAGGAATAGTGGTCGCCATGCCGACTGCGTCGACACCTGGCTGTTGTGCGAGTGTCAGTAAGAGGCGGTCGGTCAGACCAAGAATGTCGGACGTGCTCCGGTAGTCTTGCGAGGGCAGCGACAGTTGGCCGCTCAGGATGTGGTCGGCGCGAAAGCCTGGCGATACCGCGCTGGCCTTGTCGAGGCTCGCCGCCAACAGGCCGGCCGCCGACAGCAGGACAAACGACAGTGCGAGTTGGGCGACGACGAAGGTGTGTCGAACGCGCTGGGCCGCACGGTGGGGCGTCGTGCCGCGCGACTCAAATCGCATGCCCTCTGCCAGCCGTTGTCGGCTGCAGAACCACGCGAGGGGAAGGCCCATCACGATGCCGAGGACGAGAGTGCCGGCCAGCCCGAACGCCGCCACTCTGGCATCAAGAGCCACGTGAGCGCCCAGGGGAAGATGATCCGCGCCCAGGGTGCCCAGGAGCCCAGTGGCGACACGGCCGACGACAAGACCCAGGAGGCCGCCCAGGACCGTCAGCACCGTCGTCTCGACGATGACCTCGAGCGCGATGCGGAGCCGACCGGCGCCGAGGGCCTGGCGCACGGCGAACTCCTTCGCGCGGCTACTGGCGTGGATCAGCAACAGATTGACGAGGTTTCCGGCGCCGATCAGCAGGAGGAGGAACGCTCCGGCCTGCACCAGCAGCAGCGGCTGGCGGATAGACGCCACGTGGTCGTCGTGCAACGACACGACGGCCGTGCGAAATCCGGCAGCGGCCATGAAGTCGGTTTGCGGATCACCCGCGCCGACGGCAGTGTTGTGTGCTGCGAGCGCGGCCTCTGCGTGCGCGAGGGTGGTGCCCGGAGTCAGGCGCGCCACCATGTGAGTCGAACTGCCATTGTGCCGGCGGTCGGGACCCCGTTGTTCGGGGCTCGACGAGAGCGGCAGGTAGAGCTGCGCTTGGGAGGAGAGGAACCGATACGTCGGAGGGAGCACGCCGATCACGACGTGGGCGACACCGTTCACGCGGATGGTCCTTCCCAGTGCGTCCGGGGCACCGTCAAGGCGCTCTCGCCAATAGGCGTCAGTGACCACGGCAAGATGGTCGGCCTCGAACGTCATGTCTGCGTCGGCGAACTCTCGCC
>JABMNV010000110.1 GCA_013203475.1 Acidobacteriota bacterium
AGGGCCAGCGGCGGAGCCTATGGAGAGCCCGCACGCGCGAGATCAGATCGGCGGTCCAACCCCAAACACGCTTATTCTGGGTCTAGCGCGGTCGCGAAAAGACTAGAATCTGTCTCATGTCATCGATTTGTTTATTTCCCGGGCAAGGGTCGCAGTCCAAGGGCATGGGCGCGGAGTTGTTCGATCGCTATCCGGACTGGACGTCTCAGGCCGACGCTCTTCTGGAGTATTCAATTCGCGACGTGTGTGTCGACGACCCGCGTGGCGAGCTGGGGCTCACACAGTTCACGCAGCCCGCGCTTTTTGTGGTGAACGCGCTGACGTATCGCGCGCGCCTTGAGGAGGGCAAGCCGGCGCCCGATTTTGTGGCGGGGCACAGTCTGGGGGAGTACAACGCGCTGCTGGCGGCGGGCGTCTACGACTTTGCGACGGGCGTGACGCTGGTCAAACGTCGCGGCCAGATCATGGCGGCGGTCAGCGGCGGCGGAATGGCTGCCGTGATCGGCATGGAGCCCCGAAGAATTCAGGAGGTCCTGAGTACGACGGAAGCGGGACGTCGGCTTGATGTAGCCAACTTCAATTCGTATGACCAGACCGTTATCGCGGGGCCGAAGGCCGATCTGGCGGTGGTCAAGGAGCAGTTTGAGGAGGCCGGCGTCCGGGCGTACATTCCGCTCAACGTCAGCGCGCCCTTCCATTCACGCTACATGCGGGAGGCGCAAATGACCTTTGCCGCCTTCCTTCACGCCGTGCCGCTGGTGCCGCCGCAGATTCCCGTCATCTCCAACGTCCGCGGTAAGCCGTACGAAGGCGATCTGGTCTGGCAGACCCTGTCAGAGCAGATCGGCAACTCCGTGCGCTGGCTCGAATCAATCGTGTACCTGCTCGACCGGCCAGACCCGCAGTTCGAAGAGGTCGGACCCGGCACCGTGCTCACCAAGCTCCTGGCGCAAATCCAGAAGAAACGGCCGTCGGCGTAGGGGCACTCGAGTTTCGCTGTTAGTCGCGGCCTTTGACGGTGATGCCGCCGTTCGTGGTTTCGAGCCGAATCATAGGGCCACCGGCGCCCAGACGACCATCGAGACGTCGTCGCGACTCCTCGGACACGCGCAGATCGAGGCCCTCGTGCCTGATGGCGCCGTTGACGACACGCGCTGAAAAGTCGGCATTTACGTTCGACGGCAGGTTGATGATGATCGCGCCGTTGGTCGTCTCTGCCGTGATGCCCTGATCGGAGAACTCGGCAAAGGTCAGGGAAATCACACCATTGCTGGCCGAGGCTTCAGCGCCCTGCATCAGGCCCGTGGCCGTGATGCGGCCGTTCGAGGCCTTGGCTGACAGGTGGCCGTTGATCCCGGACACCTTCATGCTGCTGTTGCTGCCGTCGAGCGCGACCGCCGCGTGGCGGGGCACCGTGACCACGTAGTTGACCCGACGCGAGATGTTGAAGCTTAGGCCTTTGGAGACACTCTCGATCGCTACGCGATCAGGCGTGATGTCTTCCTTGATCTCAAAGATGGCCAACTGCTCGGCAGCGGCTTCTTCGTTGCCAGCCTTGACGATCCGTTCCGCCTTGATGGTGACTATGTCGACATCGCCACCTGTAATCTCGATCGTGCCGTTGCTGTTTGTGATCGAGAGCGTGCCGCCCTCAGACAGGGGATACTCGCGTGTCCACTCGTCCTTGGCCTCAACATCGGTGGACAGTTGAAGGTTGCAGGCTGCCAGTGGCGCCAGTAAGGCCGCGAAAATCAGAGCGCGCGTGCGCGGAGAAACAGTGATGTGTCGCATGTGAGTGAACTCCATGGGCCAATGATACGAGTGGGCGGCACGCTCGGTTCGGTGTGATAGCATCCGGCCCGTCCAAGGGAGGAGGAAGACCGTATGGCCGTGAAGGCGAAGACCGTTCTACTGTCTGGGACTGCCGTGCTTGTGGCGGTCGTCGTCGGCGGCATTTCGATGATCGGGTGGCAGATCGTCCTGGGCCCCACCGCGCGGCCGACAACGGACCGCCGGTTTGAAGTGACCCAGGCTAGGCTCGACCGGGGGGCCTATCTTGTCGAGGCGGCCGCGTGTTTTCATTGCCATTCTGAGCACAATCTGTCGGATCCTGAATTCCCGATACTTGAAGGCCGACGAGGGGCCGGGTGGGACTTGCCGGAGCCAGAATTAGGCAAGGTGGTGGCACCCAATATCACGTCCGATCCTGAGACGGGCATCGGCGCTTGGACCGACGATGAGATTGCGAGGGCGATTCAGGAAGGCGTGAGCCGTAATGGATCCGCCCTGTTTCCCGTCATGCCCTACCTGAATTTTCGAAACATGACCGACGAGGACATGGCGTCCCTGGTGGTTTATCTGCGCACGGTGCCGCCGGTGTCGCAGGTGCGGCCTCGGTCCGACTTGATTTTTCCACTGAGCCTGCTCGTCAACGTCATGCCCAAGCCGATGGAGTCGCACGTGCCTGTGGCGCGGACGACGTCCGAAGCGCGCGGCGAATATCTGGTGCGCACGGTTGCCGGCTGTCAGGATTGTCACTCTCCGTCGCACGACGGCAACCCGCTGGATGGGATGGATCTTGGGGGAGGATTCAGACTGAGCGACCCGGGACAGAACATGGAGCCCGTGTTTACTCTCAACATCACGTCTGACCCGTCAGGGATTGCTCACTATGACGAGGGGCTGTTCATTCAGGTGCTGCAAACCGGTTACATCCCGGGGCGCATGCTGAATCACATCATGCCGTTCGAGAGCTTTCAGCATCTGACCGAAGACGACATGCGCGATATGTTCGCCTATCTCAGGTCAGTGCCGCCGGTGAAACATCGCATCAGCAACACAGACCCGCCCACGCTCTGCCCCCTGTGCGAAGAGACCCATGGGCTGGGTGACAAAAACGTCAAGCCCGTGCAGGGCGGCTAGGGGCCTTTCGGACTCGTGCCCGCTTCTTCGGTGAGCGCGTTGCGCACGTCCCAAAGTGCCTGAAAGTACCGCAGGTCGAGCCGGCGGGCGAGTACCTCGACCGGCGTGCCCTGCGTGCCAATCACCTGGCCGCCGATCACGCGCTCCACGAGTTTGAGGTGCAGGTGGCGCCAGACCACGAGCCGTTGGTCCCAGTCCATCAGGCGCTCGGCCAGTTCAAATAATTCGGCGTGCGAGTCGCGTTCGCGATAGAGGTCGCGCAGGGACACGGAGCACCGTGTCAGCAGTGCGGTGAACGCCTGTTCGAGCGGCGGCGTGATCTCGTGAATGCGCCGGAATCCGGGCGAGTCGAACCCGCTGCCATGGCCCAACTGCGACCGCACGCGGTGGTAGTCCCAGGGGGCCAACTGTTCGAGCATCATCGTGGCGTTGTGGACCTGGTCGAGTGCGGTGACGGCGCGCCGGAGGAGGCGCGTCGCCGACCCGAGCCGGTCTGCGTGCAGATCGGCGATGGCCGTCTCGACCTCGAAACAAGCAAGCTTCATCCACAGCTCAGATGCCTGATGAATCGTCTGGAAGAGGAGTTCATCGCGGTGGGCCATGTCGGCAGGTGTCTTCTGCAAGGCCAGCAGTTCATCGGTCCTGAGATACCGTTCGTAGTCAGTGCCGCCCGGGCCGGGCAGAATGGGGTCGCTCAATCCGGTCATCCCGTGAGCGTAGCAGAAGCCCCTGTGAGAGGCTCGGGCACGCGGCCGGAATTTCTGGCAGAGCGCCAAGGCCGGATAAGATGGCGACCCATGTCCCAGTCGCGCGCAGAAGTCGCTTCGCCTCGGCGTCAGTTTGATGAGACCACCGCGTTGGTGGGCGCGCTGCAGCGCGAAGTGGAGCGCGTCATTATTGGCCAACAGCAGGTGTTGCGCGAGGTGCTGGTGTGCCTGCTGGCGGGAGGCCACGTGCTGTTGACCGGCGTCCCCGGGCTGGCCAAGACGCTGTTGATCAAGACGTTGGCGGAAGCCGTGGATCTGAAATTCAACCGAATCCAGTTCACGCCCGACTTGATGCCGTCCGACATTCTCGGCACGGACGTCATCGAAGAAGACGTCACGACGGGCAAACGGGAGATCCGGTTCATCCCCGGACCGATTTTCGCGAACATCATCCTGGCCGACGAAAACAATCGCACGCCGCCCAAGACGCAGCCGCCCCTGCTCGAGGCGATGCAGGAATACCAGGTCACGGTGGGAGGGGTGCGGTATCCGCTCACACGACCGCTGTTTGTGCTTGCCACGCAGAACCCCATCGAGCAGGAAGGCACCCATCCGCTGCCTGAAGCTCAACTTGATCGCTTCATGTTC
>JABMNV010000111.1 GCA_013203475.1 Acidobacteriota bacterium
TCACAGCTGCTGCAGAAAGTAAAGATCTCGGGTGGCGGTCGCTGCAACGTCACGCACCAATGTTTCGAGCCGCGTGAGTTGAGTCGGAATTATCCCCGCGGCGAGAAATCGTTGATTGGCTCGTTCAATCGATTCGGTGCCGCTGACACCGTTGATTGGTTCGCCAAACGCGGTGTCACCCTGAAAACCGAGGCCGATGGCCGGATGTTCCCAGATACCGACAGCTCGCAAACGATCGTTGACACCCTGCTCGGTGCCGCTGACGCCGCCAGGGTCAGTATCCACACCGGAGAAGGAGTGATCTCCGTTGTCAAGAACGGGGACAACTTCGAACTCGTGACGGATACCGGAAATTCTTACACGACAGCAAATGTTCTCATCGCTACGGGCGGAACTCGGTACGCCGCAGGAGCCAAACTCGCTGCGAGTCTTGGTCACGAACTTCAGCCACCAACACCTTCACTCTTCACCTTCAAGATCAAGGATCCCCGCATTGACGGGCTGCTCGGCCTCTCGGTGAGTCCTGCTGAAGTCCGCATCCAGCAGAGCAAACTCAGAAGCCGGGGACCCGTCCTCATCACCCATTGGGGCCTGAGCGGGCCAGGAATTCTGAAAATTCTCTGGGGTGAGTCCCGCGGAGTGGTGGGGATTGCGTGACGCGTTCCCTGGTGTGGCTCAGCCCTCGACGAGTTCGCCGACAGGTTGAGTCTCGTCAGTGTGGCAGGTCTTGTCGAGGAGCGCCATTGAGGCTTCTGAGAGGTAGAGGCGCGCAACGATCCAGTCGTCGTGTTGATCGGCAAGCACGGCGCCGATCAAGCGGAGTGCGGCGGGGTCGTTGGGGAAGATCCCGACCACGTTGGTGCGTCGTTTGATCTCTTTGTTCAGTCTTTCGAGCGGGTTGTTCGACCAGATCTTGCGCCAGTGCGCGGTCGGGAACGCGGTGAACATCAACACGTCCGTGCGAGCACCGCGCATCGACTCTGCTGCTTTGGGAAACCGTTCGTCGAGGGTGTCGACGACTTCGTCCCAACGCTTGTTGACCTCGTCAGGATCGGTGAGCGCGAAGGCCGAACGGAACGCGGAGGCGACCAGATCTTGTGATCCTTTCGGCACGACCGCGAGGAGATTGCGGACGTAGTGGACGCGGCAGCGTTGCCACGACGCGCCGAGCATGATCTTGCGGATTGCGGCCTTCAGCCCGGCGTGCGCATCAGAGATCACCAAGCGCACCCCGGACAGGCCACGCGTTTTGAGCGAGCGCAGGAAGTGGGTCCAGAACGTCTCGTCTTCGGAGTCGCCAATGTCGACACCAAGCACCTCACGGTTGCCTTGCGCGGTGATTCCGGTCGCGACCACGACCGCACGAGACACGACCTGGCCAAGTGCATCGTCGCGGACGTTGACATAGGTCGCATCGAGATACACGTACGGGAAGGTGGTGTGCCCGAGGGTCCGGTTGCGGAACGCGCCCACGCGTTCGTCGAGCCCAGCACAGATCCGCGAGACCTCGGACTTGGAGATGCCGGTGTCGATGCCCATTGCAGCCACGAGATCATCGACGGCGCGGGTCGAGACCCCAGACACGTAGGCCTCCATCACGACCGCATACAAGGCTTGGTCGATGCGGCGGCGCGGCTCAAGAATCGACGGGAAGAATGAGCCCTTCCTCAGTTTCGGGATGTCGAGCTGCAAGTCGCCGGCCTTGGTCGACAACGTCTTCGGGCGGTGCCCGTTGCGCTCATTCACGCGTTCATCAACGCGTTCATATCGGCTCGCACCGATCTTCTCGGTTGCTTCGGTCTCGATCAGTTCTTGGAGCACCCAGCGGGCGATCTCGCGGATCAGATCGACGCCTTCGCCGACGCGGAGCGCGTCGAGCAGGCCGGACAGGTCAGAATTGGACAGAGTCATCGGTGTGTTCTCCTTGATGTGGTTCTTGCTGGAACACACCAAGAATCACGCCGATGGCTCACCTACCGGTGGACCCCAAAACCCACCACTCCGCGGGGCTCTATCTCTACGCAGCCCAATGCCTTGACGTTGAAATCAAGGAAGGGGCCGTCGAGATCGTGCCGCAGGCTGAACTTGCGACCGGCAACGTCGACTTCGCGATTGCGTGGGTTCCCAAGGCACTCCAGACCCGTGAGGCAGGCGCTGACATCGTCAACATCTCGCAGGTGTTCGCCCGGTCCGGCACGCTGCAGGTCAGCTTCGCTGACTCGGGTATCGCCTCGCCGGCCGACTTTGCTGGCAAAACGATCGGCAACTGGGGCTACGGTAACGAGTACGAACTGTTCGCTGCGATCGGCGCCGAAGGCCTCGACCCGGCAAGCGATGTCACGCTCGTTGGTCAGCAGTTCGACATGGTCGCGCTGCTCGAAGGCGAGATCGATGCCGCCGAGGCAATGACCTACAACGAGTACGCCCAGGTCCTCGAGGCCATCAACCCTGCAACCGGCGAGCTGTACACCGCCGCCGACTTCAACGTCATCAGCTACGAAGAAGTTGGCGTTGGCATGCTCCAGGACGCCGTTTGGGCTGACGCTGGTCGCCTCGCCGACGATGCCGAGTACAAGGA
>JABMNV010000112.1 GCA_013203475.1 Acidobacteriota bacterium
CCTGCGCACTGGCGCCGCAGCGAAAGCCGAACATTATTTTCATCATGGCCGACGACCTCGGTTGGGGCGAACTCGGCTGCTATGGGCAGACGAAGATTCGAACGCCGAATATTGACCAGATGGCTGCCGAAGGCATGAAGTTTTCCGACGCCTATTCAGGCAGCCCCGTGTGCGCGCCCTCGCGGTGCGTGTTGCTGACGGGCTACCACCCGGGCCACGCCTACATTCGCAACAACGACGAGTACAACATTACCGGTGGCGATGTCTGGCGCGACCTCTCGCTTGAGGGACAGCGACCCATCCTGCCAGGCACAGTCACGGCCGGCACGGTGCTGCAGAAAGCCGGGTATCGCACAGCGGCCATAGGCAAGTGGGGCCTTGGGGGACCCGGCACGACCGGTGCGCCAAACAAGCAGGGCTTTGATCATTTCTACGGCTACCTGTGTCAGCGCATCGCGCACAACTTTTATCCGCCGCACCTCTGGCGCAACGACCAGAAGGTGATGCTCAAGAACGAGTATTTCCATCCGCATCAGGCGCTGCCCGAGGACGCTGATCCACACGACCCTGAGTCCTACAAGGCATTCAGTGGACAGGAGTATTCACACGACCTGCTGGTGACCGAGGCCCTGCAGTTCGTCGAGGAGAACAAATCGCAGCCGTTCTTCCTGTATCTGCCGTTCACCATTCCGCACGTCGCGCTGCAGGTGCCCGAGGATTCGTCGAAGGAATACGAAGGCCAGTTTCCCGAAGAGCCCTACACGGGCGGCACCCGCAATGGTGGGAGCTATTTGCCGCACCGCACGCCGCTGTCGGCGTACGCGGGCATGATTACGCGCATGGACCGCGACGTGGGCCGCATCATGGATCTCGTCAAGCAGCTTGGTCTTGACGATGACACGATCGTGTTCTTTACCAGCGACAACGGACCGAGCTGGGTGGGTGGCACTGACCCGGATTTCTTCGAGAGCCACGGCGTGCTGCGCGGACGCAAGGCGCAGGTGTGGGAGGGCGGCATTCGCGTGCCTCTCGTCGCGCGCTGGCCGGGCAAAATCAAGCCGGGCACCGAGTCGAATCTGCCGACGGCGTTCTGGGACATGCTCCCGACATTCGCCGACCTGGCGGGCACCCCGTCGCCTCAGGGTATTGACGGCGTATCGATCGTGCCGACGCTACTCGGCCAGTCGGACCAGGAGGTCCACGAGTATCTCTATTGGGAGTTCGCCAATTCCGTCGTGGTCCGCAAGGGCGACTGGAAGGGTGTTCTGCAGGCCCGACAGGAGAACTGGGAACTCTACAATCTGGCCACCGACATCGGCGAGACCACGGACGTCGCGGCCGCCAATCCTGAAGTGCTCGCGGACATCATCGAAATCTCGAAGCGGGCGCACGTCGACTCTGAGCTGTTTCCCTTGAAGCAGAATCAGACCGCGCCAGATCAATGATCCGGCGTTGCCGGGCACGTTCGACGGCCGTGTCACGCCTGTTACACATTCTTCACACTGTGGCAAAGAGCGCGCTTGGGGCCTGAACTTCACGTTGACCACGTCATTGGGTGATCTGGACTTGCTGGGAGAGATCGTCGGCGGTGGGACCTATGGGGCACTGGCGCCCACGTCGGAGCTGATTCGTGTCTTCGATCTTGAGATCAGTGTCGTGCCGCTCGGGCGACTGATCCAGCTGAAGCGAGCCGCCGGTCGACCGAAAGATCTCGAAGCCATCGCCGAGCTGGAAGTGCTTCTCGAAGAGCGTGACCGCGCGTCGGACACCTGACCCCGCCAGAGACTCCACCCTCCTTCGTGGCATGATGGTGGCAACGTTATGGCGACTGAAACTAGGAAGAAGACCCCCTTCAGCTGGAGTGACCCGTTCCTCCTTGACCACCAACTGACCGACGACGAGCGGATGATCCGTGACACGGCGCGTGCCTACTGCACGGATAAGCTGGCGCCTCGGGTCCTTGAGATGTTTCGTCACGAAGGCGTCGACGAGAGCATCTTTCGAGAGCTGGGTGCCCTCGATATGCTCGGCATCGTCATTCCCGAAGAGTATGGCGGGGCAGGGCTAGGCTACGTGGCCTACGGCCTGGTCGCACGTGAAGTGGAACGCGTCGACTCGGGCTTCCGCTCGATGATGAGCGTGCAGGGGTCGCTTGTCATGGTGCCGATCAACGAGTTTGGCACCGAAGCACAGAAGAAGAAGTTCCTGCCGAAGCTCGCCACCGGCGAGTGGATTGGATGCTTCGGGCTGACCGAACCGAACCATGGTTCCGATCCTGGCGGCATGACGACGCGTGCGAAGACGGTGGATGGTGGGTATCAGATCACGGGGACCAAGTCGTGGATTACCAACAGTCCCATCGCCGACGTCTTCATTGTCTGGGCGAAGGATGATGCCGGTGACATTCGCGGGTATGTCCTCGAGAAGGGCATGACGGGCCTGACGGCTCCAGCCATTCACGGCAAGGTCGGCTTGCGGACGAGCATCACTGGCGAGATCGTCATGGACAACGTGTTTTGTCCCGATGAGCACGCGTTTCCTGATGTCAAAGGACTCCGGGGCCCGTTCACATGCTTGGACAGCGCACGGTATGGCATTGCCTGGGGGGCGCTTGGGGCGGCTGAGGATTGCTGGCTGCGCGCGCGGTCGTACGTGATGGAGCGCAAGCAGTTTGATCGTCCGCTGGCCGCCAATCAGCTCATCCAGAAGAAGCTGGCCGACATGCAGACGGAAATTGCGCTGGGACTGCAGGGTTGCCTGCGACTTGGCCGGATGAAAGAGGAAGGCATCGCGTCCGTCGAGATCACGTCGCTGCTCAAGCGCAACTCCTGTGGCAAGGCGCTCGACATCGCCCGCTTGGCGCGCGACATGATGGGCGGGAACGGCATCACCGACGAGTTCGGTGTCATCCGCCACATGGTCAACCTCGAAGTGGTCAACACCTACGAGGGCACCCATGACATCCATGCCTTGATCCTCGGCCGCGCGCAGACCGGCATCGCGGCGTTTGCGAACTGATCCATACGTGGCGTCAAGCACATGCACACGAGACGTGCAGGGCGTGGCCATGAAGAGCTGCATACCTTCAAGCCTCGGGTGAAACCCTCAGCGGCCGCGGCTAACTGCAGCACGAGCGGGCCTGGACCGCGCGGAGAACGGTCAGGAGTCGTTCGCGGTCTGCACGGTCGCGGTCGCAATATTCCAGCACGCTGAAGCCGACGACGTCTGTGAGTCGGTGCAGTGTGGATAGGACGTCCGCGACCTCGGCGAGCAGGGGCCCTCCAGGCGTGTGCATCAACGCATTCCGAAAGTCGGTCGGGTTGATGACGTCCATGTCGAAGTGCACGTAGACATGGCCGAATCCTCGCGAGGTGAGCACGCTCGTCAAGGCCTGCGGACCTCCGAACAACGCGTTCGGCATCCACGTGACGCCGCTCGTCTCGATGAACTCGCGCTCGGCCGGATCAAGATCGCGAGTGCCGACCAGGAACACCTGGGCCGGTCGCACTGGCCTGGGAATCAATTCCACCAGGGGCACCGGTCCTTCACCCAGCAGTGTGCGCAACGCCATGCCATGGAAATGGCTGCTTGGTGATGACTGCGGGGTGTTGAGGTCGGCGTGTCCATCAAGCCAGACGACCGCCAGATCGCCACGGTAGCGCTCGTTGAGATAGGCGATCGGGGCCAGTTCGACACCGCAGGTGCCACCGAGAGTCACCAAGCGCGCCGGCTGGGCGCGGTCGAGCAAGGTCAGCGTGCGTCGGGCTCGAGCCTCGATCGAAGACAGTCCGAGGACACCGTCGTCGCACGTGAGTACTTCGTGGTCGGGCGCGTCGATGAGCGCATGGGGCTCGCCTGCCCACCAGTGGCGAGCCAAAACCCGCGCCCCCTCCGACACGTCAGCCGAAAGGCCGTATCCCTGCCACTCGGGCAACAGCAAGGAAAGCCCATTCCCCCATTCCCCCATTGCCTCATTGCCTCATTGCCTCATTGCCTCATTGAAGAATGGGAGGCATCGGACAGCTGATCGATGCCGCGACGGCGCGGAGGAGTTCGGCCTCGGCCGCCGTGACGCGGTCGTCCGCCGTGATGCACGCCACGGCGGCTTCAAGCAGCAGGCGTTTGACTTCAGGCGCAGCCTCGTCCAGTTGGTGCAGCGCCTTGTCCAGATCCGCCAGACCGCAGTGCTCGCGGGGCCGCAACTGCGCCTGCGGCAGGCCAAGCGTGACTAGGGCCTGCTCAAACGCGTGCTCCGCGCTGGAGGCATCGCGCTGCCCGACATAGGCCAGCGCCGACATCAACAGCGTGCATTGGTCCGCCACGGCCTCGACGGTGCGATGGCGCACGCGGACCGTACGTGCCGCGTCCGGGTTGAGATCGCGCAGCAAGATCCGATGCAGCGACCACTCAAACAGATCGACGCGATTGTCGGCTTCCATCAGGGCGATGATGTTGCGATCGAAGACGTCGCGTTGCGCGGCACTGAGGGCGCGCAGCGCCGGGATGGTGATCTCAAGCAGCGGCAGCCGAAGCGTGGCCGTGAGCGTCGTCGCCATCGGTGTGAGTCGCCGTGTCTCTTCGAACACACCTCGGTCGGCGGTCGTCTTCAGGTGTGCCAATTGCTCACGGCGAATCGCATCGTCGCCGTCAAGCAGCAGTGAATAGATCACGGCGCGTGCGCCGTACGGTTCGCGTGCGGCCGCCGCCAGGTCTGGCGGCAGGCTGCTGATCAGGTGGGCCGCCTGGCGGATGTGGGCCGGGCCGGGCCGGCCGATGCTGTCGACCGCCGAGGCCACCTGCGCGGCCGCCGATGACCCCGAGGCTGTCCCACCAGCAAAACCGGAGGCACCAGGCGTGGATGCCGGCCCAGACAACTCGGCATCGACACGTGATGCCCCGTCAGGGAACTCGCCCTCCCACGATGGATCGATGCGTCTGATACGTTCGGCCAGGGGCGGATGTGTGGAGAACATGGCGCTGAAGCCTGATGTGGCGCGGCCAAAGAACATGTGGCTCGCTTCTGGAGCATTGGGATTCTTGACCGCCGAGCCTGTGGAGAATCCGCCAATCTTTTTCAGCGCTCCGGCGATGCCCTCGGGCTGACGCGTGAACTGCACCGCTGACGCGTCGGCTAGGAACTCACGCTGCCGACTGACTGCGGCCTTGATCAGGTTGCCGAAGAACGTGCCGGCAAAGCCAATCACCGCCAGTCCTGCGCCGATCGCCATGATCGGCAGGCCGCTGTTGCCGTCTCTCGAGCGCCGACTGCCGCCGGTAAAGAACGACATGCGGAGCACGAAGTACCCGAGCATGCCAATGACGAGGATGCCGTGGAGCAGGCCCATCAACCGCAGGTTCAGCCGCATGTCGCCGTTGAGAATGTGACTGAATTCGTGGGCGATGACGCCCTGCAACTCATCTCGATCGAGCCGTGTCGCGGTGCCACGTGTGACGCCGATGACGGCATCGGCTGGCGAGAACCCGGCGGCAAAGGCATTGATGCCGTCTTCGTGATCGAGCAGATACACGGGAGGTGTTGGGGTCCCCGACGCAATGGCCATCTCTTCGACCACATTGAGGAGACGTTGTTCCACCGGGTCGGCGGTTCCGACCGTGAGCAATCGTCCGCCCAGTTGCTCCGCGACGGCCCCGCCGCCGGCACGCAACGAGGCAATCTTGTACAGGCTTCCGCCGCCCACAACCAGCAGCGTCCCGACGACCGAAACAAAGATCAACGAGGGATCGGTGACGGCAGCCCAATTGACGGCGCCGGTATCCGGGTTCCGGCTGACGTACCCCATCGTCGCCGCCAGCAGGAGCTCGAGCGACGCGACGATGGCCAACACGGCGAGTCCAAGCAGCACCACCAGACGTGTGGAGCTGCGCCGCGCGTGCTCTTGCCGTTGAAAGAAATCAGTCGCCACCGATGAGAGTCCTGCCTCTGCCTAGAACGAGACCTTCGGCGGTTCTGCAATCGCCTGGCTGTCGAATTCCAGTAGCGCTGCGTCCTGGCCATGTCCAAAGATGCCCGCAAAGATGACCGGTGGGAACGTCTGCTTGTACGTGTTGTATTGCGTGACCGAGTCGTTAAAGGCCTGACGCGAGAACGCGACCTTATTCTCGGTCGACCGGAGTTCCTCGCTGAGTTGCATCATGTTCTGATTGGCCTTCAGGTCGGGGTAGCTCTCTGCCAGTGCAAACAGGCGACCGAGCGTGCCCGTGAGTGCGCCTTCAGCCGATGCCAGTCCCTGCATCGCGGCGGCGTCGCCCGGATTGGCCGCGGCTTTCTGGAGTCCACCTGCCGCCTGATTCCTGGCCTGAATCACGGCTTCGAGCGTTTCACGCTCGTGTTTCATGTAGCCCTTGGCCACCTCGATCATGTTCGGGATGAGGTCGTATCGGCGTTTGAGCTGAACCTCAATCTGCGCGAAGGCGTTCTTGTAGCGATTGCGGTACGTGACCAGCTTGTTGAAGATGCCGACGATCAACGCGCCCAGGACGACGGCGACGCCGAGCAGAACGAGAAGTGTAGTGAGAAATGTGCCCATGAACAGCCTCCGCCATCATGGTGTCACATCGGTTGGCGATTAGTCTTTCGCCGGTCTGCCGCGCAAGATGCCGATTTGGATCAGGAGACCGGTGAAGTCGTACGTGCGACGTTCGTGCTGGATCAGGCCGTCCGCCATGTCGAAGAGGCGAACTCCCTGAATGACAAATCGACGATTCGTGCCGTCCAGGCCCATGAACGCCCCCACATGCGTGGCCGTTGCCGAGAACGGTTGTGCGACGCGATTGCCGTCAATGAGCAACGTTTCGCCTTTGAAATCCCAGTCCGGAAACGTGGTGAAGAGCGCGCGGTACGACTCCTGAATCGCGGCCCGGCCCTGACGATGGCCGAACATGGGACTCTCGATGCTGCCCAGTTCAGCGTGTCCATGGCCCAGGGCTTCGGGACTGCGTCCGCTCCAGCCGTGCTTCCGTTCGTCGAAGAACGCGATGATTTCGTCTCGACTCATAGGGCGCCCTCCCGTCTTGTCGTGGAGCATCGCCTATAATCACCGCGGTCTCTTCGAAAGATATCGATGCCTCTTGCCACTTGGCTGATTCCGGTGCTTCTCACGGCGCTGCCGATCGCGTCTGGCGCGCGGGCGCTGTCCGCTCAGCCCGATCGCGTCGATGCGCTGTTGGCCCGAGTGGCAGACTACCTTGACACCTACGACGCGAAATTTTCCGGCGTCGTCTCCGAGGAGCAGTACGCCCAGGTTGCCCGCAGGCACACGGCGGTGACCGCTCGCCGGGTGCTTCGTTCCGACGTCATCCTGGTGAACGGCGGCCCCATCGGCTGGCTGTCGTTTCGTGACGTCTTCGAGGTTGATGGTCGGCCGGTACGCGACCGTGACGATCGGCTCTATCAGATGTTTCTCAATCCGGCGTCTGACGCGCTCGAGCAAGCGACAAAGGTGGTTGACGAGGGGGCGCGCTTCAATGTCGGGCCCATCTCGCGAACGATTAACGTGCCCACCATGGCGCTGGCGTTCGTGCGGCAGTCCGCGCAGGCACGCAGCGTGTTTGGTTGGAACGGCGAAGCGAAGGTTGATGGTGTGCCGACCGTGGTTCTGCGCTTTCGCGAAATGGTTTCACCCCGACTTATTCATACGGTTGACCAGGTGCCGGCCACAGGGCGGCTCTGGATCGAGCCAAAGACGGGCCGCGTCGTGCGCACGCAGTTAGAGGTTGATTCCATCGACGCCCGAGTTGAGATCACGGTGACATACGCGCCGCAGGAGAAACTCAAAGACCTTTGGGTGCCCGTGCGAATGGAGGAGCGGTATTCGATCGCCGCCACGCAGTCGATCACGGGCACCGCGACGTACACGAACTTCCGTCAGTTCAACGTGAACGTCGCGACGATTATCAAATAACGATCAGCACGCAACGTAGCAGCGCATCACGTCGTCGGCGGGGCCGACGTTGTCGGTCGATTCATGTAAGCGCGAAGCGACTTGACGTTGATCGAGATGACGATGAGCCCCCGCGAAGACGCCATCCAGTCCACGTCGTAGTCGTGGCCGCGTTCGTTGAGTCGATCCCTGACGTAGGCCAGGGTGTGAAGCGCGAGCTCGCTGGTTTCGCTCTTGGCTACACCCCGTTCAGCCGACACGGTGACCCATGTGTTGTCCGTGCGCCTCGGATCTTTGCCAGGTTGATTCGCTCGCTTGATGCGCTGGATGGTGACGCCGATGGCATTGAGGACCTTGTTTTTCCAGACCCATTCGCGCACCTCCTCATCGGTGAGGGCGCCACTGGCCACTTGCGCCACCTTTTCGTCCCACACCGCGAGCCAGCGTCGCTCTTCCCCGGTAAATGTCTCGTCAGTCACGCCCCTGATCGTATACGGAGTCAGGGGGCCGAATGTCGTGAACTTCAGGTAGAATTTCGCACGTCCACGCTGGTTGATTCACTGATCCTCACGCTGCAGATGGCGTGCGCTGGTGGCGCGACTGGCGCGGTGGCTGGGCGTCGCTATTTGACGAGCAGTGTCTCGGGAAACTGCGCGTGCCAGCCGAACCAGAACGCGCGAAAAGCAGGGACGCGGGGGAGGGCTGATGCCGACCGCGACGCCTCCGGCATGAGGGCGTCCTCCGTGACCACCCACCGTCGGCCCGCCGCGTCTGCCACAATGGTGTCGCTGACCCAGCGGCGAATGGTCACGGCACCGACGTCGTGCACCCGGTTGGCACCCTTGGGACTGGTCAGCACCACGAATGTGCGTCCCTCAAGGGTCTCGTGGTGCACTCGTGTCCGGGCCAGGAAGTCCGCCGAGAACGCCGCTGCCTGGCGACCACCGCCGACGGCCGGCACGAGCACCCCGAGCACCTCAGCTTTGTTCTTGAGCCGTGTGTCAGGCCTGGGCACCCGGAACATCAACCGGTCCGAGTCGAAATATTCGCGATACGCCACGCCTTCGCCATAGTCGCGGTCGTAGCCGGTCTCGATGGAGAGTACCGTGGTCTGTGGGTGCTGTTCCTTCCACTCGCCCCAGGTGGTGGTGACAACAGGGAAAGCTTCAAGGGTGAGTGGTTGCCCGGCCAGCGCACCAACGACCGGGCGTCCGTCCAGTGTCGACCAGAGGCTCATCGTTTCGCGGTCGAACATCAACTTGTTCGCCCGATACAGCAGGCCGCTGGTGCCGAACTGTCGCTTCGTGCCGCCCACCACGCTCTTGTACGGAATCACGGTGCCGCACAACGTGCAGTAAACCACGGTGAGGTCTTCGCCGCCGAGTTGGTCGAGCGCCATCTCGTGCCACGCCAGGATGCGCTTGGGGTAGGCGCGCGCGCGGCCGGCCACCACCACACCGAACACGATGTGTGAGTCACGAAGATAGGAGGCGTCGGCCGCTGGAATTGATCGCGGTTGATCAAGTGGAGGGATGCCGTTGACCGGCACGCCACCCCAGTCCACCTCGTCGAGTCGAATCACACTCTTGGCCGCAGTGAAGAATTCCCGCATCGTCGGATCGACGCTGCTGTAGACGGCCGCCTTGAATGCCGCGTAGTCAGGATGGGGGTCGTACGGTCTATTCCAGAGCCAATCGCGCCAGGCGGCCAGGTCGTCGCCGAAGCGTTGACCGGTCCGTTGGCCGAGAAAAGTCAGCAGCCGCGTCCGTACGGGATGCACCAGGAGTTGATCGCCGCGGCGTCTGGGCGGAAGAAGGCGCGCCATGTCGATGAACATCGCGGCATACCCGTCTTTCCAGGCCGGCGTGATGATCGCCAGCGCCCTGGTTGCGGCGGCTTCGTCGCTGCCGCCCGCGTCGAGAAACACGCCGACGGGGGGGACCCGCGGTGGTGCCTGCGGTGGCACGTGTGGGGTGAACGGCCCATGGGTGCTCACGCCGGACACCAGGACGATCGAGAGCGAGAGCGCGCGGGCCGTCAGGGATCGAGCCATCTGCGTGTGCCTTCGGTACCAGAGTGCTTCCAGGTTACGTGCGTCCTTCGAGCCGCGCCACGTGGTCGCGGAGCATGTCCAGAGTGAGGTCGACTTGGGCGAGGTGTGTGCGGAACGCCAGTACGGCCAGGCGAATCGTGAATCGGCCGTCGATTTGCGACGATGAAAGAAAGACGCGGCCGTCGTTGTGAATCGCCTGCACCAGCTGTGCGTTGAAGGCGTCAGCGTCCCCGCGTGTGGGCACGTAGCGGAACGTGACGACCGACAAATCAGGCGTGGGGCCGACCTCGAAGCCGGGGATCTGCTGAATCGCGTCGTGGAAATATTGCGCCAGCAGCAGCTTCTCTTCAAGCGCGGCCCTGAACGGTGCCACGCCGAGGAGCTTGAGGGGCAACCAGAGCCGCAGGCCCCGGAAGTGTTTGGTCAGCTCCGGTGACAGGTCCGCCGGCGACGCTTCGTCGCGCGCGTGCAACGTGTCCTGCATGTAGTTCGCGACGTAGTAATGCGCGTCGACCATCGCCTGCTTGTCTTTGATCAGCACCGCGCCGCTGCCGTAGGGCAGGAACAGGCCCTTGTGCGGGTCCATGATGATCGAGTCGGAGCGTTCCATGCCGGACAGGCGCGCCCGGATGTCAGGCAGGAGGGCGAAGAACGCGCCGTACGCGCCATCACAGTGGAACCACAGGCCATGCCGCTGAGCGACGTCGGCAATCGCGCTGAGCGGATCAATGGCGCCCACGTCGGTCGTGCCCGCCGAGGCGATGACCAACCACGGACGCAGCCCGGCCTTCTGGTCTGCCGCGACCATCGCATGAAGCGCGTCCGCGTCCATGCGGTAGCGGGCATCCATCGGCACGTGGCGCAGCGGGCACTCTCTGAGGCCGGCGATGCGCAGCGCCTTGTCCAGTGAATGGTGGGCATGGGTGGTGGCGTAGACCACAGCTCGTGGAATGTCGCGCGCCGTCACCCCGCGCGCGTCGCGGGCCGTGACGATGCCGATGAGATTGGCGATGCTGCCGCCAGAGGTCAGGTTGCCGACGGTGCCGGCCGGGTAGCCCACCATGCCGGCCATCCAGTCCAGAAGCATGTTCTCCATCCGCACCGCGCCCGGCGACGCGAAGAACACGCCGGCGTAGCGATTCGTGATTGCGGCCAGGTAGTCAGCGACGGCGCTCTGGGTAATGCCGCCGCCAGGGATGTAGCCGAGATGGCCGCCGGAGGCCGGATTGATGCCTGGCGTATCGACGTTCGTTTTGATCAGCGCCAGCAGTTCGGCGATGGGCACCGGGGTGTCGCCGATGGGGGAGTCGTACAGACCTTCACCCGTGCCCTGGTTGGACACGTAGACCGGCAGGTTCTCGATTTGATCAACAAAGGCGTTCCCATACTCGGCGGCGGCGCCCAGGAGTGCCTCACGTTCTGCCCGGGGCGGATCGAGGGTGCGGGAGATGGCTTCGAGCGCACGAAGACGAGTCAGCAGATCCACGGTGACTGATTCTATCCGGTGGGGCCGGACCGACGGACGAACGACTCATCGAGGTCAGCCGTGGCACCGGTGCCGAGCAACTGCAGCGTACGCACGATGTCGGTTCTGAGAATGTCGATCGCACGCGTGACGCCGTCGCCGCCCGCGGCACCCAGCCCGTACGCGTAGGCGCGTCCGATGAGGACGGCGCGGGCTCCGAGGCACAGGGCCTTCACCACATCACCACCGCGGCGGATGCCGCCATCGAGCAGCACGTCCACCCGACCGTCCACGGCAGCCACCACTTCGGGCAGCACCTGAATCGTCGCCGCCACTCCGTCGAGTTGCCGCCCGCCGTGATTGGAGACCACCACCGCATCCGCCCCCGCATCCATCGCGCGCCGCGCATCGTCTGCGGTGTGCACACCCTTGACCACGATCGGGCCCCGCCAGGCGTCGCGAATCCAGGTGAGGTCCGCCCACGACACCATGGACGCCTCCAGCGCGGCGGTCACGTCGGCGTACGGCATGGGCCCGCTGGGCAGCACGATGTTGGGGAAATTCATCAGGCCGCCGTCGGCCAGGTACGCGGCGAGCCAGCGTGGCCGTGCGAAGAATTGGAGCAGATGGGGCAGCATCGCCAGAGGTTTGCCAGACGCGAGGTTCTTCATGCCGTTGCGATGATCACGCTCGCGCAGTCCTGCCACAGGGGTGTCGATGGTCACGACCAGTGCGGAGCAACCGGCCTGTCTGGCGCGGTCGATGGCCTTGAGTGCGACGTCGTGCCCGCCGACCAGATACAGCTGATACCACACGGGACCTGTCGTCGCGCTCGTGACGTCCGCCACAGCGCAACCCGAGAGCGTGGAGAGGATGTAGCCCGTGCCGGCCTCGCCGGCTGCGCGGGCGGCCACTTCCTCGCCGCGCGGAAAGAACACCCGGCTGCTGCCCACCGGCGCCAACATGAAGGGCAGGCTGATCTTTGTGCCGAGCACGGTGGTTGTGAGGTCGCACGTGCGCGTGGCAACCGCTGACCGAGGGCGGAATGCGATGTCGTCAAACGCGCGGCTGTTCTCGCGTAGCGTCACCTCTCCGTCTGCGCCGCCATCGATGTAGTCGAACGCCACGCGCGGCAAGCGCCGCTTGGCGCCCAGACGCAGGTCGGCAATATTGACGAAGCGGGAGGATGCAGCTCGACGGGACATGTGCCGCAGATTCTACTGCGGCCGCCAATCGCGACGGGGCATAATCGCTTCGTGAATTCCAGACTGATTCAATTCATTGCTATTCCTATCGGAGCCTTGCTGGGCGTGACACTTGCGCCCGGTGTGGTGTCGAGCTTTTCTTCGCCACCGCTTCGTCGGGCCGAGGTGCCGGCCGTGGGTCTGGCGACCGTGTTTGAACCCGGGCTGCTTCTGCAGGATCGAAACGGCGACGATCAGGTGGATTTCGTGTCCGTTCGCATCGTATTGCCGGACCTGCCCGCGCCTGGCGACGTGGCCGCAGCCGTCGCCGTGGGTGCGAGGTTGGGCCTGGAATCGTCAGGCCTGAGTCTGCCTCTTGTGTTCAAGGCCTCGGAGGTCAGCGCGCCCTCGGCCGCCGTGCCCATGATCGTCATTGGTGCGAACAACCCGCATCTGCCGCCGTCGGTGGTCACGCGTCTCTCTGAACTGGAGCCGGGGCAGGGCATCGCCACATTCACGGCCGGCGTGATCGCGATCGCGGGTCGCGATGCAGACGGAACACAGGCGGCCGGAGAAGCGTTCGCCGCCCGCAGTCCGTACCTCTGGAACATGATCGGGCGGCAAGAAGGTGACACGTTCACGCGTGTCACTGACGATGCCGAGGCGGTGTTGCAGGGCGACGGTGTGTCCGTGTCATCGCTGTCGTTCGACGAGTTCCTGTACCAGAAGGACCTGCGCGAGATGGTTCGCGCCACCGTCACGGTTTCGGTGCCGGCGGGACGGGCGATACGTGTGCGTGATCGACTCACCACCATCGCGGATGGACATCGCCATGGCCGAGACACCGACACGCTCAACTATGCGAGTGTTGCCGAGGTGGTCTACCGCGTGACCGATACCCGCGACGTCTTCGACGTCTCGGTCCCGCGCGTGGGCCTGCCATCGTGGTATCTCAATCCTCCTCGTCAGGAGCCCACGCGCTTTCAGGGACAGGGCGACACGCCAGGCGGCCGTGCCGCAGGAGGCGGGGCTGGAGCTCGGGCCGGTGGAAGCGGGGCGGCCCCGGCCGGACGAGGTGGGCGCGGCGCCACTGGACGGACGTTCGATCTCTCGGAACTCTTCACGGCGGGAGTCGGACTCATGGAAGACGATGACAGTGATGGGGTGTCGGATGATTCCGACATGATGATCGTGTTCCCGGCTAAAACAACGCAGCCGGGCGACTACCCGTCCATCGGCATCGCGCATGTGGCGGCGAGACTTGGCCTGGAGTCGACCGGGCTGAGTTTGCCGCTCCTGGGTTTTGACACGGAACTGGCCAAGCCAGAGGCCGAGAGCCGGCCACTGGTGCTTGTCGGCCGCAATAATCGCCTGGTGCAGGACTTGGTGGCTATCGGCAAACTGCGGGAGCCGACCTCGGCGCCAGGCGTGGGCCGAATCGAGATGGTGCCTGACGCGTATCACGCCAACTCCGCCGTGGTGGTCACCGGAGCGGACGCGGCGGGCGAGGAGGCAGCGGCGGAATACCTGGCGCGTCGCGCGCCGTACCTCTGGGCCATGGGTCTCGGAGAGCCCACACTCGACGATGCGAAGGAATTGGTTCGCAAGGCGTTGGGAGGGCGGACGACCGCCGCGCAGGCGGCGCTGGCCGTGAAGGAACTCGAGGATCTGCTCGATGAGTTGGAGGGTAAGGATCTCGAATCGTTTTCTGTCGACACCTACTTCGAAGACGCCACACCCGAGTTCGACACCTGGGTGAAGGGCGAACTCGATCGCCGTCTTGGTCAGGCGGCACGTGCGACGTCGAGTGCGACTCCTACGATCACGGTGGCCAGTCACGAGCGAATGGCGCCCGAGCAGGTGTTTGAGCAGACGCCGGAGCTGGTCTGGGAGGTTGACACGTTCTGGAAGGCGTTTCGCGAGACGGTCGTGCC
>JABMNV010000113.1 GCA_013203475.1 Acidobacteriota bacterium
CCATCCGTCCCACTATTGGGATTATGCCCCCGTCTGGCCCGGAGCACGCCTCTTTCTCCCCAGTAGAAGGAAAAGCCGTGCCAACTTCTGGCCTGGCACGAGCCTTGAAGAGATGACCCCCGTGAGCACCGCCAGAATCCTCGTCGCAGACGACCAACTCGACATCCTCCAAGCCGTGCGTTTCCTGCTGCTGGATTCCGGATACGAGACCGATTTGGTCAGTTCCGTCGGCGATGTCATGGACCGCATGTCCACCCAGACGTACGACCTCCTCTTGATGGACCTCAACTACACGCGGGATACCACGTCCGGTCGGGAGGGCCTGGACCTGCTCGACCGGGTCCGCGCCAAAGACCCCGGGCTCCCGGTCGTCGTGATGACCGGGTGGGGCTCAATTGACACGGCCGTCGAGGCGATGCGACGGGGTGCGCGCAGTTTTGTGCAGAAACCCTGGGACGATACGACGTTGATTGAAGTGGTGTCGCGCGAAGTTGCCGAGGGTCAGGCCGCGCGCCGGCGCGATTCGCGCTTCTCGCGTGATTTTGAAGAGGCCAGACAGATTCAGCGAGCCCTGCTCCCCAGCGCGATGCCGACGTTGCAGGGGGGCCAGATTGCGGCGCGGTGAACGCCCGCAGCCGTGATCGGTGGCGATCGCTACGACGTGCTGAAGTTCAGCGACACCCGCGTGGCGGTGTCCATTGCCGACGTCGTCGGCAAGGGCTTGCCGGCTGCGCTGCTGATGTCCAACCTGCAGGCGGCGGTGCGCGCATTTGCCACGAGTACGGCCGCTCCCCACGACGTCTGCGGGTCGGTCAACCGGCTCCTGTGCCGCAACATTGCCTCGGGAAAATTCGTGACGTTCTGCTATACGGTCATCGATTTGGAAGAGGGCCAGATTGCGTATGCGAACGCCGGCCACAATCCTCCGATCATTGTTCGGGCGAGTGGGCAGATTGACCGGTTGGCCACCACGGGCTTGGTGCTTGGGGTCTCGAGCGACTGGACCTACACCACAGGTGTGGCTCCGTTTGGACCGGGTGATCGACTCGTCTGCTTTACCAACGGGATGACCGAAGCCAACTCCGCAGCGGAGGAGGAATTCGGAGAAGACCGACTGGCCCAGCTCGCCGCCGACGCGCCCGTCGGGTCCACCGAGACGCTCGCCGACACCTTGACCGCGGCCGTCATCGCCTGGACCGACGGCCAGGCACAGGATGACGCAACACTGATCATTGTCGAACGCTCGCCCGTCTGACAGTCCTCCGGCGGCCCTATAATGACCGCAGGAGACTTTTTCACCATGCGTCAATCTTTCTTGCTCGCGGTCGCCGTGCTGGTGATCGGAGCTCCCCACGCGACACCGACCGCACAGGGGACTGTCCAGACTCAGGCGCCGCTGCGATCACCCGATGTGATTTTTGTGCCCACGCCACAGTCCGTGGTGGACGCCATGCTCGAGCTCGCCAAGGTTGGCAAGAACGATGTGGTCTACGACCTCGGCTGCGGTGACGGTCGCATCGTGATCACCGCGGCGAAACAGTTTGGGGCGCGGGGCGTCGGCATCGATATCGATCCCAGACTCATTGAGGAATCCAATGCCAACGCCGCCGAGGCCGGTGTGAGTGATCGCGTGAGATTCATGAACACGGACATCTTTGCTGACAGCACCGATTTCAGCGAGGCCACGGTCGTCACGCTCTATCTGTTGCCATCGCTGAACGTGAAGTTGCTGCCCAAACTTCTGAGCCAGCTCAAGCCAGGCACCCGCATCGTGTCGCACAACTTCGACATGGGCGAGTGGGTGGCCGAAGAGACCAGGGAAGTGGACGGTCGAGTCATTTACTTCTGGACGGTGCCTCCCAGGACGTAGGTGGCTCCCAGGCGTAGACGCTCCCAGCAGCGCGTGGTAATCTCGCGGGTAGTGACTGCGCCTTCTCCGCCTGCCAGGGGCCTGAAACACTGGTTTCTCAAGGAGTTGACTGAGAGTCAGGGGAAAAAGGCCAAACCCCACTCCGCTCCGTGGTGGCAGGTCATGTGCCTGACCGGCGTCGATTACTTCTCCACACTCGGGTATCAACCCTCGATTGCGTTTTTTGCGGCTGGCACGATGGCCCCTGTCGCCACCGTGGTCCTGGTGCTGCTGACGCTGTTTGGTGCGCTGCCGGTCTACCGTCGGATCGCCGCACTCAGCCCGCGCGGGCAAGGCAGCCTGTCGGTGTTGGAGGAACTCCTGCCCCGCTGGCGTGGCAAGGGAGTGGTCCTGGTCCTGCTGGGATTTGCGGCGACCAGTTTCATCATCACCATCACACTCTCGGCCGCCGACGCGACCGCCCACATTATCGAAAACCCCTACGTGCCGCACTGGGTGGATCACCCGGTGGGATTGACCCTGGTCCTGCTCGCCGCACTGGGCGCCGTCTTCATGCGAGGGTTCAAGGAAGCCATCCTGGTGGCCGTCGCCCTCGTGGCCGTCTATCTCACGGTCAATGTCATCGTCGTGGTCTACGAGGGGTGGCAGCTCATCCAGCATCCCAATCTCCTGTTGGACTGGCGGGTCGCGCTTTTCGAAGCGCATCCCGACCCGTTGAAGATGGTCCTGGCCGCCGCGCTCCTGTTTCCGAGACTTGCGTTGGGGCTCTCCGGCTTCGAAACCGGCGTCGCGGTCATGCCACTCGTCCGGGGCGACGGCGACACACCGGCCGAAGAACTCGCCTCGCGCGTCTCACGTACGGGCACCATGCTCACGACGGCGGCCCTGATCATGAGCGTGCTGCTGGTGAGCAGTTCGATCATTGTGACGGCCATGGTTCCGGCTGAGGCGATGAACACCGGCGGGGCGGCCGACGGGCGTGCGTTGGCGTTCTTGGCGCACCGCGACCTCGGCGACGTGTTTGGGACCATCTACGACCTCGCCACGATTTCCACGCTCTGGTTCGCCGGAGCGTCGGCGCTGGCGGGGCTGTTGAACCTGGTGCCCCAGTACTTGCCGCGATACGGCATGGCCCCAGACTGGGCCCGCGCCACTCGCCCACTGGTCCTGATCATCACGGGCATCGCCGGTGTCGTCACGATCTTCTTTGATGCAGACGTCACAGCCCAGGGCGGCGCCTACGCGACGGGCGTGTTGATGCTGATGACTTCGGCGGCGCTGGCCGTGGCAATCGCCTATCCGGAGCGGCGGCGCATCTACGTCCCGATCGCTCTCGTGTTCGCCTACACGACGACGGTCAATATCGTCGAGCGCCCGGAAGGCATCCAGATTGCCACGTGGTTTATCGTCGCCATCATCGGCGCGTCGCTGGTCTCGCGTGTGATGCGGTCCACGGAGTTGCGCATCGACGGCATCGAATACGACGCACTGGCGGAACAACTGGTCACCGAGGCGGCTCGTCGACAGTCTCTGCGCATCATTGCCAATCGTCCCAATGCTGGCGACCGTGACGAGTACGCGCACAAACTCGATGAGGCCCTGCGGTCCCATCACCTGCCCTCAGATGCCTTGATCCTGTTTCTGGAAGTGCAGCTGGGCGATGCCTCGGAGTTCGCGAATCGGCTCAGCGTCACCGGCGCCGACATCGGAGGGTTTTATGTCCTGCGCTGCACCAGCCCGGCCATTCCCAACGCCATTGCCGGCTTGCTGCTGGACCTGCGCGACCGCACCGGCGCCATTCCTCACGCATATTTTGGCTGGACCGAGGGCAATCCGATCACGTACCTGCTCAGGTTCCTCGCATTTGGAGAAGGCGACACCGCGCCCGTGTGCCGCGAGGTGCTCCGGAAGGCCGAAGCCGATCCGGAAGCCCGACCGCGCATCCACGTCGGTTAGCATCACGGTCCGTTAGCCCAACCGCTCCTGCAGCAGTCTGTCGAGCAGCGCGGACTGCCGGGTATTGATCGCCTTCCGGGCATCTTCAATCGAGAAAAAGCGCACCTCATCGACCTCGGGAATCTCGATGATGCGTCCCGATCGCGGTGGCCACTCGGTGGAAGTCGTATTGCTGCGAGACGCGGCTGGGTCGCAGTCACCCTCAAACGCCCAGGCGTGCACCACTTTTCCACTGCGTTGCACAACGGCGCCCAGCGGGAGGTACGGCGGGGACGGCTCAAATCCGGTTTCTTCGCGGAACTCGCGCAGGGCCGCCTCAAGCGGCGTCTCTCCGCGATCCACCCCTCCTTTGGGAATAGACCATGCTCCGGCATGTCGGCCCTTCCAATAAGGACCACCTGGGTGCGCCAGCAGCACCTCGGGCTGCGCGGCAACGCCGCGGCGAAACATCAGGAGTCCGGCACTCTCTTTCTGGCGCATTGGGGCTACCGAATCCCTCGGTCTCTTGCCAGTTACGCCGCCCTCCCCCGGAACGTTACCTCTCCACAAGTCCCGTCCATTCCCCTATACTTGCGCCATGCCAGTCACATTCACGCTCAACGGGAAGGCCACCACTGTGGACGCGCCCGCCGAAATGCCCCTGTTGTGGGTCCTGCGGGACGTTCTGAACTTCACCGGCACCAAATATGGTTGCGGCATCGGACAGTGCGGCGCCTGCACGGTGCACCTGCGCGGTCGCGCGGTCCGCGCCTGCCAGACCCCACTGTCGAACGTCTCGGGCGCCGCGGTCGTCACGATCGAAGGCCTGTCGGCTGACGGCACGCATCCAGTGCAGCAGGCGTGGGAAAAGCTGGACGTGCCCGAGTGTGGGTACTGTCAGGCTGGCCAGATCATGGCGGCCTCTGCACTGCTTGCGGTGCGGCCCGCCCCCACAGACGCAGACATTGACGCGGCGATGAACACCAACCTCTGCCGCTGCGGCACCTATCTGCGCATCCGCGAGGGTATTCACGAAGCCGTACGAGTCGCGGCAGCCAGTACGCCAACGATGAAACAGTCCAAGGAGGCGAAATGAACCTCAGCCTTGATCGCCGCAGTTTTCTGCGAGTCACAGCAATCGCCGGCGGCGGGTTCATGCTCGCCAGCTATCTCGAACCGCTGGATCTTCTGGCCCAGGGCCGAGGGCGTGGCAGCGCGCCGCCCCTGAGTCCGAACGCGTTTGTCTCCATCGACGCGAACGGAATCGTCACCATCACGGCGAAGAATCCGGAAATTGGCCAGGGCGTCAAGCAGATGCTGCCGATGCTCATTGCGGAGGAACTCGACGCCGACTGGAAGGACGTGCGCATCGTCCAGGCCGATCTCGATGCTGCCACGTACGGATCGCAGAGCGCCGGCGGCAGCTTTGCCACGCCATCGAATTGGGAACCGATGCGTCGTATCGGCGCGGCGGCCCGCCACATGCTCGTCGCAGCGGCGGCCCAGAGTTGGACCGTTCCCGCGTCAGAGATCACGACGACTCCGGGTCGACTGGTGCATGCCGGCTCCGGCAGGTCCGCTGGTTATGGCGAATTCGCGTCGGCGGCCGCAAGGCTTGCGCCGCCGGATCAGGACACGCTGGTGCTGAAAGACTCGAAGGACTACCGCATCATCGGCCAGCCGGTCCCAGGCGTCGATAACCACAAGATCGTCACCGGTCAGCCACTGTTTGGCAGCGACATCAAAGTGCCGGGCCTGTTGTACGCGGTCTACCAGCGGTGCCCCGTGTATGGCGGCAAGGCCCTGAGCGCGAATCTCGATGCCATCAAGGCGCTGCCGGGCATCACGCATGCGTTCATCATTGCGGACGGCGTCGGCGGCGGGTCCATGAGTGGCGTGGCCATCCTGGCCAACAGTTGGTGGTACGCCGAGTCGGCGCGCACACAGTTGAAGGTCACGTGGGACAACGGCTCTGCGACGAGTGATTCGTCGGCTGATTTTGCCACGCGCGCCGCCGAACTCGCGACGGAGACGCCGCACGGGACGTCGCGCCAGGATGGCGATGCGGACACGGCCATCGCCGGAGCGGCAAAGATGGTGGAAGCGGCGTACGCCTACCCCTTCCTGACGCACGCGCCGATGGAACCACCCAACGCGACGGCTTCGTTCAAGGACGGCAAACTTGAAATGTGGGCGGGCACGCAGCAACCCGGTGGCGTCGTCAACACCATCGCCACGGCGTTGGGCATCACGCCAGACGACATCACGGTTCATTTGCCCCGTATGGGCGGCAGCTTCGGCCGGCGTCTCTACAACGACTACGTCGTCGAAACGGCGCTCATCGCCAAGGAGGTGGGCGTCCCCGTGCAGTTGCGATGGTCGCGTGAAGACGAGATGCAGCACGACGTCTTCCGGCCAGCCGGCTATCACTTCCTGAAGGCGGGACTGGACGCGGGTGGCCAGATTTCCGGGTGGCGGAATCACTTCATCTCGTTCAATGTGGCGGGCGCACCTCCTGTCGAGGGCAGGAACGGTCAACCGGCAAGCCTCCGGTCGGCAGGGTCGTCCACGCTGAGTGGCACCGAATTCCCGGCCCGGTTCATTCCTCACTTCGCGACGCACACCTCGCTGATGCCGCTGACAGTGACGACCGGTGCCCATCGCGCGCCCGGCGCCTGCGCGATCTCGTTTGTCATGCAGTCGTTCCTCGACGAACTGGCACATGCCGCGGGAAAGGATCCGGTTCAGTTCCGGCTCGACCTGCTTGCCAGGCCTCAGATCGCCGAGGGGGCTGGCGGCGGGTATGACGCCGAACGGATGACCGGCGTGCTCACACTCGTCGCCGAGAAGTCGGGCTGGGGCCGCCGAGAGTTGCCAGCGGGCAGCGGACTGGGCGTGGCGTTCCACTTCAGTCACCGGGGCTACTTCGCGGAAGTCGCAGAAGTGAGTGTCGATGCGAACAAGCGCATCCGGGTGAACAAGGTGTGGGTGGCTGGCGACATCGGACGACAGATCATCAATCCGCTCAATGCCGAGAGCCAAGTGCACAGCGGTGTCATCGACGGCATGAGCCAGTTGATGCAGGAAATTGACGTTCAGGGCGGCCAGATCGCACAGAAGAACTTCGACACGTATCCGGTGTTGCGCCTGCGCCAGGCGCCGCCGGAAATTGAAGTCCACTGGCTGCTGTCGGACAACGACCCCACCGGTCTTGGTGAGCCGTCGCTGCCTCCGATTCTACCGGCCATCACCAACGCGCTCTACACGGCGACAGGCACGCGGGTGCGCTCGCTCCCGCTGAGCAAACACGGGTTCAGCTGGAGATAGGCGTTTTGGCAACGAGAACGACCAGCGCCCTCGTCATGGGGAGGCGCACGTGGTGCACGCTCACGGTGTGGGCGCTGACGGCATGGACCGGTGCGGTCATCGGATCGGCAGGTCCGATGGATCAGCAGACCACCAATGACGGCATCTACACCAGGGCGCAGGCCGACGGCGCCAAGGCGCAGTTTGATGCAGTCTGCGCCCAATGCCACGCGTTCAAGGTCGCCCTGAAGAAGCAGGCCAACGACCTGCCCTTGGGCGACGAGCCGTTCTTCAAGAAATGGGAAGGTCGCGCCCTCGACGAATTGGTGACGCTCATCGTGATGACGATGCCCAACGACGGTTCGGCGGTTGTGAACGACGAAGAGGCATTGAACCTGCTGGCCTACGTGCTGCAGCAGAACGGATTCCAGGCAGGTGCCTCGCCACTGACCAAAGAAGGCGCGGCGGCCGTGATCGCGCGTCCTAAAACATAGACAGACAGCAGGAGATACGTATGAAGGTCCCGTTCGCAGTCATCTGTTCCGCGTGTGTGATCGCAGTCGCGAGCGTCGCGCTGTCGGCGCATCTGGTCACGCACAAAGGCACCGTGCTCTCTCTCGAAAAGACCACGATCCGAGTCAACGTCGTTGATCCCGATACCAAAACGGTCGAGGCCAAGGTCTTTGAAATCGACGAAGACACCAAGATCCTTCGAAACGACATCGAGGTCACGCTGGCGGTTGCCAACATTCAGAAGGACGAAGCGATTTCAGTCACGATAGACCACGACGAAGTGCCCGACAATTTCGCCAAGGTCATCCGCCTTAACGCGCCAAAATAGTTGGTGACCAGCCGCCGGACGCACGTCTTGATCGGCACGGCGGTACTCCTGGGAATCGTCGCGTTCTGGCCAGAATGCCTGGTCGCGCACGGCGTCTCACATCGCGATGCTGCGTTCGTGCGCAGTGTCACTGGAGCGGTACCCGCGCCATTCATGTACCTGGGCGCCAAGCACATGGTCACGGGATACGACCATCTGCTCTTCCTGGTCGGTGTCATCTTCTTCTTGTATCGCACGACCGACGTCGTCAAATACGTCAGTCTGTTCACACTCGGTCATAGCGTCACGTTGCTGCTGGGCGTGCTCGCCAATGTCCCAGCTAACGCGTATGTGATTGATGCCGTCATCGGCCTCTCGGCGGTGTACAAAGGCTTCGAGAACATCGGCGGCTTCGATCGGGTGTTCGGATATCGACCAGACGCGCGGCTGGCGGTCGTCGTGTTCGGGCTGTTTCATGGATTTGGCCTCGCGACAAAACTTCAGGAACTGGCCCTGCCTCAGCAGGGGCTGCTGGTGAATCTGGTGTCATTTAATGTGGGAGTGGAAATCGGTCAGGGTCTTGCTCTGATGGGTGTGCTGATCGCTCTCACCGTCTGGCGCAGGCGGCCCGGGTTCCTGCACAACGCCTTCGGCACGAATACCATGCTGATGGCCGGGGGCTTTATCCTGATGGGATATCAACTTGTCGGATACGTGGTGAACAGATGACGCAGACGCCACCGGCGGCTTCGACGCGGCGCATCCTTGCAGCCACCGGACTGGCCCTGGCCGTCGCGCTGGCGGTTCTCGTGACTGCGGTGCTGCCAGCCGAATACGGCATCGACCCACTCGGCACCGGCAACGCGTTGGGTCTGACAGCCCTGGCGGGAACGAGTGAGGGCGACTCGCTGTCTGTCGACATTGACCCGACGCTGGCAGGTGCGACCCCCGATCAAGTCGGCCCACTGGTGCAGGATACGTTCACCGTGGAGTTGCGTCCGTACGAAGGCGTCGAATACAAATACCGACTCGAACAAGGCAGTAGCCTGGTCTACGCCTGGACCGCGTCATCGAAAGTCGCCTTCGATTTTCACGGAGAACCGGACGGGGCACCGCCCCGCTATTCCGAAAGCTACGGCAAGGGTGACGCCGCCTCTGCACAGGGTGTGTTTGTGGCACCCACACCCGGCATTCACGGATGGTTTTGGGAAAACCCAGGCGCGGGACGGGTGACCATCACACTGACAACATCCGGTTTCTACACTGCGTCCACCGAGTACCGCGACGGCGAGCGACACGAACGGTCGTTTGGGCCCGCGCGTTAGGAAAACACTCAGCCATGCGAAAAGCCACTCTCACCAGCATCGCCCTCCTGCTCATCGCGCCTCTGGCCCTGACCGGCATGGGCATGGCCACCGACATTCGGATCGTCAGCTACAACATCAAGCATGGCCGTGGAAACGACGATGTCGTGAACCTCGAGCGCACCGCTGGGGTGTTGCGAGCATTGGCTCCGGACATCGTTGGATTACAGGAAGTGGACCGCCTCGCCGAGCGCAGCGGCACCGTGGATGAAGCCCGCGTGTTGGGCGAGGCGTTGGGACTCAATCACGCGTTCGGCAAATTCATGGATTTTCAGGGCGGTGCCTACGGCATGGCCGTGCTGACGCGCTTCCCCATTACCGGATCGCGGGAGATCACCCTGCCCGAGGGCAATGAGCCTCGCGTCGCGCTCGCCGTGGATGTGCGTCTGCCAGACGGGGGGCCGCTCACCATCGTGAACGTCCACTTCGACTGGGTCGCCGACGACGGGTTCCGGTTTGCGCAGGCGCAAGAAGTGGCGACATTTCTCGATGCACTGGGCCAGCCCTACGTGCTGCTCGGCGACTTCAACGACGAAGCGGGCTCACGCACACTCGGGCTGTTTGTAGACCGGGCCGCGGAAGCCGTCAAGCCAAGAGACAACAGACTGACCTTCTCGTCGACTGATCCCGTCAAGGAAATCGATTTCATTTTCATGGCACCGCGCACCGCCTGGGCCGTCAGTGAGGTGCGGGTCATTGACGAAAAGATGGCGTCGGATCATCGGCCGTTGCTGGGAGTCTTAACCCTGCGCTGAGGCCACGGACTTCGTGTTACGTCATCGGCACCACACACCCACCCCACCCACCGTGGTGGACAGGACAAAGGTCAGAAGAGAAGATGCCCACAACGCTACCAGCGCTCGCCATTCTCGCGCTCCTCGGCGTTTGGCCGACACAAACCTCCTCTGACTGGCCGCAGTGGCAAGGGCCAGACCGCACGCGCATTTCGACTGCGACAGGACTCCTGAAGGAGTGGCCCGCAACCGGACCGGCCGTCGTCTGGACCGCCAAAGGACTGGGATCGGGGTTCGGCTCCATGGCCGTCGCTGGCGACCTCGTCTTTGTGCAAGGCACTCGCGACCGCCGAAGTGTGGTCATCGCACTCCATCGTGCGGATGGCAAGGAAGTGTGGTCGAAGGCACTGGGTGCATCGGTCAGTAATGATCAGGGCCCCGGACCGCGCAGCACACCGACCGTCGACGAGGACCGGGTGTATGCGTTGACCGAGAACGGTGACCTGGCATGCCTCAAGACCGATGGCACTGCTGTGTGGCAGCGCAACATCCTCAGCGATTTCGGGGGTTCTCAGCTGCGGTGGCTGGTGAGCGAGTCGCCGCTGATTGATGGTGCGCATCTGGTCGTGTCCCCTGGCGGACGGAATGCCGGCATGGTGAAGCTCGACAAAATGACGGGCGAGACGGTGTGGGCCGCGACGGCACTGAGCGACTCAGCGGGGTATTCGTCGGTCGTGGCCGCAGACGTGCACGGTGTGCGGACGTACCTGACATTGACCGCCTCGGCCGGTGTCGGTGTGCGTGCGTCAGACGGGAAGCTGATGTTCCGATATTCCAAGGCCGCGAACCGAACCGCCAACGTCGCGACGCCCGTCTTCTCTGACAACACCGTGTTCTTCACGTCAGGGTACGGCACTGGTGGGGGCTTGCTGGATCTGACCGTACGAAACGGCGAGGTGGCGGCCACTGAGCGGTACTTCACACTCAGCATGAAGAACCATCACGGCGGCGTGGTCCTGGTCGACGGGTATCTGTACGGATTCAACGATTCAATTCTGACGTGCCTCGACTTTGCGACCGGCCGCGTGATGTGGCGACACCGCAGTGTCGGCAAGGGCTCGGTGAGCTTCGCCGATGGCCACCTCTATGTCCAAAGCGAAACCAACCTCGTCGGTCTGGTGGAAGCCACACCCTCGGGCTATCGGGAGAAAGGGCGTTTCGAGATTCCCGACAAGGGGCTCTCAAGTTGGGCGCACCCGGTGGTCAGTAACGGGCGCCTCTATGTGCGCAATCAGGACACGATGCTGGTCTACGACATCCACGAATAGTCATCTAGAGACTCTTGAGAAACGCCAGGAGCTGCCGGTATGCCTGAGGCGTCATCCGTTCCACCCCGCGTCTGGCCAACAGCGCCTCCCCCGCATGCCGGCGGACCGCCTCATCGATGGTCGCAGCCGAGCCATCATGCAGGAAGGGGCGCCTCAGGCGTAGCCCCCACAAGGCAGGCGTACGAATTTCTCCCGCCTGCGCCGAGGCCTGCACAATGCCGTCACCGGTGCCAACATCGTGCAACAGCAGATCCGAGAACAACGGCACCAGCTTTCGGTCAAACAATGGATTGACACTCGGCCCGGTCATCAGGACTGGCACGTGGCACACGGCGCAACCGGCCGCGTGGAACGCGACCTCGCCAGCCGCAACATCGGCGATGTTGGTGCTGCCTGCCAGCTTCGCCACGGGCGCGAGCAAACGCATAAAACTCTCGAAATTGTCGATCCCTCGGAGGCGCGTTCGAGGATCGCGACGGTCCTCAGGGTCTGGAATGGGGTCACATCGCCGCATCTGTGCGCTCGAGATACCGATCGCCAGTTCGAGCGGGAAGATCTCATTGGTGATCCCCATTTCATTGCGATAGGCATCCGCGCCAAACGTCAGGAGCGTCGCATGTTGAGCCTTCCAGCCGAACCGGCCAACGCGCGTTGCTCCTGTGCCGAGATCGCGCACAATGGCCGCGCGGCCACTGACGCCATCACGATTGCGATCAAACGGGTCCTCAAGTGCGAGGATCGTTTCGTCAGGGATTGCCTCCACCAAACCGGCACCGAAGAGCGGAATGGGAATGCGACGGGCGATCACGGTCGCGTCATCGGGAATCACGGGCTGGCAACCGTGATTGGGAATGGAGAATAGGTGGAACAATGTCTCGCCGGACGAGTCGAGCGCGACGAACTCTCCTGCCGGCCCGCGCTTGGCAGCGCGCACCTCGGCAATTGGCGACATTCCTCCGATCGCGGGGACGTTGTGGCAGGCGGCACAACTGGGGCCGTTAAACGCCGGACCGAGTCCTTCCTCAGCGGATTCCACCTCCAAAAAGTCATCGAGGCCCAGACGGAAGGCCTCGAACTCGGCTACGGTCAAACCCGGCAGAGGATCCCCAGGTGGCGCCACCCGCTGTGTGGCGGTGATTGACGTGAACAAGGCCGTCGTGAAGATCAGGGCACAGACGCCGACTGCCACTCGAAACCGATGAATCGCTACCATCTGTCTCATTTGGCCTCGACGATGATGACGCCACGCATGAAGGAGTGCCCCGCGCCGCAGGTGTGAGAACACTCAAAGGTATAGCGGCCCGGTGTGGTCGGCGTGAAGACGACCCGCACGCTCCCCTTGCCGCGCTTGGGCACTTCGACGTTCACGTCTGTGCCGATAATACGGAATCCGTGCACCGTGTCGTCGCTCTTCAGTTCAATGTCCAGGCGAGTGCCCACGGTCGTTCGAACTTCCGACGGCGTGAACGTGAATCGTTCCGCACGGATTCTCACGACCGGTTCGGCCTTCGATTCGGTGCCCTGTTGTGCCGCCAGCCCTCCAGGTGGCGCCGTTCCAAGAGCGCTGACGACGACAGATACGCAGACGAGCCAGAACGAACGTCTCATTAGAACCACCATCCCAGACCAAGGTTGAACGAGTTGGGCGCGACGATTGACACACTCCGGTTGCGCAGCATCGTGTAGTCGAACTTGAGGGCGATGTCGGCATCAGGCCAGTAGGTGGCGCCCACCACCCAGGCGGTTCGATCAAATTCCCTGAGAGGCAGGTAGCCGTCCGCCATTCGGTGTTGGGTATCCACGCTCTCGTAGCGCACAAACGCACCGATGTCACCGAAACGCGCACCAGAGACGACGCGATATCCCGCCTCAAGGTAGCCGCCGCGCATGGTCTTTGCCACGTTCGGATCGATGCCAATCGTGCGCCCGACGGCATCATTGAGGTCAGGTGTATTGCCGACCGAGACCTGAACGGCTTCCGCGCGAAGCTCGAGGCGATCGAAGGAGTAGCGAGCATCAGCCTCGATGAGATGGACCGGCACGTCGAAACGCGGCCGAAACTGGAAACCCGAACGGCCAGTCCACACACTGACACCGGTTGTCAGACCCGGAGTGCCGACATATTCGAGACGAGCAGTCGCAGCCAGGCGGCCGGCGTTCGTGCGGCTCCCCTTCTGCCGACCATCGCGGAGACCGTCTTCTGCGGTGAAGCGTTCTGCGTCAAGGGGGGCGGTCAAGAACGCCCGGTACCGCCAACCACGTCCCACCTCTCCATGGACGCCCACACCGATCTCGAACCACGTCGTCGGAATGAGCGCGGTGTCGACCAGGGGCCGCTCAACACCGTAGAACACGGGAGGTTCGTGCCGTTCGTTGATGATGCCCACCGGCATCAACATCAAGCCGGCCCTGATGTTCAAGCCGCGCGAGAACAGAAAGTCGAGGTACGCCTGCTCGAGTTCGAGCTCGCCAGCCTCTTCGAGCCCTTCAACAAACGCATGTGCTACTTCCAACTCCCCGACAAACCGGATGCGGTCACTGTATCGATGTGTGACGAGGAGGACGAACCGGTGAAAGTCCAGCTCGCCGTCCACGAACTCGGGCTTGTTGTAGTGGAACTCCATGTAACCCGACAGCAGTGTCCTGGCTTCAGGTGCTGGCGTGGGGGGCTGGCCCCGCGCGATGTCTGGCAGGCCGAGAAAAACGCCCAGAACCAGGGGCGCGAGGAAGGCAACGCGATGCGATTTAATATTTTGAGTCTTCAAAACTTTAATATTGAAGACTCAAATCATAGTTCTTGTCAAGTCACATGCGACTCGTGTGTCACATACGACTCGTGGGGATGTCGAGAAAGATCGCGCAGGGCCGAGGCGGCCATGACCGGTCTATACTGGCGGCAAACATTTCGAGGTCACCATGACATCCTCTGACTCGCTCCGCTCCGTCGTCCTGTTTGGCGCACTGAGTCTTGTGGCCGCCCTCGGTGTGCAGGCGGCGCCATCCGAGGCCCAGACTGTAGATTTTGTCGCGGTGAACGCCGACGGCACACTGGTGACGGACCTGAGACTGGATCAGTTTGCGATCAAAGTCGGTGGCAAGGATCGCGTCGTCACGTCGCTGGAACTGGTGCGTTTCAGTTTGGCATCCGGGCTACTGCCGCCGCCGTTCTCGACCAATCTGGTCGCCGACGCCGGCCGGGACTATGTGCTGGTCGTCGACGAAGAGTCTCTCCGGCCAGGAACCGAAAATCTGCTGCGCGATGCGATCCTGCTTTTGGAGCAGTCGCTCAACACGCGCGACCGCATTGGTCTGTTCGCCATTCCGCGGGGCTCAATATCGTTGGCCCCCACATCGGATCGTGCGCCGTTCCGAGCGGCGGTGAGCGCTATCGCGGGCCGGGCAAAGCCGCCTCCTCTCTTTCCGACCATCGATGCCACACACGAGACGTCCTGACAAGCGTGACGTCGATCCTGGGCAGCATCACCAACCGTGGCGCCGCAACCCCAGTGGTTCTGTTTTCGGTTGGGCTCGTGGGCCCGTCTACAGCCACGCCGACACTGGGAGCAGCGTCGGAGGACTGCACGTTGCTGCCAGACGATTTCCAACGCGTCGGCCCTGCCGCTGAGACCGCACGAGCACAGTTCTTCGTCATCCGTCCCGAGGAGTCGGTTGAGCGCGGACTCTCGGAGGGACTCGAACACATCGCGGGCGTGACCGGCGGTCAGATGCTGTTCATGGGGAGCGACATCGACAGCGCACTCGGGCGCGTCGCCCGCGAGACGTCGGCGTACTACCTGGCGACGTTAGCCACGGACGCCTCCGAGCGCGGCGGATCCGGCCAACGCCTGGAACTTCGGACAAGCCGGACCGATGTCACGCTGCGCGCCCGAGCCAGCGTGGCGCTTGCCAGTCCTGGGCTCGGCGGTACGCCAAAACCAAGGGACATGCTCCGTACGGCCGCCGTCGAGCGCGGCTTCGGACTTCGCGCGATGACGGTCACGTCGCGCAACGACTCAGCCAGCGGCGTCGATACCAAGTCTCCCGTAAAGCTGGTCGGTCTTGCGGAAGCCATTGACCCATCGGTCTCGCTCGCCGCTGCCGCCGCTGGCGTGTTCGATTCGACGGGCAAGCTTGTGGCGCAGTGGACGGCCACACCCGAGGAACTGAAGAGCTCTCCCATGGCTGCGGCGGTCGTGGTCCCTCACGGGACCTATCGCGTGCGGGTCGCCGCTGTCGACACACAGGGCCGCGCCGCCACTACGGACTCAGAGATCAACACCGAGATGACCTCGGCTGCTCCGGCCCAGTTGGGTGGCCTGCTCGTGGGCACCGCAGGCACCACCTTCATGCCTCGGTTGCAGTTCTCCAACGAAGCGGAGGTGATGGTGTATTTCGAGTTATACGGCCGCCCCGCGGGACCGTTCGGTGCGATCGTCGAGATCGCCGCGACCCTCGACGGCCCCGCCCTCGTTGAGGCGCAGCCCACACCAGCCGCAACGGCGGTGGCGGACAAATTCATTTTCACCGCGACACTGCCGATCGGTCCGCTCAAACCGGGAGACTATGTCGTGCGCGCGAAAATCGGATTCGAGGGCCAGCCCACGGGCGTGCTGACACGGACGATCCGGAAGCAATAGCCGTCAACCAGACTACTTCGGCGTCTTCCGCATGGTCCTGACCACCTGACCGGCGGGGTGGCCCTTTTGGGTCACAGTCGCCCGAACGACGTAGTCTCCGGGCGGAAGCTCCTCGATGGGAATCGCGGCCGTGACGACAAACCGGTCCGCGTCACTCGTGGCCTCCGTCACCCCGCTTGTGGTCAACATCGCTGGACCATGTGCCGTGGATGCCAGCTCGAATGCAACACCGACGGGCACACCGGCCTGACCGCCGTAGAGCTCCAGCCACGCCACGACCACGGGTTCGTCTGAAAACTCGAACTGCGGAGCAAAGACCCCCGCTCGAGAGAGCCCTAGCATCAGAGAACTCAGACGCAGGGGTCCGGCCTCAGTCAGGGTCGCGTCGACGGTGATGTCCGCGCTGCCGGTCACGCCCGGGGGCTCCACAGCCGCCACGCGTACCCGATAGGTGCCGGCGGGCACCGACAGGGCCGTGACGTTCGGACCCGCTGCCAGGTCCACCGACGGAAACGAGGCGCGTTGCACCAGACGGCCGTCGGCGTCAAAGGCGCCCACCATGGCGTCGGAGAGTTGGGCCGCGTGTACCGGCGCGTCAAACATCACCACCAGCTGAAGCCCCTCATGAGTGCGCCGCACCGACGCCGCCACGCGCAACGGCAGGTCTCGAAACACCTGCGCCTGCCGCATCAGGTCTAACGGTACGGGCGCCGGCGCGTTGACAAAACGAGCCTCGGGCTTCACCACTGACAGATGTTCGCGATGATTCACCGTCACTCCTGCCACGGTCGCGTCAATGCTGAGTCGCCGAAGCTGGCCGTCGGTATCGGAGGCGAGAGACTCGACGCGGGCGATGTAGTACCCCGAGGTCTCAGTAGTCACGCGCGCCAAGGCGCGATTGGCCACGTCGCTCAAGTGAAACAGCGGCGCTCCGGTCACGCCGGCCAGGTGCTCGAGACCGGCGAGACTAGCCGACCGCCGCTCCATGTCGGGGTGAATGACAAAAAACTGAGCCCGCGCACGAGACGCGGCCATGCCGACCTGTTGAAAGTCGTCGGCTGTCAATTCGCACAGCCCAAGCGCCACCTCGCCCGTCATCAGTTGAGGCCCACGCGGTACGGCCATCTGGCTCGAGAAGAAGATGACGGCGACCGGGGCGTCACCAGTGGATCGCAGGCTGTTCAAGGTGCCGGACAAAGCGGACAAGGTCGTCCGCGTCAGGCAGGCGTCGCTGCCGGCCGCCTGGGCGGCAGCCTGGCCGGTCAGTGTCGAGACGGCAGTCAGCATCTGCTGGTGGTCCGCCGTCAAGTCCAACTGCAGCCCACCATAGGGGACGGTGACGAGCGCCACACGGTCGTCGGGTCCAAGGGTGGCCACAAACGCCCGGAGGGCGTCCTGGAGGAAGACCCCCTGACTGGCTCGAATCGTCGGTTCGTCAACCACGAGCACCAGCGCGCGTCCCGCGGCCGTCGTGAGGTTTGAGCCGTAGGGAGGCGGAATGTCACGGGACTCGACGCGGTCAGAGACAGCCGACACGTATTCGAGGGAACGAATAGGACGAGTGCTGCCGTCGAGTTTGATTGTGATGTCCGCTGGCGTGAGCGTGGCCACTGGCATGCCGTCGGCCGTGAGCGCCACAAAATCGACGACGAGGAGTTGGGCCCGGTCCCTGGAGGACAGCACGAACTGCTGCGCGCTGACTGTGAGACTGGCCGCGCCAATCACAGCGGCCATGACGGCTGTGGTAGCCGTTGCAACAGCAACTGCGGCGAGCAGCGTGATGCGGGAGAAAATCACAGCAGCAGTTTAGAACGAATGTCTGTCGCAACGATACAAACGCCCGAACGGGGGAGGAGGAGTCCCGTCCGGGCGTTCTCTGGTCGCTCGCGTGTCCCTGTTACCAGGTGATCCGCGACACCAACTGCACGACGCGGGCGGCGTTGGTGCCACCCAGCCCCGAGATTTCGTACGACGCCGGGTTCGTGCCCAGCCCGGTCACCGGCGTGTAGTTCACAAAGTTGAACGCGTTGAGCATCTCCACGCGGAACTCGGCGCGCACACGACCTGCAATCGGCATCAGCTTCATGACGCTCAGGTCGATTTCACGGAAGCGCGGCCCACGCATGATGAGTGTCCGCTCGCCGCAGTCGCCGTAGTCGTTGCTGATGCTCTCAATGCAGTCCGGTCCGTTGGCCGGCGCAAAGTAGCGACCGCTTGGCGCGCCCAGCGACCCATACCCGGTGGCCGACGTCGCGCTCACACTGAACGCTTTGATCGTCTCGTCGATGACGTCCTGCGGCAACATGAAGACGCGGTCGTTTTCATTGATGCGCAGTTTGTACATGTCGCGCAACTCGTTCTCGTCGAACCCGACCATGCGCACGTTGCCAAAGTCGACCAACCGGCCGCTCTGCACCCGCAGGTTGCCGTGAATCTGCCAGCCACCCAGGATCCGATCGAGTACGGGCCCGGCATCAGACAGCCACCGCTTGCCGCGACCAACCGGCAACTCAAACACCCAGTTCGCCTTGAGTGCGTGAGTCACTTCGCCCTCGCCGCCGGCCTGCCGCGACAATTCCCGCGGTTTGCGGAACGAGTACCGCTGGCTGGCCTCAGCGATGCCGTAGACGTAGCTGGCCTGAAACTGGAACCCATTGGCCAGCCGGCGCCGCAGTTCCATCTGGACCGAGTTGTACTGCGTGTAGCCGCCGTGACCAGTCACCCGACCACCACCCTGTAGATCAGGGTTGGCAATGATGAAGTTGGCCGGCAACCCCGCCGCCGCAGCGTTGTCTCGCTGCGTCGAAGTCGAATCCAGGGCGTTCACAGCCGTGAACGGATCCGGATTGAATCGGGCGAGCGGGTTCACGTAGGTCGCACTCGCGAAATTGCCCGAGGTGTATTGCGCGGCGTTGCCCGCCTCTGACGCCGGACGGCCACTGAAATAGGCCAGGTAGATCGGCAGCGGCGAGGTGCCCGTGCCTGGACCGTAGTACCGGAAGTTGCCGCCGCGGCCGGCCGCAATGTTGGCCTGCAGGTTCGCCTGCGCGAGTTTGAACTCGTCGAGGAAGCCATTCTCGATGATGTTCAACTCGTTGTAATTGTAGGACTCCCACTGTTGTCGGCTGCGGGTGCCGACATACCGCACCTCGGCCGCCATGTTCTTGGTCAGCCCACGCTGGATGCCAAACGTAAAGGTGTCGGAGTACGGCACCTGAATGTTGGGATCAAACAATCGGATGTCGCCGGTGATGTCATCAGACAGGGGATAGTTGGGCTCGTCCGCAAAGGCCGGCGGGGCCAAGGCGCTTCGGTCGCGGAACAGCAGCGGTGAGGCACCCAGGTTGCCGAGGGCTTCATTCCGCCTGACGTTGATCGTCACGCCCGGGTTGCTGTTGAAGACGCCGGTGAAGTCGCTCATGCCGTTGCGCTGGAAGGACCGTGCGACACCACCGCGAATCGCGAAATCCCCTTGCGGTCCCATCAGCGTGCCGATCAACCCGCCGCGGGCCGAGGGCGTCCAGTTGAACCCGAAGCTGGGTGCGAAGTTGTTCTTGTCCATCTTGTAGGCCTTCGTGCCGCCCGCCAGCTGAATGAAGGTCGGCGCGGTGCCCGTTAACGTGCCCGGCTTGAAGATATTGCACGTCTGCGGCGTCACGTTGCTCGGGTCGCAGCCCGGGGCCAAACCAGAGACGCCCCAGGCCGACTCGAGCGTGCCGGTCGAATAGCTGTCGTTGAGCGCCCGGAAGGGCACCTGCATGTCATACCGCATTCCCACGTTGATGCTCAGGTTCGACCGCACCCGCCAGCTGTCCTGCACAAAGGTGCCAATGTCCTCCAAGCGCCCTTCCTGCAGCGCCAACCCCTGGTACACGTATTTGCCCGTGGCCGCGTCCAGCCGCGCGTTGCCGGACACTTGGCTCACGCGGCCAGTCAGCACCGCATACAGGTTTCGCGCGGCCGTGCGGTCCCCCGACGAGGAACCGGGGAAGTTCGCCGAGCTGAACATGCCGAACGCCGGGTCGGCGTTCACCACACCAAAGCTGATGGTCGGTACGTGTGTCTGATTTCTCAGCCACACGTCCGCGCGCGTATACGACACACCCGCGCTCAAATTGTGATTACCCTTGAGCCAGCTGACGGTGTCTTCCAGCAGGAACGTGGTCGCATTGCGTGACTGCTTCGCCGGCGAGCTACTCGCATTGGTAATGCCCGCCGCACTGATGCCTAGCTGAAAGCCGCCCTGATTGGCGACGGGCCCGTCCCACATCGAGACGTCCGTCTCTTTGAAGAACTCCACCGGCGCGCCGCTATACGCCACACGCGCTTCATTCACGATGTTGTTGGTGAGCGTTGACCGAAGCGTGTTGCTCAGCGCAATGCGCGTGGACGTCTGAGAGAATTCCGTGGGGAACCCTGGGAAGAACGCCTCCCTGGAATTCAGCGTGTCTGGCTCCGACGTAAACGTGTGGTAGTTGAATACCGTCGAAAAACGATGGCTGTTCGTGAAGTTGTAGTCCAATCGCACCGTCGGGAAGTAGTTCAGCGACTTGCGTGCCACGTTGTACGAAAACTGGTCGATCCGCGGATTGCCCGTGGCCGTGATGCTTCCGGTCGTGCCGGCCGCCGCCCGAATCTCGCCCAGTAACGTCGCGATCGTGGGGTCCATCGATGCCAACTGCCCGTTGGCCGCCGCCAACGCCAGCAGGTCTACTTCACGGACGCCGCCGGCGACGAGGTACCGGAAGATACCCGCCTGCGAGTTCGGGTGCAGAATGTTGCGATTGCGGGTCAGCTCCGAGGGCTGGCGGAACTCTTCGCCGTTGACAAAGAAAAAGGCCTTGCCGCGTCCGTCGTACAGACCCGGAATCACGATCGGACCACCGAAACGCGCGCCGGTCTGATTCTGCTTGAGTAAGGGTTTATCAACGCCGTTGCGGATGTTGAACCACGTGTTCTCGTTGAGCGTGTCGCTGCGGAAGTAGTGATACAGGCTACCGGTGTAAGTGTTGCTGCCCGACCGGGTCGTGAATCGAATCTGGACGGCGCCCTGGCCACCGCCCGCCGCGTCCGACGCCGCGGTCGACACGGTGATTTCTTCAATCGCGTCCAGCCGGGGCGACACGATCGTGAAGAACCCGTCGGTCGTCTTCAGGGTGTTGTCCTGCACGTTCACGCCGTCAAGCGTGATGTTGATCGCCCCCTGTGGCAGTCCGTTGATCGTCGAGTTGCGGTTGCTGCTGGGCGTGTTGACGCCCGGCAGAAAGGTCACAAAGTCGAGCAGGTTTCGGCTGGTTAACGGCAAACTCTCGATCTGCTTGATGTTGATGGTGGATGACACGGCGGACGACACCACCTGAATGATGGCCGTCGCGCCTTCGACCACTACCGTCTCGCTCAGGCCGCCGACCTCAAGGGTCGCCGTGACCGAACTCGGGATGCCAGCACTGAGCGCAACGCCGTTGAGCACTGCGGTCTTGAAGCCGGTCAGTGTGACCGTGACCGAGTACGTGCCGGGCAGCATCGCGGGAATCGAAAACGACCCTTGCGACGACGAGACGGTCTCGTGGGTCGCTCCCGTGCCAATGTTCGTCGCGACGACGGTCGCGCCGGGGATGGCCACGCCAGTCGTGTCCACAACCGTGCCCGCCAGTGACGACGTGACACCCTGTGCAAAGACGAGCGAGCTGACCAACAGAAGGACAGCTGTAAGTGTTCCAACTCGAACGAAACGTGTTGCCATTGTCATCCCCCAAGAACTGCCAGTCGTTCTCCTGCGGAGCAACAGAACCGATGGCGACCCACCGAGCCGCAGGGCGAAATACTGGTAATAGGTACCAGTGGAGCCCCGCGAGTGACGAGATACTACGCCTCAAAACTAAACACCGTCAATAGGTCTTTGAAGACACTCGAATCGTCTATACTGAGTTGTAGTATCTGGACAGCGACCACACGCCTGAACGGGTCTGATGCGAGGTACGCCTGCTCACCTTCGAGCTCACCCGCTTGGCGTACAGGGTTGGCCACGATCTGCCGCCGTTGAAGGCCATCGAGGACTCGCCAACGGTGCGCCGGATTCTGTCCGACTCGGTGGCGCTGCTCGTGCCCTCGCAGAATCCAGATAGTCGGCAGTTGACCATTTCCCCAAGACGAAAGGTCTGCGCCTGAACATCGCGTCAAGCTCTTGTTCGACACGATGTTCCGCGGTCCGTCGATGTCAATTGCTGTGCGGTCGAAGAAGGCGAGACAATATCCCGCATGACAAGCAGGCAAAGACGACGCGGCATGGTTGGAGCCTTCGGGCTCTGCGTGGCAGCTTGGCTGGCGATCGGCGCCGAGCCCGTGATCGCGGCCCAGAGTGCGCCTGGCCAGCCCCTAACCGTCATGTCGTTCAACCTCCGCTACGGCACCGCGAACGACGGCGAGAATCACTGGACGCGTCGGCGGCCCTTCCTGATCGACGTCGTCAGGGAAGCGGACGCGGACGTCATTGGTGTGCAGGAGGCCCTCGACGGTCAGATTCAGGCACTGCTCGACGCGTTGCCGGCGTACGCCGCAGTGGGAGTTGGGCGCGACGATGGCCGGACGCGCGGAGAGTATGCCGCGATTCTGTATCGACGGACGCGATTCCGGGTGGCGGACAGCGGCACGTTCTGGTTGTCCGACACGCCGGAGGTCATCGGCTCAACGTCGTGGGGTAACACCATCACGCGCATCTGCACGTGGGCCAGGTTCATCGACCGGGACGGCCGGGCGTTCTGGCACTTCAATGTGCACTTCGACCACCAGTCGCAGCCGTCGCGTGAACGCAGTGCGGCGCTGCTGGCCGAGCGTCTCCGCGCACGTCGCCACATCGAGGAACCCGCGCTGGTCACTGGCGATTTCAACGCCGGCGAGACCAATCCCGCCGTGTCACTGCTGACACGCGGGTCGTCGGGATCCGCACCGCTGCTCGTCGACAGCTTCCGGGTGCTGCATCCTGATGAACGGAGCGTGGGAACGTTCACGGGTTTCAAGCTCGACGCGACGACTGGAGAGAAAATCGACTACGTGCTTGTCCCTCCTGGCACGTCGGTGCTCGATGCCGCGATCGTGAGAACGAGTCGCGATGGGCGGTATCCGTCAGACCACTTTCCGGTCACCGCCCGAGTCATCCTGGGCGCTGGACGCTGAGCCGAGGTCGACCGATGGCGTGCCGCCGCCCGCCGCAGGTCAGTCCGCTGGGCTCGGTGGATTCTGTCTCAGCAAGAGGGCCACGCCGAGCTCACTCTCGCTGTCGATATAGGTGAAGCCACTTCCATCGGCTCTTCGACCGCTGCTCAGGACCTGCAATCCTTGATCGCGTAGACGCTGCTCCGCGTTTCCAATGTCGTCCACCTGAAAGCCCAGGTGGAAGATGCCCTGGCCTTTCGATCGCAGGAACTCCCCATAAACCGTGCCGTCCTTGCCCTCGATGATCTGTAGCGCGACGGGGCCCATCTGACACACCTTGATCCGGAGGTTGTGGAAGGCTGCGACGTCAGGCACCTCGAGTCGCACGTAGTCCGTCAGCGGCGGATAGTCGACGAAGGGACCGAAGCCGAGGCGCGCGAGCAGGTGGAGGGTGTCGTCGAGGTTCTCCACGACGAGTGAAACGTGGTGAAGACTCGTGAACAGTGAGGGGGTTCGATCGGGGGTGGACAAAGGGGGCTCCTCTTTGAAGAAATCCATGTGTTGATCTACTTGCGGCTAGGCCACTGGTAGGACGGCGCGCCTATAATGCCTCTGTGGCCGTGCGAATAACCAATCAACTCGACGCGTTGACGCCGACGCAGCGGGCGTGGGCCGATACTTCTGAACGCCTGTGGCGTCGAGCGTATGCCATCGCCGGGGCCCATCCAGACGTGGACGCAGGTGACGCCTACCACGCGCTCCGGTGTCTGCAGCTGTCGCCGACCGAGCGCCTCCAACGGGGGTTGAGTCGTGGAAAACTTCGCACTTACGCCCGCTGAACGCGCCCTGTTCGCAGCGCTTCGCAAGCGCGGCATCAAGTTCCTTATCATCGGCCTGGGTGCCGCTGTCCTTGAGGGCGCACCGATGGCGACTCAGGATCTCGATCTGTGGTTCGAGTCACTCGATGGGGGTCAACTCTCCCTCGCTGCCAAGGACGCCGGTGGATTCTGGGTGCCGGCCTTCGGCATGCAGCCCCCTGCGTTCGTCGGGGACGGACTCTCACGCGTCGCCGTGGTCCTTACGGCCCACGGTTTGAGGAGGTTCGCGGACGAGTACGACGGGAGTGTTGAACGAGAGATCGAGGGCGTCACCCTCCGCGTGCTGCCTCTCGAACGCGTCATTGCCAGCAAGCGCGCGACCGGGAGGCCTAAAGACGCCGCGAGCCTCCCGGCACTTGAGGCGACGCTCCTCGCCAGGCAGAGTTGAGACGGATCGAGCTGGCTCGGGCCCGCGCCAGCCTCGGTCAGTTCTTCCCATCGGCTGCGATCTTCTCACGGGCGACCGGGCGCGCAAACGCAGCGTTGATGGCGTGCGAGTTCGACGTGAGCACCTTCCGGTAGTAGTCGGACGCGCCGTCGGCGTCACCGAGCTTCTCGCTCGCCTGCGCCATCAGAAGCAGGATGAACGGGTCGGCGTCATCGGCACTCGCCAGGTGATCGAGTGCGGCCTGGTACTCCTCGAGGTAGACGCGGCCGAGTTCGTTGGCTTCGTCGGCCGCTCCAGGCATATTACCGGCCTCGACCCGACGATCGAACACGTCCTTGAATGCGCCGGCAGCCTCGTCCGTCCTTCCAGCGAAGGTCCAGGCGATGCCCATCATGCGGAGGGTCTGATCCCTGTCGGCGTCGGACGACAATTCGATCGCGCGGGACAAGTGCTGCCGCGCTTCGTCGTAGTGCCCTTCGAGATCGAGCGCACGTGCGAGGCCGTAGTGCGCTTGGTAGGACGCCTCATCGCGCTCAAGCGCCTGACGGAAGATCGTGATCGCACCGGGTTGGTCTCCTGCAAGATCGAGCCGCCTGGCTTCGGCGATGACGCTGCTCATCGGCGGCAGTGGCTCGGCGGGCGTGCGGCAAGCGGCCACGAAGAGAACAAGCACCACGGTGGCTCCCAGCCTTAGGTATCGCATGCCTCCATTATGGACGTTGGTGAATCGACAATCTGGAATCGGCGACACGCGCGGTGAACCACACTTGGGCCGATTGGAGATTGTCGACATAGCGATTACCGATCCCAGATTCCAGATCGCCCAAGGCTCACCGAACGACGATGACCCCCTTGAGCATGTCCATGCCGCACGCAAACGCCAACTCACCCGGCGCGCGGGCGGGAATGCGCACGACCACCTCCTGATTCAGCGGCAACTCACGCCGGACACCCAGCCCCGGGATCAGCACCTCAGTGCCGCATGTCTCTTCCACGCGCCGGACAAAGACCAGGTCGACCGGTTGAAACGCAGGAATCTCCACGCGAGGTGGCGCCAAGCCTGAGGCCGTGACCTCGACAACACGACGGATCACTGGCTCGGCTGAAGGCATCGACATGGGCTCGTCCAACGCGGGTGCCACCGGTGGCGGCCAGCCCAGACGCTCGCGTTCGGCACGGAGAAAGAAACTGCCTTCGACGACAACGCGCTCTCCCTCCAGCAGGCCAGACCGGATGACGATGCGATCTCCAGACGACACGCCAGTCACCACCGGTCGCTCGGTGAAATGACCGGGCTGCTCCACCTCTTCCACGTACACCACCGGTACGGCCCCCAGCATCTGAACGGCCGTCTGCGGCACCATCATTCGAGGCGACGTCGACGGAAGCCTGAGCGTGACGATGACAAACATCCCGAACCGCAGCGCGCCGTCAGGATTGCTGACTTCGACACGCGCGCGGACGGTCCGTGTGTCGCGCGCCAACTCGGGATCGACGTAGCTGACCCGACCGGTCCAGGTTCGTCCGGGGAAAGTCTCGCTCGTCACAGCCACGCGCTCACCGGCGCGAACGTGGGCCGCATCTCGCTCGAAGATGTCGGCCATGATCCACACGGAACTCACGTCCGCCAGGGTCATGAGGGTGTCCATGGGGCCGACGTTCTGTCCTGGGTTGACTGGTCGCGTGAGCACGACGCCGCCGGCGCCCGCCTGGACGTCAATCGTCTCTGGCACGCCGCCTCCAGCGGCGACCGCCGCCATCCGGGCGTCGTCGAGTCCCAGGCGAATCAGTCGAGCGCGAGCGGTCGCGAGATCCGTGGTCGCCCGCACGGAATCCGCCTCAACCTCCTCGAGTTCCTGCTGACTCGCGGCTCCAATCTTTGCCAGGTCACGTGTGCGGGTCAGTCGGCGCGTGACGACGTCGAGATCGGCACTCAGCGAGAGCCAGCGGCGCACCTCATCAGTCAGTTCGGGGCTTCGCAGCCTCGCGACGGTCGAGTCGCGCGTCACGACATCACCAAGCGCCGCAGACACGCTCACGACGGTCCCGCCAACGATGGGCGTCACAGCCACCGTGCGGTAGCCGTCGGGTTCGACCACACCCGGCACCACAAGCGCACCGGCATCATTCGACGACACGACCGGCGCCACCGCGATGCCCGCACGGCGCACGGCCTCGGGCGTTAGCATCAACATGTCGGCCATGGCTGGCGCGGGCGTCGATCCGGCTGTGCCCACTCCGATCGTCGGTGACGGCACGGCCACCTGAGCCGTGGACGGTCCAAGGTAAACGAACATCGCGGCCGCTCCAAGCGCGACCAAGCCCACAGCAATAGCGATTCTGGCGATCATGATGCCACTCCCAACGCGCGCAACAATGACGTGCGCGCATCCACAACTTCGCGCAGTGCGGCTGTATAGGCTGACTGTAACGCGAGGTATCTGCGTTCCTCTTCGATGACGTCAAACAACGTGCCGCTCCCAAGTTCGAACGATTCGCGCACGACGGACACGTTTTGTGCCGCGAGCGCAATCAAGCCGTCGCGATAGAGCGCGACCGTCTCTTCTGCTGCGCGCACCCGTGTGGCGGCGGCGTCGATCTCGGCCGCCGCGTCAAGACGCCGCGCTGCCGCCTCGGCCTCTGCAGATCGCCTGGCCGCATCCGCTGACGCGATGGCCCCCTGCTGCCGATTTCTCCATGGCAAATCGATCATGACGCCGAACATGACCTCGTTCATCCGGTCGCCGCCGGGCGAGAGGCCCAGGCGTTTGGTCATGAAGGCTCCAGTGACACTCAGATCGAACCGGGCCTCGCGAGCCGCGAGCGCACCCTCAGCTGCCGCCCGCCGCGCCTCAGAATCGAGGGCCTGGATGTCGGGTCGCGCGGCGAGCGCTTCCGTCACCGACCGTTGCCGCGCCAGAGCCGGAGTTTCCGAGACCGCCTCGATGGGCGCGGCCAGTCGAAGCGATGCCGTCGGTGCCAATCCGACACTTGTCTTAAGTGCTGCCATCGCCCGTTCGGCGCTGGCCCGCCAGCTGACGACCTCGGTTTTCGAACGCCGCCATTCGACGTCAGCGAGGTCTCGGTCGAGGGGACGGGCCGCCCCACTCTCGGCCCGGGCGGCCAGCAGGTCGAACCGTGTCCTGGCGAAGCCTTCCTGTTCCACTGCGATCTCCAGATGTCGCACGGCGGCCAGGACATCAGCCGCCCAGCCCCTCACCAGTGCCGCGCGCTCCCGCACCTCATCGTCGGCCATCAATTCGGCCGTGCGAACCGCATGTGCTGCGACCGCGACTCTGGCGTCCCTGCGGAACAGGTCGAGCGGCCAGCTCATACCGATCGTGGTCTGGGTGTCGATGCCTCCGAACTGTTCGCGGCGCTCGGCCAGGGCCTTGGGGTTTGGCCGAAGCGACGCCTGCGTCTGTCGGCCGGTGGCCACGTCGACCCGGGCACGCGCCGCGGCCAAGGCCGGCGCCTGTTCGAGGGCCAGCGCGACGAGAGCGTCGAGCGACAGACCGCGGTCGGCGTCGATGTACTGCGCCACCGGCCCAGGAGGCGTTGTTTGCGCGGTGGCCACCACCGGCACGCAGAGGAGTATTGCCGCACAGATTCTGGTCATTGCACATCTCCATCAAACGTCACGGATTGCCTGCCCGACGGCCCCAGCCACTCCAGTGACCAGCGCCATGTGCCGGACATGCTGAACTCGGCGGAGCCGTTGAACCGACCGGCTCCGGCGGCTTCGACCGATGCCGGCGCAGCCATGACCATGCCGGGCATGGCCATCGAGACCGACACACTCACGTCGGTCACGTTGACAAGGTCGCCTGTTCCAGCCGAGCGGAACTCCAGGACAAACCGGGTGCGTCCCTGCGAAAGCGCCTCGCGGCCGTCTCCGGCGATCAGACGCACTTCCACGTCCCCAACCACCTGCGTCTGCAGCACGGTTCCCGACGCGGCGGGAGCTTCAGCAGGGGGCCGCCCGTTCCACCACCATCCGGCCGCAAGCACCAGCGCCAGACCAACGATGGCTGCACCCACGCGGCGTCGTCCTGAAATCGTCGGCGCGGCGTCACGAGAGCCAGATGTGGACGCGTCGATCGGAAGTCCGCGAGCACGGATCCAGTAGAAGATCACGGGCGTCACAATCAGGACATGCAAGAGCGAAGAGACCATGCCGCCCAACACGGGAGCGGCCAGCGGCTTCATGACCTCTGCGCCCGCGCGGGTGCTCCACATGATGGGCATTAGTCCGGCAACGACCGTTGAGACCGTCATCAGCTTCGGGCGCAGACGCAGGAGCGCTCCTTCCATGACAGCCTCGCGCAGGGTGGTGCGCGTCAACACGCCCCAGGCGGCCTTTCGCCTTCGCTCCACGGCCTCTTCAAGGTAGATCACCATAATCATGCCGGTCTGCACGGCTGTACCGAATAGCGCGATGAAGCCCACCCAGACGGCCACCGAGAAGTTGTAGTCGAGCGCCCACACCAGAAACACGCCGCCAGTCAGCGCGAACGGCACAGCCAGCAGGACGTGGGCCGCCTCAATGAGCGAGTGATAGGTGAAATACAGCAGCGCGAAGATCACAAGCAGCACGATGGGCAGCACCACCAGCAGTCGTTCGCGTGCGTGTTCCTGATTTTCGTAGCGGCCGCTCCACCCCACGAAGTAGCCTCCAGGCATCGCGACTCGAGACGCCACCAACTGCTTGGCCTCGGTCACGAATCCTCCCACATCACGCCCTTCGACGTTGAGTAACACGGTGGCCAGAACCAGGCCGTTCTCGGCGGCAACCATCGAGGGCCCGCGAGTTGACTCGAGCGTGGCGACCGCGGACAGAGGAATCTGCTGCCCCGTGCGAGTGGTGATCGGCGTCTGCCCCACGCTGTTCACGTCGGCACGAAAGCGCTCGGCCAGCCGGACGCGAATCGGATATCGCTCCCGGCCCTCGATTGTCATGCCGACCACTCGTTCGCCAATGGCGTACTCGACCACCTCCTGCACGTCCGCCACCGACAGTCCATAGCGCGCCGCAGCCTTCCGATCAACCTCAATGTTCAAGTACTGCCCGCTGGAGACGGGTTCCGGATACACGTTGACCGCGCCTGGTACCGTACGGAGGACGTCAGCGATCTCGCGCGCGAGCCGGTCGAGGACCGCCAAATCAGCGCCGAAGACCTTGACCCCCACTTCCGATCGAATGCCCGTGGACAACATGTCAATGCGATTCATGATCGGCATCGTCCAGATACTGGTGACACCTGGCAGGTGGACGGCCTTGCTCATCTCCGACCGCAACTGTGCTGTGGTCACGCCCGGCCGCCACTCGTCGCGCGGCTTGAGTTGCACGATGGTCTCGGTCATGTTGACTGGCGAGGGGTCGGTGGACGTGTCCGCCCGGCCGACCTTGGCCACCACGGCTTTCACCTCTGGAAACGCCTCGATGGCCTCGTTCTGCCTCACGGCAAGTCGGGTGGCCTCTTCGAGCGAGATGCTCGGGTCGCTGATCGGCATGAACATGATGTCGCCCTCATCGAGCGGCGGCATGAACTCGCTGCCAATGCGTGACGAGAGCCCGACGGCTGCCACGAACAGAGCACCCGCGGTCAACAACGTGATCGCACGATGTCGCAGGGCCCCCCGCAGCGCCGGCTCATACAGTCGCCTCAGGACGCGCATGACGGGATTGGCCTCTTCCGCGCGCATCTTGCCAGCCAACACCATCGTGCACAGCACGGGAACGAGCGTGACGGCCATCACGGTGGCGGCAATCATGGCGAAGGTCTTGGTAAACGCCAGCGGATGAAACAACTTCCCTTCCTGCCCGGTCAGCGCAAAAACAGGCACGAAGGCCAGCACGATAATGGCCATCGAAAAAAACACGGGGCGGCCCACTAGCCGGGTGGACTCCCGGACGGCGGCAAGCACCGCGCCTCGATCCCGGGTATCGATTCCGTTCTGTTCAATGGACCGAAACGCGTTCTCAGTCACAACGATGCCGGCGTCAACCAGCACACCTATCGCAATGGCGATACCGGCAAGACTCATCAGGTTGGACGAGACGCCGGCATACCGCATCGCAAGAAACGACATCAGCACCGCCAGCGGCAACGGCAGCGTCACGATCAGAATCGACCGGAAGTGCATCAAGAACAACACATGCGCCAGAGTGACCAGGGCGACTTCCTCCAGCAGTGCGATACGGAGGGTGCCGACGGCTCGGTCAATCAGGCCAGACCGGTCATAAAACGGGACAATATCCACGCCGGCCGGAAGGCCGGGCGCAATCTGTGCGATCCGCTCCTTGACGCCCTCGATGACTTCCTGTGCATTCGCGCCCGCGCGCGCCACGATGACGCCGCCAACGGCCTCGCGCGTGCCTTTTACCAGCGCCGCGTTCCGAAAGGCCGCGCCGATCTTGACGTCGGCGACCTGACTGACAAACACGGGGACGCCGTCATTCGACTTGACGACGATGTTTTCGACGTCGCTGAGCGTCTCAATGAGGCCGACGCCGCGGACGATCGACCAGGCGCCGTTGGCCTCAAGAACGTTTCCTCCCACGTTGGCGTTACTGGCACCGACAGCGCGAACCACGTCTCCCACGGACACGCCGTACCCTCGAAGCCGGTCCGGATCGACATCCACCTGATACTGCCGGACAGTGCCCCCGACCGACGCGACTTCTGCGACGCCTGGGACGGCGTTCAGTTGATAACGAATGAACCAGTCCTGCAGGCTCCGCAACTCCTGGAGCGTGTGGTTGTCGCTTTCAACCGTGTACCAGAACACATGTCCCACACCCGTCGCATCCGGACCAAGCGTGGGAGTCACGCCTTCGGGCAGGAGCGTATTCACCAGACTCAGACGTTCGAGGACACGGGTGCGCGCGAAGTACAGGTCCACGTCATCTTCGAAAATGGCGTAAACCATCGAAAAACCAAATGCGGATTGGGACCGGACGACCCTGACGCCTGGCAGTCCCTGGAGGTTCGTGACCACCGGGTACGTGACTTGGTCTTCAACCTCCTGCGGGCTATGCCCTTGCCAGTCTGTAAAGACGATGACCTGGTGGTCGGACAGGTCAGGGATGGCGTCCACCGCACCCGTGCGCATGGCCCAGTACCCCCAGGCGCCGAGCAACACATACACGACAATAACGACACCGCGATATTTCAACGAACGATCGATTAACCAATTCACCATGAGTCCACCTGAGGCATCCCTTGGCGCGGGGACCAGGCCCACGCCGTACGTAGTCGACGCTTCTGTCGTAGGGGTGAGCCAAGGCCCAGCGCTACGCAGACGCGAATGTCAGATGAGGAGGACGGACGTACGAAGGAGTGGTGATATCGAGCCGAGCGGCCCGGTTGACTGGAGTGGAGGACCGGCGAACAGCCCGGCGCGTTGGTACCACGCTGCCAGCCGAACCACTGACGGCGACGCCGCGTCGATTCGCGCCGACGCCGGGACGCTCGCTGGATCCTGCGAGGGAGTGCTGCCGACCGCACAGCAAGGTGGAGGTGCCTCCGTGGGGACGGCAGGCGCCTGCCCCCTGACGGTCTCCGGACAACACGCGTGGTCGTTCGTCGCCGTGGTGCCCTGATGCCCCGCTATCGCGCGCAGCATCACCGGTGACACACCGGTCGCGACCAACGCGACGAGCGTCCACGAGGCGATCAGCGTGCGGAACGGAGGGCGGACGATCACTTTCCTTGAAATGCAGGGTACACGCACGCACCGGTTCAGCGCAAGATCCCGTATCGCGCCATGCTAAGTGTTACCCAACGGACCCTGGTCGCGCCATAAATGGTGTTACCGAAGCTGATGTCCCAAAGGAGGGCATCAGCGTGGGGCCACGGGCGAAGCGGGAGTATTTGGTACAGATGCGGGATCGGTATGTGCGGGCGCAGACCCGACAGGCGCGGGGCGCCTTGTTGACGGAGGCCATGGCCGTGACGGGGTATCACCGCAAAGCCCTGATCCTGGCGTGGGGGCGTCCCGTGCGGCGGCCCGCCCGCGGACAACCGAAGCGGGGGAGGCGGTGCCGCTACACGGCCGCGACGGTGCGCGCGCTCAAGGCGATCTGGACGGCGGCGGGCTACCCGTGGTCGGTGCGGCTCAAAGCGTTGCTCCCGACCTGGCTGCCGTGGGCGCGGAAGCGGTTGGCGCTCACCGCCGAGATCGAGACGCAGCTGCGGGCCATCAGCGCCCGCCAGATCGACCGCATCCTCGCGCCGGCCAAGCGCCGCCTCCGGCGGCGCCACTACGGCGGCACGCGGCCTGGGACACTGCTCAAGCACCACATCCCGATCAAGACTGATCACTGGGACGTGACCGAACCGGGGTTCACCGAAGTGGATCTCGTGAGTCACTCGGGGGACCGGGCGGACGGCGAGTTCCTCCATTCGCTCGACGTCACCGACATCCACACGACGTGGGTAGAGACCCGCGCCGTCCTGGGGAAAAGCCAGGTCCGCGTGCAGGAGGCCCTTGAGCAGATCCGGCAGCAGTTGCCGTTCGCCTTGCGCGGGATCGACTCGGACAACGGCTCAGAATTCATCAATGCGCATCTGCACGGCTACTGTCGGGGCCTCGGCATTCAGTTCACGCGCGGGCGTCCCTACAAGAAGGACGACAATGCGCACATCGAGCAAAAGAACTGGACGCATGTGCGCAAGCACATGGGCTACCTCCGCTACGACTCCGAGGCCGCGTTGGCCGCGATGAACGACGCGTACGCTGACCTCCGGTTGTTGCAGAATCTCTTCTTGCCGTCGGTGAAACTGCTGTCGAAAGAACGCGTCGGCGCGCGGATGCGCCGCCGGTACGGCCCCGCGCAGACGCCGTTGGAGCAGGTGCAGGCCGGTGCCCAAGCCGACCCAGCGAAGGTGGCCGCGCTGATCCGGCAGCGCGACACGCTCGATCCTTTCGTATTGACGGCGCGCATCGACGAGCAACTGCAGCGCGTGTATGCGCTCGCCGCGCACCGCGCTCCCGCCGCCCCCTCAATGGCGGGGGGCAGGGTCGCCGCCCCCAAGAA
>JABMNV010000114.1 GCA_013203475.1 Acidobacteriota bacterium
AGACCCGCCTACTGCACCCGCCTGTCTCCGGCCCGCCCGCCCACTGGCGAATTTCGTGATTTGCCGATCTGGTGATTTGGTGACTGTTTCGTGATTGGGTGATTGGTGATTGGGTGATTGCCGATTGCCGATTGCGTGACTACACGATGACGTTTCTGCCAGATTCGGTTGCGTTGCTCGTGTAGTTTCTGCGTACCTCAGCAAGGCGTTCTGAGTCTTCTCCCAGTAATCCGCGCGGCACGGTTCTCGCTTCAGTCATAGGCATGAGCGATCCCGCGGCGCCTGTCGCGAAGCCGGTCAAGCTGCTCGATCAGGTGAGGGTCGCGATCCGTCTTCGGCACTTCAGCCGGAGGACCGAGCAGGCCTACACGTCGTGGATTCGGCGGTTCATCGTGTATCACGGCACCCGCCATCCGCGAGAGCTCGGTGGTCCCGAAGTCACCGCGTTTCTCTACGGCGCCGTCCTCGGCGTCAGGCTTCCGTGGATGGACGACATCGTCAGGGCACAGCGACCCGCACGGCTGCCGGTCGTGCTTTCGCGAGAGGAAGTGGCGTTGCTGCTGTCGCGGCTCCGAGGTCCGGTCTGGCTGATGGCGTGCTTGATGTACGGCGCTGGGCTGAGGCTGCTCGAGTGTGTCGAGCTACGGGTCAAGGACGTCAACGTGGATCGCGGTGAACTCACGATTCGTGACGGAAAAGGTGGCAAGGATCGGGTGACGCTGCTGCCGGCGGCGATGAGGGCGCCTCTCGAGGCTCATCTTGCCCGGACGAAGCGCCAGGGCAGCAGCGGCGGCATCATTTGCACGAGTCGGTCGTGCAGCGAGCCGTGAAGGATGCGGTGAAAGCGGCTGGCATTGCGCGGCCGGCCACGTGCCACACCCTGCGCCACTCATTCGCGACACACCTATTGGAGTCGGGCTATGACATCCGGACGATCCAGGAACTCCTTGGACACCGCGACGTGAGCACGACGATGATCTATACGCACGTCCTGAATCAGGGCGGGCGCGGTGTCCGGAGTCCGCTGGATCAGCTGGCACTCGGGGCTGGCGGGAAGTGAGGTCGATATGCCGCGTCGCCTTGCAGGCGTATTGCACTATCGAGATCGGCCTATCTCCAAACCGACCCGGGCCATCTCGGAGGATAAGTGGTGCCTGGCCAACGCGATGAGGCCAGATTGAATCCAGCCGACCGAGGCGCTACACTGCCGCCGACGCGTGAGTAGTGGGCTATCGAGTTCTGCCGACTACTTGTTATGCGTCTTGACTCAGGACGAACGATCAGAAGGATGGCAACGAGGCAACGCTGTGGCGACTGAGGTTCTCCGACTCAAGGTGACCCTGCGGGATTCCGATCCGGAGATCTGGCGCCAGATCGAAGTGGCCTCGACGAGCACGTTGGCCCAGCTCCATCGGGTGCTCCAGGTCGCGATGGGCTGGACCGACAGCCACCTGCATCAGTACTGGCAGGGCGACCGGTGTTTCGGCATGGCCGATCCGGAACTCGGGCTGGAGGGCGAGGACGACCGGAAGGTCCGGCTCGACACGCTGTTTCGGCAGCCGGGCGACCAGCTGGTGTACGAGTACGACTTCGGCGACGGCTGGGAGCACGACATCGTGCTCGAAGGCGTGGGGCCGGTCACCGGAGACGAACCACGGGTATGTAACGGGCGCGGCACCTGCCCACCCGAAGATGTCGGGGGCATCTCCGGGTTCGAGGAGTTCCGCGCCGCACTGGCGAATCCTCGGCACGAGCGGCATCGCGAGTTCATGGACTGGCACGGGCCGTTCACGCCCGACGCGTTCAGTGTTGAAGCGGCCAATCGAGCACTTCGGAGTCGAAGCCGCCAGCGAACGGACGCATAACCATCAAATGGAGCCGACACCCGCGTCGTCTCGCCCCGCGGGTGCGGCTCATTTGAATCGTTAGGCGGACATCTTCACACCGGGAGATGTGCGCGAATTCAAGCCGGCCGGAATGTACACCATGCGTTGCCACGACCAGCCACAAGCCGTCTGAGATTCTCGGGTGACGATGGTAGGCTCTTGGAGTGAAGGTTCGCGAGCTGATCTCGTTGATCGAATCGGACGGATGGGTGCTTGTGCGTAATACTGGAAGCCACCGCCAGTTTCATCACCCAGTCAAGCCTGGGACCGTCACCGTCGCCGGACAGCCCGGAACCGACATGCCGCCAGGTACGCTCAATAGCGTGTTGAAGCAGGCAGGCCTGAAGAAATAGGAGATTCGCCAATGCGTTACCTCGTGGTGCTTGAACAAGGCCCGACGTCCTTCGGTGCGTATGTCCCAGACCTTCCGGGTTGCGTCGCCGCTGCCGAGACTCGCGATGAAGCGTTGCGTCTCATCCGTGAAGCCATCGAGCTTCATATTGAGGATCTCAGGCAAAGCGGGCAGCCAGTGCCACCCCCGTCGTCAACGGGCGAGCTGATTGCCGTACACGCCGCCTAACAGCCGCTGCAGCCGACGAGCGGCCGATGGTTTAGACTTCTTCGCATGACCGTGGCAGCCGCTCGCGGCTGAGCGGCATTGCGTTAGGCGGTCTCCAACAGTAGTGTTCAGGCAAATCCTGGAGGTAAACGATGGACTGGAATTAGGCGGCTCGTTGCGTGTGCTACCGCGCTGGGCATGATATGCGCGGTCGCAGCCGTCGCATCGCAAGCAGATGAAGCCGCGATTCGAGATGTCCAGGCGCGCCAAGCGGCGGCATGGAACGCTCACGATGCGGTGGCGTACGCCAACCTCTTCTCCGAAGACGGCGACGTCGTGAACGTCCTCGGCTGGTGGTGGCAGGGGCGGTCAGAGATTCAAAGCAAATTGTCCGACGCATTCGCATGGGTGTTCCGGGACAGCAGACTCACTATCGCCGACGTCCACACGCGCTTCATTGACGCGTCGACTGCCATCGTGCACGTTCGCTGGACGTTAGACGGAGCCAAGGTG
>JABMNV010000010.1 GCA_013203475.1 Acidobacteriota bacterium
AATTGTGGCATCGCGGTCATGGCCACCCGTGACGCGACGAAGGCCCCGATGAGCGCCGCGACTGCAAGCGCGCCAAGCAGCGTGGGCGATGAGATGACACCGGCGTGCAGCGCCACTGCGAGGACCGCGATCAACATGCCGAGCGCGCCGAATTGATTGCCGCGCCTCGCGGTTTCTGGATTCGACAGTCCTTTGAGACTCAGGATGAACAGAACCGCTGCGACAATATAGGAAGTGGCCAGAAGCGATGTAGTCATCGGCGAAACATTTTCAGCATACGGTGCGTCACGAGGAACCCGCCAGAGATATTGAGCATTGCCAGGAAAATTGCGGCAGCACCAAGGACACTGGCCGCCGACACTAGCCCGCCGCTAATCTGCGACATGCCGCCCACGACGATGATGCCGCTGATGGCGTTCGTCACACTCATCAATGGTGTGTGCAACGCGGGCGTGACGCTCCAGACGACTTGGTAGCCGATAAAACAGGCCAGCACAAAGACCGTCAAGTGTGTCAGGAAACTCTCCGGTGCAACTGCGCCAACCGCGAACAGTGCAGCGCCTGAGGTCAGCAGCAGCCACCACGTAGAGGCGGACGGCGGCCCCGTCGGCTCGCCATGCCCGTGCCCTCCGGATTTCGCTTTGGGCTTTGGCCGCGCTGGTGTCTGGGCCGACGCCGTGGCGTTGGCCACGGCAGGCGATGCGGAAGGTGCGGACGGGACCGCCGGAACTGGCGCCGCGGGCGTCGGCAGCGCAGGCGGGGGCCACATAAGCACGCCGTCTTTGAGCACCGTCATCGGCCGGACGATGTCGTTCGTGTCGTCGATCGTGAAGTGTGCGCCGCCTCCCATTTCCTCGAGGAGGTGGACGATATTTGTGGCGTAGAGGGTCGAAGCTTGCAGCGACATCCGCGATGGGAGGTCGGTGTAGCCGATGACAGTGACCCCATCGACATCAACGGCCTTGCCAGGCTGCGTGAGTTCACAATTGCCCTGCATCTCGGCGGCAAGGTCCACCACCACAGAGCCGCGCTTCATCGACCGCACCATGTCGGCTGTGATGAGGATCGGCGCTCGTTTTCCAGGGATGAGAGCCGTGGTGATGATGACGTCCACTTCCTTGGCCTGCTTCGCGAACAGTTTCATCTCGGCTTCGATAAAGGCCGGGCTCATCTCCTTGGCGTAGCCGCCCTGGCCACTGCCGTCTTCTTCAAGTTTCACTTCGAGGAACTGCGCGCCCATCGACGCGACCTGTTCCCCCACAACCGGGCGCGTGTCGAAGGCCCGGACGATGGCCCCAAGCGACCGCGCCGTTCCGATGGCCGCCAGTCCCGCAACACCCGCGCCGATGATCAGCACCTCGCACGGCTGAATTTTGCCGGCGGCCGTCGTCTGCCCACCCAACGGCCGCTGCAGTGCCGCCACCGCTTCGATGACCGCGCGGTAGCCAGAAAGGTTGCTGGTTGACGACAGCGCGTCCACCTTTTGTGCGCGCGTAGTCCGCGGCACCTGGTCCATGGCGACGGCCGTGATGCCGCGGACTTTGAGGGCGTCAACCAACGCGGCATTCTGCGCGGGATACAGATAGCTGATGAGTGTCTGGCCGCCGCTGAGCCGTGGCACTTCCCCATCCATCGGTGGACGCACTTTGGCGATGATCGCGGCCGTCCAGGCCGTGGCTCGGTCGACGATGGTGCCTCCCGCCGACGCGTACGCGCCGTCGTCAAATCCGGCGGCCAGTCCTGCGCCCGCTTCGATGACGACGTCAAAACCGAGTGTGATGAGCTTGGTGACCGAATCTGGTGTGGCGGCGACCCGGCGCTCCCCCGGGACGGCCTCCTTCACGATGCCGACGTTCATGAGGGAATTGTACCCTGTTGACAGAGGTAAGATGGTCTGCATGAACTGGGAAGTCTGGCTGTTTCGTGTGATGGTCGTGGGATTCGTGGCCGGGTTCATGGCGCAGATGGTCAGTCGCTGGCGCCTGATTCAGTCTGCTCCGAACAATTTCGCGTACGACCAATTTGGCACGCGCACGGCGACCTTATCAGCGAGGTCGTGTTCCAATCGAAAGTCATCGGCGCCCGTAAAGCTGCGGGCATCGCGCACCTGGCCGTCTTCTGGGGGTTCGTGGCTTTTGGTGGCTTCACCACGGCTGAGGCCCTGCGCGGCCTGGGTGTTGTCGATCTGACTCACACGCCGCTCTTTCAGGCCTACAAGTGGTTCTTGATTCCGTTTGCCGCCGGTGTGTTCGTTGGCATCATCGGCCTGGGGATCCGTCGGGCGTTTGTGAGGCCCGCTGGATTGGGGCCGACTGTCTCGAAGGAGTCGCTGCTCATCGCGGTGTTGATCGCGGTCCTGATGGTGACTTTCTTCCTGAGTTTCGGTGATGAAACCACCGTGCTGGGGCGGGCCAATTGGTGGGTCCATATGGTCATCATCCTGTTGTTTCTGGTGCTGCTGCCCAACTCCAAGCACTTGCACCTGGTAATCGCGCCGTTCGCCGTCTTTCTCAAGTCGCCGATCCTGGGGACGGTGCCGAATCTGGACTTCGAGAAAGAGGAAGTGGGCTTCGAAACAGTCAAAGACCTGCCATCCAAGGCCGTGCTTGACGCGTTTTCGTGTGTGGAGTGCGGTCGCTGCCAGGACAACTGCCCGGCGTTTGGTACGGACAAGCGCCTGAATCCGAAGACGCTGATTCTGCAGAACGAGGAGGCCTTGCTGGCCGGCGAGCGGTACAAGAAGCTGGTCGATGTCTACGACCAGGACGTGTTGTGGCAGTGCACGACGTGTGGTGCGTGTGAGCAGGCGTGCCCGGTCGGCGTTGAGCACCTGCCGACGATCATCGGTGCGCGGCGCGGGCTGGTCTCCAACGGCGAGGCGCCGCAATTCCTGACCACGGTCTACACCAATCTTGAACGTCGCCAGAATATTTGGGGTCTGATGTACGACCAGCGCGCGAAGTTTGTGCAGTCGGCCACGCTTGAGACCTTTGATCCGACGAAACACGAATACTTGGTTTGGCTGGGCTGCGCTGGAGCGTTTGAGGCGGACTACCAAAAGTCCATGCGGTCGTTGTTCGACTTGCTGCGTGCCAACGGAAAGACGTTCGGCGTGTTGTCGAAGGAACGATGCACGGGTGATGTCGCCAAGCGCACGGGCAACGAGTATATGTATCAGGAACTGGCGACGCAGAACATCGAGGATCTGCGAGCGTCAGGTGTCAAGAAGATCGTCACGTCGTGTCCGCACTGCGTGAAGACCATCGGCCACGACTACAAGATGATGGGCTACGAGGTGGAGACCGTGCACTCGGCGACGCTCGTGGAGGAACTCACGCGCGATGTGATTCTCGAGTGGAAGGAGCGCGAGAACGTGACGTATCACGACCCCTGTTACCTCGGTCGCTATGCCGACACGCATGCCGAGCCGCGCGCGTTGCTGGAGCGATTCGGCGCATCGATCACCGAGCCCGAGCGTCATGGCGATAATCCGTTCTGCTGCGGCGCCGGCGGTGGGTTGCTGTTTGAAGAACACGAGTCTGGCAAGCGCATCAGTCAGGAGCGGTTTGATCAGCTCAAGGCGACAGGGGCAGGCACCGTCGTGATGGCGTGCCCGTTCTGCTCGATCATGCTCAAGGGGGCGCAGGCCAGTGAGAATGCGTCCGTCGAGATGGTCGACCTGATGACCTGGGTCGGCGGCAAGATGAAGGCGGTTGCACCCGCCGTGAAGGCCCCGTGCGCGCCCGCAGAGCGCCCCCCAGCAGAATGAGCGCACCGCCAACTTCGTCTCCCTGGCGGTCGTCGCGGTGGAAGCGCGTCCAGGTCGCGGCCATCGCGAGTCTGGGGTGGCCCATCGTCGAGGGGTTGGCCGGGACGTACACCTACGACGTGAGTGGGCGGCAACACCTCGCTCTGTTTGATGCCAGTCATCCGGCGCCAATCCTGGCGTTCTGGCACGGTCGCGTGCTGGCGGGCCTTCCATTTTTCCGTGACCGCAACATCGTCGTCGTCACCAGCGAGAACTTTGATGGCGAGTGGATCGCCCGGATCATCGGCAAGTTTGGCTACGGTACCGCTCGCGGGTCATCGTCTCGTGGAGGGGCACGAGCGCTGGTGCAGATGCGGCGGGAGTTGGGAGACGGGCACTCGGTCGCGTTCACGCTTGATGGTCCCAGAGGTCCGGTCCGTGTGGCTCAGCCAGGTGCGGTCTGGCTGGCAGGCGCCACCGGGCATCCGATTCTGCCGTTTCATCTCGAAGCCGATCGGGCGTGGACCGTGCCGAGCTGGGACCGTCATCAAATCCCCAAACCCGGCGCGACCATTCGCCTGGCGATCGGTGAGCCGATTTATGTGGCGGATACATCCGAGGCGACGGTCGAGGCGGCCAAGGGCGAGCTGGGGCGTAGATTGCTCGATTTGGAATCGGCAATCGGAAATCGGGAATCTTGAATCGCCTATCGATAATCGATAATCCGCGATAGATAATCGCTCTCAAATCTCAGATTACCGATTGCCGATTGCCGATGGCCGATGGCCGATTGCCGATTGCCGATTGCCGATTGCCGATAGCCGATTTCAGACTTCAGATTTCAGATTTCAGATTCCAAATGCTTCTAATCTCCACCCCTCGCTTCTCCGAACACTGTCCTCCTCCCGGCCACCCTGAGCGCATGGAGCGCGGCGGCGTCCTTGAGGCGGTCGCCGCAGGGTTCCTGGCAAGGGGCGGCGAGGTGCGCGCTCCGAGGATGGCCACACGCGAGGAACTGGCCCGGGTCCATGTGCCCGAGTACCTCGATCGCCTCGAAGGGCTCGCCGGTAAGGCCGCGATGCTGGACGACGATACGTTCACGAGCCCAGAGACATTCGAGGTGGCGCGACTGGCTGCGGGAGCGGCGATTGAGGCCGCCCGCCATGCCTGGACCACGGGAGAAGCGGCGATGGCGTTGGTCCGCCCACCCGGGCATCATGCGGAACCCCACAAGGCGATGGGGTTTTGTTTCTACAGCAACATTGCGCTGGCTGCCGCGGCGCTTCGGGCCGATGGCGTGGAGCGGGTCGCCATTGTGGATTTTGATGTGCATCATGGCAATGGCACGCAGGCTGCGTTCTACGACGACCCGAATGTGTTGTTCATTTCGAGTCACCAGTATCCCTACTGGCCTGGCAGCGGGGCTGAGACGGATCGGGGGGCGGGCGCTGGGGAGGGGACCACGCTGAACCTGCCGATGCGGGCCGGTGCCAACGATGCCGACGTCTTGGCCGCCTACGGGGCACAGGCCGTGCCCGCACTGGAGGCCTTTGAGCCTCAGGTGCTCTTGATTTCGGCTGGCTATGATGCCCACCACCTTGACCCGTTGGGTGGCCTGCGTATGACTTCGGCCGGGTTCCGGACGTTGTCGAACCTTCTGGCCGATCTCGGCCGGCGCCTCTGTGGTGGCCGTGTCGCAGCCGTGACAGAAGGCGGCTACCACCTTGAGTCTCTTCAGGAGGGCCTTGAGGTGACGATCGAAGCGCTCCAATAGAATCCACCGGCTAGAATAGTCAGGTGAGTTCCTATCGTCCTCAAGACATCGAGCAGAAATGGCAAAAACACTGGGCTGACACCCGTGCATTTGAGGTGACCGAAGACCCCTCCAAGCCGAAATTCTATTGCTTGGAGATGTTTGCGTATCCGTCCGGGCACGCGCACGTCGGGCACGTCCGCAACTACATGATCGGCGACATTATGGCCCGTTGCATGCGAATGCGCGGGTTCAACGTCTTGCATCCGTTCGGGTGGGATGCGTTTGGGTTGCCCGCCGAGAATGCGGCCATCAAGAACAACCTCCACCCTGAGAAATGGACGCTCGACAACATTGCCCACATGAAGGGGCAGTTGCAGCGACTGGGGATCAGCTACGCGTGGGAACGCGAGCTCGCCACGTGCATGCCGGACTACTACCGGTGGAACCAGTGGCTGTTCACTCGCATGTTCGACAAGGGGCTGGCCTATCGCCGCCGCTCGAACGTCAATTGGTGCGAGAGTTGTCAGACGGTTCTCGCCAATGAACAAGTGGTGGATGGGGGCTGCTGGCGCTGCAGCACCGTGGTCACGTTGCGAGAGCTTGATCAATGGTGCCTTCGCATCACCGCCTACGCCGATGAGTTGCTCGCTGCGGCCGAGGGTTTGGATCAGTGGCCAGAAAAAGTACTGACGATGCAGAAGAACTGGATCGGGCGGTCAGAAGGCGCTCGCGTCCGGTTCGAGAATATCGAGGTGTTCACCACCCGCATCGACACCATTTATGGCGCCATGTTTGTGATGCTCGCGCCGGAGCATCCCCTCGTCGAGCAGTTCGCCGAAGAGTCGGACGACCGGGCGGCCTTCCTTGCCAAGGCTGCTCGGTTTCGCGCGCAGGACAAGTCCGGTCGCATGACCGGCGACGTAGAGAAAGAAGGCTTCGACACCGGTCGGAAGGTGATGAACCCCTTCACCGGGGAGACAGTGCCGGTCTGGGTGGCCAATTTCGTGCTGGGCGAATACGGCACGGGGGCCGTGATGGGCGTCCCTGGTCACGACCAGCGCGACTTTGAGTTCGCCCGCAAGTACGACTTGCCCATTCGTGTTGTGGTCCAACCCGACGGGCACCCCCTCACCGCCGAGACGATGACCGAGGCGCATGCCGCCGATGGAGTGCTCGTGGAGTCGGGTGAATGGAACGGCTTGCCGTGGCCGGAAGCGAATCAGAAGATGACCGCCGAGGCGGCGTCCAGGGGCGTTGGCGAAGGCACGGTGCAATACCGCCTGAAGGACTGGGGCATCTCGCGTCAGCGCTATTGGGGTACGCCGATTCCGATTATTCACTGCCCATCGTGCGGGATGGTGCCGGTGCCCGACGCAGACTTGCCGGTCGTCTTGCCGACGGTGACCGAGTTCACGGGGCGTGGCGATTCGCCGCTGGCCCAGATCCCGGAGTTTGTGAACGTCGCGTGCCCGAAGTGTAGCGGCGCTGCGCGTCGTGAAACCGACACGATGGACACCTTCGTGGATTCGTCCTGGTATTTCTATCGCTTCTGCGACCCTCATAACGATCAATTGCCGTTTGATCCGGCCAAGGTCGCCTACTGGGGCCCTGTGGACTTCTACAGTGGCGGCGTTGAGCACGCAATCCTCCACCTCATCTATTCACGCTTCTTCAGTCGGGTGTTCCGCGATGTAGGCCTGGTGACGATCGACGAGCCGTTCACCCGCCTGCTCACCCAGGGCATGGTGTTGAGCCACGGTGCCGTCATGTCGAAGTCGAAAGGGAACGTGGTGGACCCCGACGACATGATTCAGTCGTTTGGCGCCGACGCGTTGCGGTTGTATGTGATGTTCGTCGCTCCGCCTGAAAAGGAGGTGGAGTGGTCTGATTCCGGGCTCGAGGGCGCCTTCAGATTTCTCAACAGGGTCTGGCGTGTCGTGATCCACCTCGCGAAAGCTGCGCGACAGGAACCGGCGGTGGCCGGTCTGGCCTTTGACGATGGCGAGCGTGCGATGCGACGGAAGACGCACGTGACGATTCGTCGCGTCACCGGGGACATTAACCCCCGCGTGCATCTGAACACGGCGGTGGCCGCGTTGATGGAACTGGTCAACGAGCTGTATCTCTTCTGCGAACAGCGTGGCGTCCGCCCGCTCGGCGTGGATGATGAGCCAGCGGCCGTGGTCGAGCGGCCCGAGACCGCGTTCGTACTCCGGGAGGCCATCGAAGCGCTGGTACTCATGTTGTCGCCGTTCACGCCGCACATGAGCGAGGAACTGTGGGAGTATCTGGGGCACACTGACGGGGTCGTGGCTGCCGGCTGGCCCGCTTGCGACGACGACGTTGCGCGCGAGGAATCAATCGAGATTCCTGTGCAGGTCAACGGCAAGGTGCGCGGACGGATCACGGTGGCGGCCGACGCGAACGAGACAGACATTGAAGCGGCGGCCATCGAGGCGCCTTCGGTGCTTCCCTATCTGGATGGCAAGACCATCGTCAAAGTGATTGTGGCGAAAGGACGATTGGTCAGCTTGGTGGTGAAGTAGGGAAGTGGGGAGATGGGGACGTGGAGATCTTCGCTTGAAGGACTGTGGTGGAATATGGATGCAGTATTGAGGATGTGCCAGCGCTCGGGTTTCCGTTCTCCGCTCGTGGCGGCCGCTGCCATCGTCTGTCTGCTTTGGTCGTCTGGTTGCGGCTATGCGCTTTCGGGACGCGGATCGTTCCTGCCCGACTACATCAAGGTCGTGGGCATCCCGGCGTTTGAAAACAAGACCACCGTCTTCGACATTGACCGCATCCTGACCGATCGTGTGCGGACCGAGTTCAGCAGTCGTGGCAAATACACGGTGCAACCTGACGTCAACAGCGTTGACGCGATTTTGATTGGTACGATCAGCAGCGTGCGCCTGGACAACACGGCGTATACCGCAGCCAGCCAGGCATCCCGCGTGGCTCTGATTGTCACGGCGTCGTTCGAATTTCGTGACGTACGCGACAACAAAGTGCTCTGGTCAAACGCGTCACTGCAATTCCGCGAAGAGTACCAGCCCACGAGCGCCACCGGCGCTGATATCACGGCGTTCTTTGGACAGAATGCGAACGCACTGGAACGCCTTGCAGAGAACTTCGCGCGCTCCGTCGTCACGTCCATTCTCGAGGCGTTTTAGGCTCCTTTGTGCCGGCACTTGATCACGCGGCCCTCAGAAAACAACTGGCGACAGGGAAGCTTGGCCGCGTCTACGTCCTGCTCGGTGAGGACGTCAAGCTGATCGACCGCATGGTGGATGCGTTCGAGGCCACCATCGACGAGGCCGATCGCCCGTTTGCCGTGGACCGCGTCTATGCCACTGAGGCGGGCGGCACGCCGGTCGAGATCGCTGCGGCGTGTCGGAGTCTGCCGATGCTTGGTGACCGGCGGTTGGTCGTCGTGATGCGCGCCGAACGGTTACTCAAGCCCAAGCGCGCGACGAAGGCCTCTGAGGCATCTGATTCAGAGGCGGCTCAAGAAGGCGCCGAAGCCGAGAGCGATGCGGCGGCCACCGACTTCGCGCCGCTGGAAGATTACGTCGCCGGCCCAGCATCCTTCGCCACGCTGGTGTTTGTCGCAACCGAGATCGACCGCAGCCGACGTTTTACCAAAATGCTCGACAAGCAGGCGAGCGTCGTGACGTTCGGCGGGATTCGTGCGGAGCCAAAGTCAGGACAGGCGGGGCAGCATGACGCTCAGTCGGCAGCCCGACAGTTTGTCCAGGAAGAAATGGCCCGGGAGGGGCGAACGATTGATACGCCGGCCCTGAAGATGTTGGTCGAGCGGTCGGGTGGCGATATTTCAAAGCTCCGCGGTGATTTGGAGCGTGTGCTCCTGTTTGCCGGTGATCGCAAAGCCATTGTCGGCGCCGACGTGGATGAAATTGCGACCGACGCCTCATCAGTCCAGGACGACTGGGCGGTCACGAACGCGATCGGGAGTGGCGACGCAGGACGGGCGCTGCGCGAGTTGGCCCTGCGATTTGAGCGCGGCGACTCTCCCCACGGCATCGTGGGGCAGTTGCGGTGGTGGGTGTCGAACCAGTTGGCCGCGTCGGCGCCCGAGAGAGCAAGGCCTGCACTCGACGCGCTGCTGCGCACCGACCTGGCACTCAAGAGCTCAGGCGGGGACAACCAGGTATTGTTGGAACGGTTGGTGGTGGAACTGACCGGCCGACCCGTGGCCCGGGCGTTCGGGGGATACGGGTCACGGCGCCAGTAGTGTTCAGCCGAGACGCTTACGCGCTGGCGGTCTTCTTTGCGAGGCCCTTGACCAAGCGCGACTTGTAGCGGCCGGCCGCGTTGTCGTGAATGATCTTCTTTGCCGACATCTTGTCGATGAGCGAAACGGTCTTGCTCAGCGTGTCTTTGGCGGTTGCCGTGTCTCCGGAACTGATCGCCGCGCGGATAACCTTCAGGCCAGTCCGAAGCTTGGACCGCAGTTCGCGGTTGTGTTCGCTGAGCTTAATTGTCTGGCGGTTCGCCTTCAGCGCCGATTTATGTCGAGTTGCCACTACCGAAACCTCACTTCATTGGATCCTGATGCGGACCCTAAACACGGAAGTATACCACCACGGCCGTGCGGGCGGCTAACCCAATCCCGAGCCGGGGCCGCCTTCTTTTGCCTGCCGCAGCCGGCGTTTTTCCTTCTTGTCGGGGGCGCCCTGCGGGCCGCGCGCAGGGCGTGGCCCAGCCAAACGGGCCAGTTCGAGCATGGCCTTCACCTCGGGAGATGGCTCCGGCGTGGTGTCTTCATAGAGCGTTCGGGCCAGGGCCTTGGCCATGTGGCGATCAGCCAGGATGCGGACGATGACCCGCTGGTGCACCCCTCGGGGCTTGGTGATTTCCACCACATCCCCCACCCTCACGGGCCGCTGGGACTTGGCGGATTGGCCATTGACCTCGACCTTGCCACCCTTGCAGGCCTTCTGCGCCTCCGACCGAGTCCTGCACAGACACGCCACATCGAGCCAGATATCCAGGCGGACCGGCAAGGTGGCCTGGTGTCGATCTGTGGAAACGTCTGGGACCAAGCGACTCACAGTCTCTAGAGTTTTCCACAGATTGGCTCCCAGCCCCTTTTTGAGTCAAGGCGGCGAGTATCATTCCTCCCATGCCCAAACGACTCGTGCTGGTTGCTCTCCTGGTGTCTGGACTGTGGGGCGCCGCGCCGGCGGCCCAGGTCGCGCGCGCGGCCGCAGTGACGTCGCCCACGGCCGAATTCGGCCACGCCTTCGGCGACGACTATTTCCTCGCTAACTACCGCCAGATCGAGGCCTACTGGCGCAAGCTCGCGCGCGAATCCAATCGGATGGTTCTGGAAGACATTGGTCAGACCGCCGAAGGGCGGTCGCAATTGATGGCCGTCGTGACCTCGCCCGCCAATCACAAGAACCTGGCGCGCTACAAAGAGATATCCAGACGTCTGGCGCTGGCCGAAGGCCTCACAGACGATCAGGCGCGTGCGCTGGCCAAGGAGGGCAAGACCGTGGTCTGGATTGACGGAGGCCTCCACGCCACCGAAACCCTCGGTGCTCAGCAACTTGGCGAGATGGTCTACCAGATGGTCAGCCGGAATGACGCCGAGACCCTGCGTTTGCTCGACGACGTCATCATCTTGTTTGTGCATGCCAATCCCGACGGCAACGATCTCGTCGCCGATTGGTATATGCGGGCGTCCGATCCCACTGAGCGCAGTACCTCGAATCTCCCGCGGCTCTACCAGAAATATATTGGTCACGACAACAACCGTGACTTTTTCGCGTCGACCCAGCCGGAAACCGAGAACATGAATCGGGTTCTGTACCACGAGTGGTTTCCGCAGATTCTCTACAACCATCACCAGAGCGGACCGGCCGGGACGATTCTCTGGTCTCCGCCGCTGCGCGACCCCTTCAACTACAACCAGGACCCCCTGCTCGTTCTCGGCTTGCAGACCGTGGGGCTCGCGCTCCACACGCGCCTGGCGGCCGAAGGCAAGCCCGGCGCGACGATGCGGTCAGGGGGGCCGTATGACGGGTGGTGGAACGGTGGGATTAGAAACACGGCGGCGTTCCACAACACGATTGCGATTCTGACCGAGATGATTGGGAACCCGACCCCGATGCGCGTGCCGCTCGTAATGGCGCGGCAACTGCCTTCAAGCGACCTGACGTTTCCGGTCCCTCCGCAAGAGTGGCACTTCCGACAGTCGATCGACTACTCCGTGGCGACCAATCGCGGCGTGCTCGACATCGCTTCGAGGATGAAAGAGAACTTTCTGTTCAATCGCTACGTGATGGGGAAGAACTCGATCACACGCGGGAGCGAGGATTCCTGGACGGCTCGACCCCATCGATACTCGGCTGTCGAGCGCGAGGTGCGCGGAGAGGCGTCGGCCGGAGGGCGCGATGGCGGCCGCGGCGGCAGCTCGGCTGCGCAGGACGCCGAATTATGGGCGGCGCTGCATAAACCCGAGTACCGCGATCCGCGCGGCTACATCCTGCCCTCGAATCAGCGTGATTTCCCGACGGCGATCACGTTTATCAACGCCCTCCGCGAAGTGGGGATCAAGGTGCATCGCGCCACGGCCGCGTTCTCTGTGGCTGGCAAGACCTATCCCTCTGGGTCGCTGGTTGTGATGACGAACCAGGCGTTTCGACCGCACGTGATTGACATGTTTGAGCCTCAGGACCATCCGGACAACTTCCCGTCTCCAGGGGCGCCCCCGACGCCGCCGTACGACAACGCGGGCTGGACGTTGGCCTTTCAAATGGGTGTCGAGTTCGATCGCATCCTGGATGGATTCACAGGACCGCTTGAGGAGGTCGCCGACTGGAACCTGGCACCGCCGGCCGGCCATGTTGAGTCGTCGCTGCAGGGGGGCTACCTGTTGAGTCGTGACGTGTTGAATACGTTCGACGTCGTGAACCAACTGGTCGCCAACAACACCTCGGGAGTGTCGGTGACCACGGGGCCGCTCAGCGCCGGCGGGAAGGTGTTTCCTGCCGGGTCGTTCCATGTGGCCGAGGGACGTCGGGACGCGCTCGAGGCCGCGGTGGCGCCACTGGGCGTCGTTGCCACAGCCTTGGGACCGCAGTCGAACGTCCTGGCACCGTTCCGCGCCCCGCGTGTTGGGTTGTGGGATCAGTACGGCGGTTCGATGACTGCAGGCTGGACGCGCTGGATCCTTGAGCAGTCCAACTTCGCCTTCACTCGAGTCTTTGCCCCTCGGCTGGATGCCGGCAATCTGAATGCCGAGTTTGACGTCCTGATCTTTGTCAGTGGGGCCATTCCCGGCGCAGGGCGTGTCGGTGGTGCCGCCGGAGGACGTGGTGGTGCCGGCCGCGGTGGACGGGCTGGCGGCGCGGCTCCCACCGTGCCTGCCGAGTACCAAGACCAAGTCGGCAGCATTACGGCTGACGTCACGGTTCCGCAACTGAAAGCGTTTGTCGAGAACGGCGGGCGCATCGTGGCGATTGGCAGTTCGGCGTCGAATCTGGCCGGTCACCTGAATCTGCCCGTAGAGAACCATCTCGTTGAGCCGGCTACGGACTCGGGCGTCGCACCCGAGGCCTTGCCGCGGACAAAGTACTACGTGCCCGGGTCTATCCTTGGGGCGCACGTGGACACGAACAACCCTCTCGCTTTCGGGATGCAGGCACGCACGGACGTATTCTTCAGTAACAGTCCGGTGTGGCGGCTCACGGCTGAGGCGGCCGCGCGCGGCGTCACGCCAGTCGCGTGGTTTGACTCACCGGAACCGCTACGCAGTGGCTGGGCCTGGGGTCAGGCGTACCTCGACCAAGGTGTCATCGCGATTGATGCGCCGGTTGGGCAGGGGCGGGTGTTTCTGTTTGGCCCTGAAATCCTGATGCGTGCCCAACCACGTGGCACGTTCAAATTCTTATTCAACGCCGTGTATTGGGGACAGTGATGACAACAACAATCTGGCGATATCTACTGGTCAGCGGCGCGGCGGTTCTGGTGACGGCAACGGCAGGTCTGGCGCAGGCGCCCCGTGAACCCGTCGACGCGGCGGCCAATGCTCGTATTCGCGACGAGGGGCTCAATCGCTCACAGGTGGGGCCGATGTTCACGATGCTCGTGGATACGATTGGTCCACGCCTGACCGGTTCACCTGAGTACAAACGATCCGCCGACTGGGCCGCTGCGCAGATGCGCGAGTGGGGGATGAGCCATGTGACCGTTGAGCCATTCGAGTTCGGGCGTGGGTGGACGCTTGATCAGTTCACGATCGAGATGATTGAGCCGCGCTATATGCCGTTGGTGGGATATCCGGAAGCCTGGAGCCCGTCTACGTCCGGTGTGGTGATCGCACCGGTCGTGGTGATCGCGGGCAAGACGCCCCAGGATGTGGAGTCGATGCAGGCTGGCGGTTCCTTCAAGGGCGTGGCCCTTATGAATCAGGCCGTCGTCACGAACTTCATCCGTGAGGATCGAGTGAACCCGACGGCGCCAGGGCAAGTGGATCCGGAACCGGCCGACGCGGGCGCGGGGGGAAGAGGGCAGGGTCGAGGTCGTGCTGGAGGCAACGCCAGCGGTAATGCCGCGCCGACCGACCGGCAGCGTATCGACTCGGCCATTCGAGACGGGGGTGCCAGTGTGTGGCTGCGACCCAGTCGCGGAGAACATGGCACGCTGTTCGTGCAGGCGGGCCGCGGCGAGGTGGCAGGGGACACGCTTCCGCGAGTTGTGCTCATTGGTGAGCACTACAACCTGCTGATGCGTCTGGCGGCGCAGGGCGAAACTGTGAAAATTCGCGTGAACGTCGACGCACGACTACTCGACGACCAAAATTCGTACAACGTGATTGGCGAGATCCCCGGAACGGACCCGGTGCTCAAGGACGAGGTCGTGATGCTCGGCGCTCATCTTGACTCGTGGCACACGGCAACGGGGGCCACCGACAACGCCGACGGCGTGGCGGCGGCCCTTGAGGCGATGCGCATTCTCCGTGCGACCGGCCTGCAGCCCAAGCGCACCATCCGTCTGGCGCTCTGGGGCGGCGAGGAACAGGGGCTGCTCGGGTCGGCGGCATATGTGCGGCGACACCTGGCGGGTGACGGCAATGACATCGCGCGCGAGCGTCTCGCGGCCTATTTCAACATCGATCCGGGCAAGGGCCCCATCTATGGGTGGTACATGGAGAACAACGATGCCGCCCGGAACATCTTTGACGCGTGGCTCGAGCCGTTTGCCGATCTCGGCGCGCGACGGAACGTGAGGCAGGGCATCGGCAGCACCGATCACGTCACCTTTATCCGCGCCGGCATGCTCGGCTTCAATCCCATTCAGGACTACGACGCATATGACGTGCGGGAACATCATACGAATGTTGATACGGCAGAGCGAATCCGTGAAGAGGATGTGAGGCAGAACGCGGTGATTCTCACGTCGTTTGTGCTGCATGCTGCCAATCGCGCTGCGCGCCTGCCATCGGGACGGTAACTATGAGTCGAGTATTCCCCAGAGACGTGCGGGCCGTGTTCGTGTTGTCCGTCTTCACGTTCGCGATGGCACTTGGTGTGGGCGCGTGTGGTCCCCCGCAGAAACACGATGAAATTGCCGACCTCGGTTTTATCGTGAAAGACATGGAGGGCAACGACGTGAAGTTGTCCGACTACCGAGGTCGGCCACTCATTGTGAATTTCTGGTTCGTCGACTGTCCCCCCTGCCGCCAGGAAGTGCCGGCGTTTGTCGATTTGGTTAAGCGATATGGGGACAAGGGATTCACCGTGCTGGGCCTGTCGGTGCAGGACACGGCAGAGGCGATGCAGGTGTTTGCCGAAGAGTTTGACGTCAACTACCCCCTGTTTGTCGATGATGGTCGGGACGACATCCTCAACGCCTATCGCGCCACGTTTGCCTATCCCGTCTCGTGGTTCGTCAAGGCTGACGGTACCGTGTTGCTCAAGCACCTGGGCACGGGGACACCCGAGTGGTTCGAACGACAAGTCGTGGCGCTGTTCGAATGATCGCGGTGCCCGATGACTGGGCGATGCTGTTTCGAATAGGCGATGATAAGCGGGTATGACCACCCGTACGCTTCTGTCGGCCGCGTTCGTCGCACTGGCGTTTGCCGCATGGCCGCTCATCGGCCGCGAGTCAAGAGTGTCCGGCGCATGGATGGCGACGGCCGTCATGGTCGGGTCGGCTCTCGCGGTCACCGTCCTGTCGTCCACGCAGTTGAGTCAGTGGCCCTCGTCACGGGCGCTGTGGATCCTGGCCGCGGCCGCCGTCGTCAACGGCCTGGCCGTTTTCGTGTATGCGTCGAGTGCGGCTAATCCCGCCGTTGTCGTTGGGCCCTTCATCGTGGTCGTCTCCGTGATGCAGGTCGCCGTCGTTCCATTCCTGGTCTGGGTGATGCCAGGCGGTCGGGCCCCGTCGCTTCGACAGGTGGTCGGGTTTGCGTTTGCCGCTGTCGCCGTTTATCTGCTCGCCAAGAGTTGAGGTCTGCCGTGTCGACGCAAGAAATTGTGCTGTTTTCGACGTCCATGCTGGCGATCATCAATCCGCTCGCTGCGGCGGTGCTGTTTGTCTCGCTTGCTGGAAAGTTCGACAAGAGCGTGCAGCGGCGGATGGCGAATCAGAGTGCGTTGGCGGTTCTGACTCTCTTGCTGGTGTTCGCCTGGCTTGGAAACTCGATTCTGGGTCTGATGGGACTGACCACGCCGATGCTGCAGGCCGCTGGAGGCCTCATCCTGCTGACCTACGGGCTGCGGATGGTGTCAGTCGAGGACGTGAAGCTGACGCAAGCCGAGAAGGCCTCTGCCGGGCAGGTGACTGAAGAGCACTGGAAGGCGTTGGCCGTTGTGCCGCTGGCCATTCCGGGCACCGTGGGAGCGGGGGCCATTACGACGGTGATCATTCAGGCGAGCACTTTTAACACCGCCCGGGATCTTCTTGTGATCTCAGGGGTGTCGCTTGGCATGAGTCTCATCATGTGGCTCACGTTCCACTCTGCCGGCCCCATCGCTCGGCGGCTGGGACCGATCGGCACGAACATCATTACGCGTGTCATGGGCATTCTGGTGACGGCCACTGCATTTGGACTGCTAGGCAAGGGCGTCGGCGGTCTCTTGCCTGGATTGCTCAAATAGGCCTGTTTTCTCATGTACCAGATTGTCGCCTGACGCTCCGGGGCGTGCTATCGTGAGAAAATACGTCAGGATGTGATGGTCAGGCCGTCTTTCAGGGCCTTGGCAGCGTCTTTATGATTGTCATGATTTCCACTAGGTTTCCCATGCAGACTCAGAAGGACTCGGGTTTTACCCTCATCGAATTGCTGATTGTTGTCGCGATCATCAGCATCATCGCCGCGATCGCCGTACCAGGGCTGATGCGGTCTCGAATGTCAGGCAATGAGGTGTCGGCCAGCAACTCCCTCAAAGTCACGAATCTTGGCGAAATCCAGTATTCCTCGAGCTGCGGCAATCAGGGTTTTGCGGTGACGTTCCCCGTGCTGGCCACGCCGCCACCCGGTTCAACCGAGGCCTTCATTTCTGCCGACCTCGCCGGAGCCACGCCGCTCAAGGCTGGCTACACGATGGCGCTGGCACCTGGTGCCGGTGCCGCGGCGGGACTTAATGATTGCAACGGCACAGGTACGCAAACGGCCTACTATGCCACCGCGATTCCGCAGACGTTCGGCTCCACGGGAGGCCGGTCGTACGCCACCAATCAGAGCAACACGATTTGGCAGGTCGGCGCAGCCGCAGCCCCGACAGAGCCGTTCGGCGCTCCGGCGACGCCGATCTCTTAATCGACAATCGGGAATCGGGAATCGGGAAACTGATATCTCACGTCCAGATGTGAGGGGAGAGGTGTCCGATTGCCCGATTCCCGATTCCCGATTCCAGATTCCAGATTTCCGATTTCAGATTTCAGATTGTCGATTAGCCAACCCGTCCTCCACCATCTTCCTGGCTCGGCTCAGGAGCGCATCGATGCCCGACGCGTCCTTGCCCCCGGCCTCAGCGAAGTCGGGACGTCCGCCGCCACCGCCCCCGATGAGCGGCGCCAACTCTTTCACTAATTGACCGGCCTTGACACGATCGGTCAGGTCCTTGGTCACGGCCACCAGCAATTGCACTTTCCCGTTGTTGTCAGCGGCGATAACCACGACACCGCGCTTGAGACGGTCGCGCAGCGAGTCTGAGAGTCCCCGCAGTGCGCCCTTTTCAAGGCCGCTGACGCGACGGGCGATGAACTTGGCATCCCCCATTGTCACCACGTCGTCATCCCCGCCGGAGGCACCGCCGCCGAGCGCGACTTTCATTTTCAGCTCTTCGTTCTCGCGAGCGAGGCGTTTGGCTTCGGCCTGCAGCCGCGCAATGGCGTCGGGTGCCTGATCGGCGGGCACCCCGAGGGCCTGGAGGGTGCGTGCCAGTGTGGCCTGAGTGTGCTGAATGTGCGCCACCGCGCCGGCACCAGTGAGTGCCTCTATGCGTCGGACCCCGGCTGCCACGCCCGTTTCTTCCGTAATGACAAAGGAACCGATGTCACCGGTGGCGTTGACATGCGTGCCGCCACACAACTCGGTGCTGAAGCCTTCGATGTCGACTACGCGCACCTTGTCGCCGTATTTTTCGCCAAAAAGTGCCGTCGCACCGCCCGTGATCGCCTCTTCCGTGTTCTTGACCTCGGTCCGCACCGGCGTGTTCCGGCAGACCTGTTCGTTGACGATGCGCTCGACTGCGAGCTTTTCGTCCGGGGTCATCGCGGCGAAGTGAGCAAAGTCAAAGCGCAGGCGATCGGGTGCGACCAATGAGCCTGCCTGTCGCACGTGAGTCCCCAGCGTCTGTCGGAGCGCCGCCTGCAGCAGGTGCGTGGCCGTGTGGTTGCGCCTGATTGAGTCGCGCAGGACAGACTCGACCACGGCGGTCACGGTCTGACCAGGTGTCAGGGGCGCCAGGGCTTCCACGCGATGGACCCGTGCACCGCCCGCCACCAGTCGGCTCATGCCAACCACGTGGGCGACTGTCGTGTCGTCGGCGTCCAGTCGTCCGGTGTCAGAGACCTGGCCGCCTGACTCCGCGTAGAACGGTGTGTGGTCGAGGACCACGAAGCCTTCCTCGCCGGCCGGTAGGGACGCTACTTGAGTTCGCGTGTTGTCGAACACAGCGGCGACAACCGACTCGGAGGATGTGGTCGCATAGCCATCGAACGTGTCAGCCAGACCTTCCAGTCGGGTTTTATCCGCCGGTGATGCAAACGTGAAGGTCGGGGCCTTCTTGGAATCGAAACTGCTGGCTGATCGGGCGCGGTCGCGCTGGGCCTCCATGGAGGCGTCCACGGCCTGTTGGTCGATGGTCAGGCCACGGTGTTCTGCCAGGTCCTGGGAAAAGTCCAGGGGCACGCCCAGAGAGTCGTACAGCCGGAACACTTCGTCACCTGGGACAACGGTGTGTCCTGCGGCCGCGACTCGGTCGAGCAGATCCTCAAGTTTTGGCAGTCCAGAGGTCAGGACGATGTCGAAGCGTTCCTCCTCGGCCTTCACCGTGCGGACAATGGCCTCGCGGTTGGCCACCAGTTCGGGATACGCGTCGCCCATTTCGCCGATGACAGAGTCGACAAGAAGGTGCAGTGGGGTGTCGGTGAACCCGAGCTTCTTTCCGTGCCGCATCGCGCGTCGCATGATCTTGCGCAGCACATAGCCGCGCCACTCATTTGATGGCAGCACCCCGTCAGCGATGAGGAATGTCATCGCGCGCAGGTGGTCGGCGATCACGCGCATGGACACGTCTGGGTGGCCGGGTTCGTTGCTGGCGGTGTACGGCCGACCGGCTCGGGCCGCGATCGCCTTGAGAATCGGCGCAAACAAATCAGTGTCGTACGTTGCCAGCTTGCCCTGGATCACCGACGTGATGCGCTCGAGGCCCATGCCGGTGTCGACCGACAGCGCGGGCAGCGGATTGAGCGTTCCATCTGCCTGTCGGTCAAATTCCATGAACACGTTGTTCCAGATTTCAACGTAGCGTTCGCAACTGCACTCCAGCCCGCGGCAGACCGGTTCACCGCAGGGGATGTCGCTTCCTCGAAAGTAATAAATCTCCGAGCAGCGGCCACAGGGGCCGGTATCGCCCATCGACCAGAAATTGTCGTCCGCACCCAGTTCCTGAATCCGCTCTTTCGGTACCAGCTTCGCCCAGGCTTCATACGCTTCAGCATCGCGAGGAATGTCTCGCTCGCCCTTAAAAATACTCGGGAACAGACGATTGGCATCGAGTCCCCAGACTCGGGTCAGCAGCTCCCACGCAAACGGGATGGCATCGGCTTTGAAGTAGTCGCCGAACGAAAAATTGCCGAGCATTTCGAAAAACGTGTGGTGGCGCAGCGATGGTCCGACGTTGTCGAGGTCATTGTGTTTGCCGCTTACCCGCATGCACTTCTGCACGGTGGCCGCGCGTGTATAGTCGCGCCGGTCTGTGCCCAGGAACGCGTCCTTGAACTGGTTCATTCCGGCGTTGGTAAACAGCAACGTGGGGTCGTCGGTGGGGACCAGCGACGATGACGCCACGGCGTGGTGGCCGCGGCTGGCGAAATAGTCAAGGAAGCTCTGGCGAATCTCTCTGGCGTTCATCGTAATGGCCATTGTACAAGGAGCCAGCTCGGCTTCAGGCGTCGTCGTCGGTCGCGCGGGATCGGATGGCTGTGGCAATAAGGTCGGCTGAGAAGCCGCGGCGCATCAGTTGACCGAAGATGCGCCGGTGTTCGGCCGGGCTGAGCCGGTCGGGCAGGTGCTTGCGCTCGAGGAACCTGCGAATTGAGGCAATTTCGTCGGTGACTGGCAACGTGGCCAGCGCCTCACGGATGATGGCCTTGTCGACACCGCGGTGTTCCAGTTCCCGCTCGATGCGGTGTCGGCCGCGGCCCTTCAGGTCGGCGGCGACGCGGAGGAAGGCCAGGGCCACACGGCGGTCATCGACGAAACGGTCGCGGGTGAGATCGGCGATGGCGGCGGTGATGTCGCTTGCCGAATGTTCCCGGTCGAGGAGTTTGGCACGCAGTTCAGCAGCCGTATAGTCGCGGCGGGTCAGCATTCGCAGGGCGGCCACCCTGGCTGTGGCCCGTCCGGTGCTCACAGGCGGCCAATGGCGGCGCTGCCCGGTGTAATTCCACTGAGTCGCATCTTGAACTCTTCCAGGTGTGTGACCCACCGGAGGGCCTCATCGACGCTGACGGTGCCGCTCTGGCACAAGTCAAGGATGGCTTGATCGAAGCTCTGCATCCCGTACTCGTGCGTGCCGGTGACGATGGCGCTGGCGAGCAGGGAGGTCTTGTCGCGGTCGGCAATGCAGTCGCGCACGTAGGGTGTACTCACGAGCACCTCGGCCGCCAGCGCCCGGCCCTGTCCGTCTGCGCGGGGCAGCAACCGCTGAGAAATAGAGGCGCGCATCACTCGCGCCAGCTGGTGTCGAATCTGCTGCTGATGATGGGGCTCGAACACCGACACGATGCGGTTGATCGTCTCGGGTGCATCCAGGGTGTGGAGCGTTGTCAGGACAAGGTGCCCGGTCTCGGCGGCGACCAAGGCCGTTTCGATGGTCTCGGCATCGCGGAGCTCTCCGAGCAGAATGACATCCGGGTCCTGGCGCAGGGCACTCTTCAGACCGGCTGGATACGACGGCACGTCGATGCCGACCTCGCGCTGACTGATGACCGCCGTCACGTCGTCATGCAGGAACTCGATCGGGTCTTCGATGGTCAGAATGTGGACGGCCCTTGCGTGGTTGATGGCGGCCACGATTGACGCCAGCGTCGTGCTCTTGCCGCTGCCCGTGGCTCCGGTGACCAGCACCAAGCCGCGCGTTTCATTGACCAATCTGGCAACCGAGGCGGGCAGGCCGAGGTCAGCCAGTGTCGGAACCGTCGCGGGAATGAGGCGAAGCGCTATGGCCAGCGTTCCGCGCTGTCTGAAGACGCTCGCGCGGCAGCGACCGATGCCGGGGAACACCCAGGCGAGATCCACTTCCTGACTGCGGTCGAGCTGTTCTTCCTGGTCGGCGGTCAGCAGCCGTGTGACGAGCGCATCGATGTCTTCGTGGCTGAGCACCGCGAAGTCTGTCCAGCGTTCCAGTGCCCCATTGACCCTGACCTGTGGAGGTTGGCCCGCCCGCAGATGCACGTCCGACGCTCGGCGGGCGACTGCCGCGGCCACAAGCGCGTCGATCATCATCGAGGAACCCTCCTGCGGCGGTCAGCGCGCGGCGACCGGCACGTCGACGTAGGTCAGCCACTTGTGGCGATCCGGCGTCACACCGTTGATGCGGTCAAAAAACGCCCGCTGCAGCGCGGCGGCGATGGGACCACGTTTGCCGGAGCCAATCTTGATCTTGTCCACGGAACGAATCGGGGTGATTTCTGCCGCCGTGCCACAAAAGAACACTTCGTCGGCGATGTACAGCATCTCGCGCGGCAAGTCTTCTTCTTTGACCTGGAAACCCATCTCGGCGGCCAGCACAATAATCGAGTCTCGCGTGATACCTGGTAATACGGACGCCGACAGCGGCGGCGTATAGAGGATGTCATTACGCACCAGAAACAGGTTCTCGCCGCTGCCCTCGCTCAGGTTTCCCTCGCGGTTGAGCGCGATGGCTTCAGCGTACCCTTCGAGGACGGCTTCCATCTTGATCAAACCCGAGTTGGCGTAGTTGGCCGAGGACTTGGCCATCGCGGGGAACGTGTTCCTGGCACTCCGCGTCCACGTACTCACCTTGACGTCCACGCCATTTTCGAGAGCATCAGCACCCAGATAGGCGCCCCATTCCCAGACCATGACCAGTGCATCCACCGGACAGGGGAGCGGGTTCACGCTCAGCGCCTCATATCCTCGATAAATCAGTGGACGAATGTAGCAGGCTGCCAAGCCATTGGCCTTGATGGTGTCGAGCACGGCGGTCGTCAGGGCCGCCTGATCCATGCGGTATTCCATGCGATAAATGCGCGCCGAATCCACCAGGCGTCGCATGTGGTCATCGAGACGGAAACAGGCCGACCCCTTGGGAGTGTCGTAACACCGCGCACCTTCAAACACGCCGGAACCGTAGTGGATAATGTGCGATCCGACATGCATAGTCGCGTCCGGCCAATCGACGAGCGTGCCGTTCATCCAAACTTTACCGGTCGTGCTGAATGCCATGTAAAAACCTCTCTGCTAATCGATCTATTCGCCCCAAATATTAGCAGTACGGTCTATTGAGTTTCACCACAAAACGGGCACTGGGTACCTCGGGCCGGCAGGGGCTTGCGACACTGCCAGCAGAAGCGTGCGGTCGGCGTGTCTCGTGGACGAAGTCGCGCGGGCGTTGGGGTGGAGCGCATAGGCACCGACCGAGCGGTGGCACCCGCGCCTGCTGGCGCCGGCAGGCTGGCGATCTCGGGTGGTGGACGTCGTACCAAGTCTCGTCGTGCGGCCAGCAGGTCGTTGAGCAGGTCTTCCGCTCGCTGGTATCGTGCGCCCACGGTCGGAGACAGCGCCTTCATGACGATCGCCTCAATCACCTTGGGCACTGTCGCGTTGCGTGTTCGAAGGGGAGCCACCATCTCCCCCCGTTTCAGCCGCGCCAGATCAGCGGGCGTGGGGGTGTCGTAGGGCAGCGTCCCGGTCAGCATCTGATAGGCGGTCACGCCAATCGAATACAAGTCCGACGCAAACACCGCCCGGCCCTCAAACTGCTCGGGCGCCATGTACGGCGGACTCCCAATGACGGTGGTGCCGTGGGCCGCAATCTCCAACACCCGCGACGTGCCGAAGTCGCCCACTTTGAGCAGGCCCTTCTCGGTTACAAACACGTTGGCTGGACGCAGGTCGCGATGCAGCACATTGTTCTTGTGCGCGTGCTCCACGGCATTACAGATTTGTGCCGTGTAGTCGAGCGCTTCCATCAAGTTGAGCGCGCCACGTTGAATGATGAGAGTCTCAAGCGTATCGCCAGGAACGTATTCCATGACGATGAAGAAGACGTTGTCCTGTTTCTCCGCCGTGATGACCGTGACGATGTTGGGATGACTGAGCGAGGCGAGCAGGCGTGGCTCCTTGAGCAGTTCGCCAAAGTCGAGGTTCTGTTTGTGCGGCACTTTCAGCGCCACTCGCTTGTCAATCCAGGTGTCTTCGGCCAGATAGACCGTCCCGAATCCACCACTCCCGAGGGGCTCGATGATTCGGTACTTCCCGAGAGTCTGGCCGCGAAACACCATGTGCCGGTGAGGATATCAGGCCTCGGTGTGCCGGTACAATACGCACGTGTCCTTTCCGCGCGTGTTTTGGTCTGTCGGTGACCCCGTAGGGGGAGTGGCTGCCGTCACCGGTGACGAGGCGCATCACCTGCGTCAGGTGCTGCGCGTGCAGCCAGGGACCAGGGTTGGGCTGTTCGACGGCCGCGGGCACGAATGGATCGGGACGGTCGATGACGTGACCAAGCAGGTCGTGCAGGTCATCGGACTGACTCCGGCCGTGCCCGTCGCTGAGTCGCGTGTGTCCGTGACGCTGGCTGTCGGCGTCCTCAAGGGCGATCAGATGGACACGGTGGTGCGTGACGCGACCATGTTGGGCGTGACGTCGATCGTGCCGGTGCGCACCGCGCACGTCAGTGTGCCAGCCAGGGCCTGGCAGAGTGGGGCGGCTCAGCAACGGTGGCAGCGTGTGGCTGTCGCGTCGGCCGGTCAGTGTCGGCGCGCCGTCGTGCCCACCGTGCGACCGGTGGCCGACTTTGATGCGTGTCTCAGTGAAGCGGTTGCGTTGCGGCTGATCTGCCTGGAGCCAACGGTGCACTCGGCAGTCGGCAACGTCCTGCCCGAAGACTGGCGCACCGGGGAGCCACCCGCCTCAGTTCAGGTACTCGTCGGCCCAGAAGGTGGATGGTCGATGGCAGAAGTGGAGCAGGCGCTGGCCGCCGGAGCAAAGGCCGTCAGTCTCGGGCCGAGAACCCTTCGCGCTGAGACGGCACCTCTCGTGGCGTTGACGCTGGTGTCGGCGACCTGGGGGTGGTGAGGCGAAGGCCGACCCACTCGTCTTCCGACAGCCGGGTCTCGACGGGCAGGTGCACCGCCGAAAATGCGCGTGTGACGGCGTCTTCTTCTTCCCGGGTCACGCCGCTGACAATCAAGGTGCCGCCAGGTTTGAGCAAACGCTCAAATTCATCGAGAGCCTTCGTTGGATCAGGCAGGTGTTCCAGCACTTCACTGCAAAGAAT
>JABMNV010000115.1 GCA_013203475.1 Acidobacteriota bacterium
GGTGCGGTGCTGTACGACCTGGGTCGACAACCGCGCGCCGGACACGACTTTCTGGTGAAGTACAGCGACCGCGTCCTGTTCGGGAAGGACTCGTACCAACCGTCCGAATACCCGTACTACTGGCGGGTGCTCGAAACCAACGACGACTACTTTGACTACTACCGCGATTACCACGCGTTCTGGAAGATGTACGGCCTCGATCTGCCAGACGACGTGCTCAAAAACATTTATTACAAAAACGCCCTCCGCATCACGCCCGGCCTGCCGCAGGACGGGTGGCCTCAATAGGAGAGGTGGGGAAGTGAACCGACTCCTGTCCCTTCTGGTTGTCACTGCACTTACCGGCGCATCGGTTGCCGGATGGCAGAGTCCTCAGACGCCGTCATTCGATCTCCTTATCCGTCACGGGCGCGTCTTCGACGGGACGGGGAATCCGTGGTTTCCTGCTGACATCGGCGTGCGGGACGGGCGCATCGTGTTCGTCGGCACGGCTGGCGACGCTCAGGCGACCAGAGTGATTGATGCGACCGGCAGGTATGTCTCGCCTGGCTTCATTGACATTCACTCTCATGCCGACGACGGGGCGAGGGCGCGCGGAGGATTTCGTGACCAAGACCCGCAGATTCGCGCGGCACCCAACCTTGTGAGTCAAGGCATCACCACCGTGGTAGTCAACCATGATGGGCGTTCTCCCTGGCCCGTGGGTGAGCAACGCGCCCTGATCGAGAAGAACAAGATTGGTCCAAACACCATGTTGTTAGTGGGCCATGGGACCGTGCGCACCCAGGTGATGGGGCGCGACACGCGCCGTGTGGCCACGGCCGATGAGGTGACGAAGATGCGTGCGCTGGTGCGGCAGGCTCTCGAGGAGGGCGCGGTCGGCATGTCAGCCGGCCTGGAATATGAGCCCGGGCGATGGAGCACCACCGAAGAGGTCACCGAGTTAGCGAAGGAACTGCCGGCGTTTGATGGGGTGTATATCTCGCATGAGCGCAGCGAAGGCAGCGATCCGCTGTGGTACGTGCCCAGTCAGGACGGCCCGGGTGCGCCGTCCTTACTCGACGCGGTACGAGAGACCATTGCCATTGGGGAAGTCAGCGAGGCGCGGGTGGTGGCGTCGCACATCAAGGCAAAGGGCGCCAATTATTGGGGATCAAGCGCGGCTGCCATCAGCCTGATCAACCGTGCGCGGGCACGCGGCGTTGACGTGTGGGCTGACCAGTATCCGTATTCAACGAGCGGGACGGACGGGTCAACGGTTCTGATTCCAGCCTGGGCCACGCGCGGCACAGACCCGTCACGGGAGTCGGGTGGACCCGCGGAGGCCCTCAGGCAGACTCTGGCTGACCCCGAGCAGTCCCAAACAGTTCGATCAGACATCGCACACGAAATCGCTCGACGTGGCGGAGCCGACAACGTCGTCGTGTACGACTACACCGACACGTCTCTGTATGGGAAGACGCTGGCCGAGGTCGCCCGATTGTGGAACGTGGAACCGGTCGAGGCGGCTATCCAGATCCAGATGGAGGGTTTGCCAAACCACCGCGGTGGTGCCCGAATGCGTGGCTTCTCGATGTCGGAGGCTGATATGGAGGCGTACGCCAAACAGCCCTGGGTGGCCACGTCGACCGACGCCGGCATTGCGCTGCCCGACGGTCCCGCCTCGACGCATGCGCGGTTCTATGGGAGCTTTCCAAGAAAGATACGACACTACGCGATCGACCGTGGCGCCATCACCATTGAGGCTGCCATCAGGTCGTCCACCTCGTTGCCGGCTCAGATCATGGGGCTCAAGGACCGCGGCCAGATTCGCGAAGGGATGGCTGCAGACCTGGTGGTATTTGATTTGGAGACGATCAGAGATACGGCGACGTTCTTCGAACCGCATCAGTATGCCGAGGGCATTGACTTCGTGTTCGTCAACGGTGTGGCGGTGGTGGATGCGACCAAGCTCACCTGGGCGCTGCCCGGCCAGGTGATCACTCGTTAGCAGAACAGGACCCCCGGACCCCTCTGGACCCCTGACCTCAGACTCGTTACGATTGCTCACTGAGCGGGAAGCGGAACCAATGATGACAAAGAAGGTAAATCGCCGGTCGTGGATGTCTGGTGTTGGCGCGGCCGCAGCCGGCATGGCTCTGGGCGCGGGCTCGAGTTCGCTGCGGGCGGCACAGCCAGTTCAGACCGCGGACGCATTTCAACCGGCACGGCATGAGTTGGATGCCTGGTTTGACACCTTGCCAGGACAACATCGCGTCATCCTCGACTGCACCTCCATTGAAGGCGCCGCCGAGGGCATTGGCTATGCGACCAATGTCTACAGCGCCAATCTCAGTGGTTATGAGATCGAGAACGCGGACTTGGCGATTGTGCTGTGCCTGCGTCATATGGCGACGGCGTTCGCGTTCGACAACACCATGTGGGCCAAGTACGGCACCACATTGGGCGACGGTGTTCCGATGGGCCGCAACGGGACGGCGCCTCACACGACGAATCCTCGCAACTCAGGCAACCGCCCAGGGCTTGATACCCTGGCCGGCCGGGGTGCCCACTTCGCCGTGTGTGGCCTCTCTACGCGTCGCTACGCCAGCCTGATCGCTCGTGCCGCCGGTGACGGCGCTGACCCTGACACCGTGTTCAAGGAACTGTCTGAGCACACGATTCCCAACGCGCACATCATGGCCGCCGGTGTGGTGGCGGTGACTCGCGCTCAGGAGTACGGCTACTCTCTGATTCACGTCGGCTGATGGCTGCGGACACCCCACTCGCGCCGGTCGACTCCCGACTGGTTCACGCGCACGGGTTGGCCGCGTTGGTGACGCTGCTGCTGTCCGTCACCTTCGGTATCGTCATCTCGCTCCAGTTGTGGATGCCTGACCTTGGAGCCGGCACACCGTGGATGAGCTGGGGCCGTCTGCGATACGCGCACACCCAGGGCATCATGCTCGGCTGGTTGGCGAATGCCTTCTTTGCGTTTCTCTACCATGCCGTGCCGCGCCTGACAGGACGCCCCGTGTCGAGCCCGATATTGGGGCGCTGGTTGTTCGCGATCTGGAACCTGGCCGTGATCGCGCCCGGATGGGTTCTGGTGCTCGCCGGCGTCAGTCAACCGCTCGAGTGGGCCGAGTTTCCTCTCGTGGTTGATGCGTTTGCCGTGGTCGGCCTCCTGATGGCGCTGGTGCAGTTCGTGCCGCCATTTTTCTCGCGGGGCCTTGAGTCGCTCTACGTGTCGAGCTGGTACATCATCGGCGGCCTGATCTTCACAGCGCTGGCGTATCCGATGGGGAACATCGTGCCGGAGTTTGTGCCGGGTGCCGCAGGCGCGGCGTTCAGTGGCCTCTGGATTCACGACGCGGTCGGCCTCTTCGTCACGCCTCTGGCGCTGGCGATCATCTACTACGTCATCCCCGCGGTCACCGGCAAACCCATCTTCAGCCACTTCCTGTCAATGCTTGGGTTCTGGCTCCTGTTCTTCCTGTATCCGCTCAATGGCACGCACCACTACGTTCTCTCCGTCATTCCGATGAGTACGCAGTTAACGGCGATTACCGCCTCTGCACTCCTGGGCGTGACGGTCATCATCGTCGTCGCGAATCTTCTGCTGTCATTGCACGGGTCGGGCGTGTTTCCGCGCGATGCAGGGCTGCGGTTTGTGGTGATGTCGACGATCTTCTATCTCGTCGTGAGTGTTCAAGGATCGATGCAGGCCTTCATGTCGGTGAATGCCTACGTGCACTTCACGGATTGGGTGATCGGCCATTCCCACTTGGCGATGTTGGGATTCGCCACCTTTGCGGCCGCGGGCGGGTTGGCGCACGCCTGGCCTCACATTCCCGGCGCGCGGTACAACCCGCGCGCGATGACCTGGGCGTACTGGCTGCTCTTCTCGGGCCTTCTCATCATGGTGACGCACCTGACAATCGCCGGACTGCTTGAGGCGCAGGTCTGGCAAGCCGGCGGCCCATGGCTTGACTCACTGGAGGTGGCCAAGCCGCATTGGGTGGTGCGCACGTACTCGGCGATTCCGATCGCCGGCGGCTTCATCGCGTTCCTGCTTGGACTGACCACCGGCCCGCGTGTCGCCCTGCCCGTGGTCCCTCGGGTGGAGTCGGCTGAATGACCCAGCCAGCGGGACGCGTGCTCCGCATGTCGTACCTGGCGGCGTCCGTCGCCGGGGCCGGCTTTTTCGTTCTGTCAGTGGCATGGCTGGGCGTCTGGCCCGCACGCCAATTGGCCGAGCAGGCCCGCCTGACAGGGCCGGCGACACCGCTCGTGCGGACCGAGAGCGAGGCGCGTGGTCGTGCGATCTACGCACGTGAAGGA
>JABMNV010000116.1 GCA_013203475.1 Acidobacteriota bacterium
AGTCCGTACAACAAGAGCGAGGCTGAGTTGGACGCGTTCTACGACCGCCTCGGACAATTCCTCACCTACGCCACCAAGGACCTCGGAGCCGTGGGAATGACGTTTGGAGAATTCAGGCAGGGCCAGTAACTTCCCCATGCGGATTGTCCACGTCACGCCACACCTACCGCCGGACCAGGCGGCCAATGCCATCCTCCCGGCACAGGCAGGCGCCTGGTCGCGTGCGTCTGGACATGACGTGCGCTACATCGCGCATCCCCCGGCGCAGGGAGGATCAGCCACAGCACCAGACTCGGGGCCGGTCGACTGGGTACCACGGCGGAACAGCGGGGCCTCGCTCACGCGGTTGCTGCGCGTGGACGCGTGGCTGCGCCTTCGTTCCATCAGCGCCCTGCTGGACCGTGTGGCCCCACAGGCCGACCTCCTCCACCTGCACAGCAATGGACTCCTGGTCGAAGCGGCCGCCGCCTGGGCCGTGCGCCGCCACGTGCCCTATGTGCTGACGCTGTATGGCACGGAGATCTGGCACTACCGCCGCCGCTTCGCGTTCGACTTGTTCACGCGCGCCTACCAGCGCGCAGCGGCCGTGACGTTTTACAGCCGACGCCTGATGGACCGCGCGGTCGCCCTTGACCTCGGTCGTCCGGACCTTTCGGCGGTGTACCCAGCCGTGCCGCTCACCTTCCAGGAGCAGGACGACGCCACGCGACAGGCCTGGCGCGAGGCCCTCGGCATCCGTGAACCACGACTGATCGTGAATGTAAAACGGCTCCATGAGCTGGCTGGACAGACCTTTCTGCTCGACGCCTTTGCCCACGTACGACGGGTCAGGCAGGACGTCCGCCTGGTGATCTGCGGCACTGGCGCACTGCGCGCCGATCTCGAGGCCCAAGCCGCATCGCTCGGGATCGCCGACGCCGTCACCTTCGCCGGGCTCGTCGCAAACGAGGAGGTCGCGCGTTACTCGGGTTCGGCAGATGTCTTCGCGCTGCCGTCCTTGTTGGAAGCCCTGCCCACCGTCGCGGTCGAAGCCTTGGCCTCGGGCACTCCAGTCGTCTCGGCAGACCACCCTGGCGGCCTGGAACTCCAGGAAATTTTCGGCGACGATGTCACGGTCGTTCCACGACGGGATGCCGCCACGCTCAGCCGAGCGCTGCTTGAACGGCTCGAGGCGACGCGACGAACGCGCCCCGCCACCAAAACCGCCCTGACGCGCCTGTTCCGGCCCGAGGCCATCGCCGCCCAGTACGAGAACATCTACGCCCGGGCGACCGGGCAGACGGCCGGCGGGCCCCGGTCACGCTGACCCCACGTCCACTGATACACTTTCCACCATGACGCTTGTCGCCACCGTGACCCAACAGATTGTCGACGCCATGCGTCAGCGCGATCAGGCCTCCCTCGGGCCCCTGCGTATGCTTAAAGCAGCGCTCATGAACCGTGAGGTGGAAAAACACGGGGCCCTCGACGAATCGGAGTCCATCCAGGTGGTCAACCAGCTGGTGAAGCAGCGCCGAGACTCAGTTGAGCAATTCCGGGCAGGCGGGCGGCCTGAGCTTGCCGACAAGGAGCAGGCCGAAATCGTGGTCCTGGAGCGCTTTCTCCCGCCGGCGGCCGACGCTGGAGCTGTCGCGGCCGCCATTGAGGCCGCCGTGACGGACACCGGGGCATCGTCCGTGAAAGACATGGGAAAAGTGATGAAAGCGGTGAATGCCGCCCTCGCCGGACAGACCGTCGACGGCCGGGCGCTGGCTGAGGCAGTCAAGGCCCGTCTGGCTTGACCGACGTCACACATTGTTTTTCACAAATGACCAAACTATTCGTCAGACCATGCCGTCTAACTTCGGTGAAGGGCATGAAAGTGCCTCTCATCCATCCTCCGGGCAGGGGCCTCAATCGCAGGGGTTGAGGCCCCTTCTTATTGTGCCGACGGTTCCGTCCCTCACCGCGGCCTGCTCCCAACATGTCTGACCGGCTCGCCAAATCTGCCGGAACAGTAGGCCTCGCGGTCATGACCAGTCGTGTGCTGGGTGTCCTCCGCGATCAGACGCTGGCCGCCATGTTCGGCACAGGGATGGCGCAGGACGCGTTCAGTGTGGCCATGCGCGTCCCCAATCTCGTGCGTGACCTCTTCGCCGAGGGAGCCATGAGCGCGGCGTTCGTGCCGACGTTCACGCGGCACCTCAAGAACCACGGCCGTGACGCCGCGTGGCGCCTTGGCAATCTCGTACTCAACGCGCTGATTGTGGTCACGGGCGTGTTGGTGGTCGCGGGCATCTTCTTCGCCGAACCGCTCCTGAGGCTATTGCCTGACTTCGACCCGGCCATGGCAAGTGCTGACTACATCGCGCCGGACGGCGCGGCCCGCCTGGCACTCACCGTCCAGTTGGCCAAGATCGTCATGCCGTTCCTGACGTTGGTCGCGATCGCCGTGGCCGTGGGCGGCATGCTTAATTCCCTGCGCCGATTCTTCGTTCCGGCACTGTCACCGGCCGCGTACAACGTCGGCATGTTGCTCAGCGCCGTCGCGGTCGTTCCGTTCTGCCCGCGCTTCGGCCTGGAGCCCATCGTGGGCATTGCGATCGGTGCGCTGATTGGTGGACTCGGCCAGATCGCCATTCAACTGCCGCTGCTCTACCGCGAAGGGTTTCGGTACCAGCCGATTCTGAGCTTCAAGGATCCGGGCTTGCGGGAGATTCTCCTGTTGATGGGACCTGGCACCCTTGGACTGGCTGCCGCGCAAGTCAATCTGCTGGTCAACACGTACCTCGCCTTTGGCGAGGGAGAGGGCGCCGTGTCCTCGCTGGGTTTCGCCTTCCGCCTGATGTATCTGCCGATTGGCCTGTTCGGCGTCTCGGTGGCCACCGCAGCCATTCCAGAAATGGCGCGGCATGCGGCTGCGGGCGCGATGGACGACATGCGGCGAACGATCTCGAGCAGCCTGCGCATGATGCTGATGCTCAGCGTTCCGGCGACGATTGGCCTGATGGTGTTGGCCGGGCCCATTGTGGAGTTGATTTTCCAACGCGGCCAGTTCGACGCCGAAAGCACGCGCATGACGGCACTCGCGCTGCTGGCCTACGCACCTGGATTGGTTGGGTACTCGGCCGTCAAGATCGCCTCGCCGGCCTTCTACGCGATGAAAGACGCACGCACACCGGTGCTCGTCAGCGTGACAACCATCGTGCTGAATGTCGTGCTCAACGTCACGCTGGTGCGGATGCTCAGCTTCCAGGGGCTCGCCATCGGGACCGCAATCGCCGCGCTCTTCAACGCCGCGGTGTTGCTCTACTTGCTGTCACGCCGCATCGGCGGCGTCGAAGACTCCCGTGTGGCGATGGCGTTTGCCAAGATTCTGCTGGCGTCGTTGGCGATGGGGGCCGTCGCGTTCGGCGCCCAGTGGTGGCTCGCCGCGCATCTGCCCGATATGACCTCTTGGGTGCAGTGGCTGCCGTGGGACTGGGGAGCCTCAGCCGCAAGCACGGCTCGTGCACTCGTGCGCGTGGTCGGCGCCATCGCTGCCGGTGTGCTCGCGTTGGGACTGGCCGCAAGCCTGCTGCGCTTGCACGAGTTCACGACCGTGAGCGCCAGGCTGATCGCGCGCTTTCGCAGACCTCGTCGGCGCTGAGACCTGTCCAGAACATCTGGTACCATCAGGCCGTGAGTCGATTCCCCTCCGGTCAGACGTCGTACACCTTCGGGCCTGGTCCGATGACCACGGCCGTGCGGGCCATCGTGTATGCCAACGTCGGGGCGTTCGTGATCACGCTCATCGCACCGGGCCTGATGATGGGCGTGCTGGGGCTGTCGCCCGAGGCCGTGCTGACGCAGGGCCGCCTCTGGCAACCGGCAACGTACCTGTTTGTGCACGGCGGCGTCTTTCACCTTTTGTGGAACATGCTGGCCGTCTGGATGTTCGGCGTCGAGCTTGAACAACGATGGGGCACCGAAGCATTCGTGCGGTACTACGCCGTAGTCGGAATCGGCGCGGGAGTCTGCGTCGTGGCCGCGTCGTTTCTCCCCTTTGCCGCGGCGCGCGATTCGTACTACGCCGTCACCATCGGGGCATCAGGCGCCGTGTATGGCCTGCTCATGGCCTGGGGCATCATCTTTCCGCACCGCACCGTCTTGTTCTTTGGCATTTTTCCACTCACCGCCCGGGTGTTCGTCCTCCTGTTGGGTGCCGTCTCATTCGCGCAGGCGGCCAGCGCGGGTGGCGGCACGACTGTCTCGCACCTGGCCCACCTGGGCGGGCTGGCAGCCGGCTGGTGGTATCTCAAGACGCCAAATCCGAGGCCCAGGCCCAAGCCCCCGACGCCCCGGCCGACCCATCTCAGGCGCGTACACTAGCTCGCGTTTGGTCGGTTCGCGTCACCGAACCAAGACGGTAATCACAAACGTGTCGTCGAGGGCCTCTGCCTGGTGACCAAGGCCGACCGGAATCCGCAGGACTTCACCTTCGCGAACCGTCACGTCCTGGGCTGGCCCGGAATTACCGGCCAGCTCGGTGACTGGAGCGATCATCCAGCGAAGGCAACCCTGCAGCACGTAGATCATCTGTTCTCTGGCGTGGGCGTGAAGCGGCACCAGGGCCCCCTTCTTGAGGTACACCTGGGTCAACGTGCTGTCGTCGCCGTCGACCGTCTTCCTCGATACCATTTCGTTGACCCGTTCAAGGGTGACTTCATCCCAGCGGGTCACATCGGCGCGTAGTTTCACGCGCCAAGTATAGGTGAGCCGGGGCAAGTATAATTGGGGTCCTCTTATGTCGAATAGTACTGCCCCCTCAACCGCTGCCACCACGTGGGAAGGCCTGACGCGCGACGACCTTCTAAAGGCCTATCGCACGATGCTCACGTCGCGTCGTATCGACGACAAGGAGATTCAGCTCAAGGGCCAGAGTCTGATCTTTTTTCAGATCAGCGGCGCTGGCCACGAAGCGGTGCTCACCGCCGTGGGTATGCAGATGCGCGCCGGGCATGACTGGTTCTACCCGTACTACCGGGACCGGGCCCTGTGCCTCGCCATCGGCATGACCCCCTACGAGATGTTTCTCAGCGGCGTGGGTGCGGCCGCCGACCCCAACAGCGGCGGTCGGCAGATGCCATCGCACTGGGGCCACAAGGCCCTCAACATCGTGTCGCAATCGAGCCCAACCGGAACCCAGTGCCTGCAGGCCATCGGGTGTGCCGAAGCCGGACGGCTGTATGAACAGCTAACCGACATCCCGAATCGCGAGGACAAGTTCGAAACCGACGAAGTGGTCTACGTCTCGCTCGGAGACGGCACGGTCAGTGAAGGCGAGTTCTGGGAATCGCTCAACGCCGCGTGCGTGAGCCAACTGCCTGTCCTCTTCCTGATCGAAGACAACGGCTACGCCATTTCCGTCCCGGTCGAAGTACAGACCGCTGGCGGTGACATGTCGAAGTTGGTGGAGTCCTTCCCCGGCCTCAAGGTCGTGCGCTGCGATGGCACCGACCTGCTCGACAGTCATCGCGCTGCAGGCGAGGCTCTGGCGTGGTGCCGCACTCGCAGTGGGCCGGCGCTGATTCACGCCAAGGTCGTTCGACCCTACTCGCATTCACTATCAGACGACGAGAAGCTGTACAAGACCCCGACAGAACGGGCGGAGGAGGCCACGCGCGACCCCCTCAGCAAGTTCGCGGCCTGGCTCACGTCTGAGGGCATCGCCACCGACGACGAATTGGCCGCCATCGCCACGGAAGTCGATCTCGAGGTCAACGAGGCAGCAGAGTCAGCAGTCAAGGCGGCCAAGCCGGCAAAAGAGACGGCTGAACTCTACGTGTACTCCCCGGACGTCGACCCCACCGGACCCGACTTCGCCGTGCCGCTCGCGCCAGAGGGAAAGCCCGACACAATGGTGGCGGCGATCAACCGGGCCATGAAGGAAGAAATGGGCCGCAACCCGCGAATGGTCATGTTCGGCGAAGACGTGGCGGATGCGACCAATGAGGCGAAACTGGAGGAAGTGCAGGGCAAGGGAGGCGTCTTCAAGGTCACGCACGGCCTGCAGAAGGCCTATGGCGGCACGCGGGTGTTCAACTCGCCGCTCGCCGAGGCCAACATCGTGGGTCGCGCCATCGGGATGGCCACGCGCGGCATCAAGCCAGTGGTGGAGATCCAGTTCTTCGACTACATCTGGCCAGCGATGATGCAAATCCGCGACGAGATGTCGATGCTGCGATACCGGTCGAACAACGAATTCTCGTGCCCCATGGTGATCCGCACGGCGATTGGCGGTTATCTGCGCGGCGGCGCGCCGTACCACAGTCAGTCGGGCGAGAGCATTTTCGCGCATTGTCCTGGGATCCGGATCGCGTATCCGTCCAACGCCCAGGACGCGGCCGGGCTGTTGCGCACCGCCATGCGTTGCGACGACCCCGTGCTGTTCCTGGAACACAAGCACCTGTACCGCCAGACGTACAACAAGGGCGAATACACCGGACCGAACTACATGATTCCGTTCGGCAAGGCTGCGGTAAAACGTGAGGGCACGGACGTCACCGTGGTCACGTGGGGGGCGCTGGTCCAGCGCACGCTGCTGGCCGCGCAGCAGGCGGACAGGGATGGGATCAGCGTGCACGTGATCGACCTGCGTACCATCATGCCGTTTGACTGGGCGGCGATAGCGGCGGCGGTCAAGAAGACCAATCGTCTGGTTATCGCCCACGAAGACCAACTCACGTGCGGGTTCGGAGCCGAACTGGCCGCCCGGACAGCCAGCGATCTTTTTGAGTACCTCGATGCGCCGGTCAGACGCGTGGCGGCCATGGATTGTCCGGTGGCGTACTACCCTGATCTGGAGGAAGCCATTCTGCCTGGGTCTGCGGACGTGCTGGCGGCCATTCTAGAGACGGCGCGGTACTGAGGCGGGGATTCCGGACGCGATTCTTGATGTCTCTGCGTTTCATCGGAGCCTGCAGTCTCGCGTCTGGCGCGGTGCTCGTCGGCGTGGGTCACACTCCAGTCGAACGCCTGCGTCCGGTTGACGCGCTACCTGCGCACATCTGTGGGCAGTTCCGTGAGCCCATCGGGTTTGCACAGCTCTCCACCGGGCAGTATTTGGTGCTCGACCGCCGAGCGCACACGGTGTTCAGCGTGGACCAAGCGCGCACGCACGTGGAACGGCTGGTACAAGTGGGGCTCGACAAGGGCGAGCTGCTGCAACCCGGCGTGTTGAGTCTGGCCGCCAACGATACGTTTGCCGTCTCCGACGCGCCGTTTGCGCAGGAGCGCATCCAGATCTTCTTCGACAGCGGCACTCGTCGAGGCGCGTTCATGCGCCCGGTCCGAGCCGCACCCCGTCTGAGAATCGGACCGTTGATTCTCAGTGGCGCCGGGTCGCTGCATTACACGGGCACGTCAGTGCTCCTGAACGAACCAGAATCAGGAGCGCTGATCGCTGAGCTCGACGTCGAGGGCAAGGTGACTCGTCGGACCGGGAGTTTGCGTCCGACGGGCCACGAAGCGGACCGGCAGGTGCACTTGGCGCTGAACCTGGGCCTGCCCATTGGTACCCCAGACGACGGCGTCCTGTTCGTGTTCCAGACCGGAGTGCCGCTCTTTCGCAAATACTCGGCCGACGGCAGGCTCGAGTTCGAGCGTCACATTGAGGGCCCCGAGCTGGACGGCTACATCCAGACGCTGCCCACTTCATGGCCGACTCGCGAGACTGGCGACGGCACCCATCCGCTCGTCCCGCCCATCGTCCGCACGGCAGCCCTGTCGTCCGAGGGAGACCTCTGGGTCAGTCTGATGCCGCCGTTGACCTACGTCTATGACCAGAAGGGGAACAAGACCCGAACGGTTTCCTTCAACGCGGCCGGTGTTCTGTCGCCAACCAGCTTGTTCTTCAGCACGGTCTCTGGGACCGAGCGGATTCTGGTCATGCCGGGGTGCTACGAGTTCCCGGCGTCGCCTCAGTAAAGCTGGTGTATCCTCCGCGCGCGCATGCTCCAAAAAGCGCTAGGAATCACACCGGCGACGGCGATGGTGGTTGGGACGATCATTGGAGTCTCAATCTTTGTCCAGCCGTCGGAGATTACCCGACAGATGCCAACGGTCGGCGGCATTCTGCTGGTATGGATCGCCGCCGGCGTGCTCACGCTGTTCGGCGCCCTGGCCTGTGCGGAACTGGCGTCAGCCTTCCCGCGGACCGGCGGGGTGTACGTCTACTTGAACGAGGCCTACTCGCCAGCGGTCGGCTTCTTGTGGGGCTGGGCGATGTTCTGGAGCATGCACACCGGAATCATCGCAGCCATCGCGATGGTGTTCGCGCGGTATGCGGCCGTGTTCATACCGATGGGCGACCTCGGACTCCGCCTCACCGCCGTGGGGCTCATCGTCCTGTTGTCGGCGGTCAATATTCTGGGTGTCAGGTACGGGGCACGGATACAGACCGCCTTTACCGTCACCAAGGTGGCCGCCATCGTCGTGATGATGGTCGCAGGTGGCTGGCTGATCGGGGGTCACGTGGTACCGTCGGTCGCCGACAGTGCCCCCGTGATGACGACCACGGCCAGTGGTTTTGCTCTGGCGATGGCCGCCGGACTCTTTGCGTATGGCGGCTGGCATATGGTGACGTTTGCGGCCGGTGAGACGCGGGACGCGGCGCGCACGATTCCTCTGGCGTTGGTACTGGGCACCATCATCGTGACTGTGTGCTACGCCGGTCTCAACGCGCTGTACCTCAGCGTCCTGCCACTGGAGACACTGCGCGCCTCGACTCGCGTTGCCGCCGATGCCGCCGACGCGTTGACCGGCCGTGGGGGCGCCGTGGCCATGGCGGTTCTGGTCGTGGTCTCGACGTTCGGCGCGGTCAACGGCATCATCCTGGCCGGGCCTCGGGTGTACTACTCCATGGCACAGGATGGCCTGGTGTTCAGCTGGGTGGGAGTTTTGCACGAACGATTCCATACGCCTCACCGAGCGCTGATTCTTCAGGCGGTCTGGGCTTCGCTGCTGACACTGACCGGCACCTATCGTGCGCTGTTTACCCGGGTGGTCTATACCGAATGGACCTTCTTCGCGCTGATGGCGGGCGGCCTGTTCGTGCTGCGGCGACGTTCCAACTATGCCCCGCGCTATCGGATGTGGGGCTACCCCATCATCCCGGCCGTGTTCATCATCGCGTCGCTGACGATCGTCGCGTTTTAGGTGGCCGCCGAGCCTCGAGAGAGTGCCCTCGGGCTCGGGTTGGTGCTGCTGGGATGGCCCGTTTACTTCTTTTGGACGCGCGGGCAGCGTGCCACTTCACACACGAAAAGGGCGTGAACCATGATCATCGATGTCCACAATCACTTCTATCCACCCGAGTACCTCAGCGCTCTCGGACGTCTGGGCAGCGTGATTACCGTCACACATGATGCGGACGGCAATCCACTGGTCCACTACCCTGGCGACTACAATGTGCTGGTCAAAGGGCATCGCGACATTGCCTATCGACAGGGCGTGCTCGACGCGGCAGGGGTTGACGTGCAGACGATCAGCTTGACCACCCCCGGCACACACATCGAAACTCCGGCCGTCGCCGCGGCGCTGGCGACGATCACGAACGACGCGTTTGCCCGCATTCGTGACGAGCGGCCCACCAGGTTCGCTCCCCTCGCCACGCTGCCTCTGTGTGACCCGGCCGCCTCACTCGTTGAGTTCGTACGAGCCGCCGATCAACTGAAACTGCCGGGCACGATGCTCTTCAGCAACGTCAACGGCGTGGGGCTTGACGATGAGCGCTTCTGGCCGTTGTACGAGGCCGCCAACGAGCGCGATGCTGTTCTGATGATTCATCCGACGTACCCGGTCGGCGTCGAAGCGATGACCGAATACTGGCTGATGCCACTCAATGGATTTCTTTTCGACACGACCCTGGCCGCATCGAAACTGGTGTTCAGCGGCGTCGTGAAGCGCTACCCGCGAATCCGCTGGGTCCTGGGCCACCTCGGCGGGACGATTCCCTACCTGGCCGAACGCCTCGATCGCGGGTACCGCGCGTTCGCTGACTGCCGGAAGCACATTGACGAGCCGCCGACGGCCTACTTGAAGCGACATTTCTACTACGACACGGTCAACTTCAGCCAGGGACCGTTGAAACTGGCCCTCGAGTTTGCGGGAACCGAACACCTTCTGGCAGGCAGTGACTATCCGCACCAGATCGGCAGCATCCCGCTCATGTTGGAGGCGCTGGCCGCGCTGCCCATCAGCGACGACCAGCGAGACGGCATTCTGGGAGGGAACGCCCAGGCACTATTCGGGCTTGGTGGTTCGTGAGGCGTCAGCCTGCGTCGGGCGGAGGCCCCGCTTGAAGACCTTCCCCGTCGGCCCGATGGGAAGGCTCTCGCGCACCTCGATGGTTCGAGGGTACTTGTACGCCGCCAAGTGCCCCTTGCTCCAGACGATCAGGTCTTCGGGAGCCACTGCTGAACCGGGCTTGAGGACGACAAACGCCTTCACCTCTTCACCAAGGCGGTCATCTGGCACGCCGATGACCGCCGCGAGCGACACCGCCGGATGTGTCATCAGCACTTCTTCAATCTCGCGAGGATAGACGTTCATGCCGCCGCGCAGAATCAGGTCCTTCGTCCGATCGACAATCGAGACGTAACCGTCAGCATCAATCACACCGACGTCGCCGGTGTGGAACCACCCTCCCCGCAACGCCTCGGCGGTTTCCGCTGGCCGTTTGTAATAGCCCTTCATGACGTTGTGCCCGCGGATGACGATCTCGCCGCGTTCGCCACTGGGCAGCGGTTGGTCCTGTCCATCGACGACCCGAACCTCACAGCCAAAGATCGGTGGCCCCACGGTGCCGAGCTTCGGTGGGAGGTGCACTTGGTTAAAGCAGGCGACCGGGGAAGTTTCTGACAGGCCGTACCCTTCGAGCACGCGCACGCCGAAGGTCTTCTCAAAGTCCTCGAGCACGGCGAGAGGCATCGGGGCGCCGCCAGAGACGCAGATTTTCAACGCACCGGCAATCGCAGACACGTCGGCACCAGACTCACGGGCATGCTGCAACAGTGCCCAGTACATCGTGGGAACACCCACCCAGAAATTGATGCGCTCCTCGCGCATCACCTGCAAGGCGGCTGCCGCGTCAAACCGAGGCAACAGCACCAACGTGCCGCCGCTGGAAATGCCCGCGTTCAGCTGTGTGGTCTGCCCTGTGGAGTGAAACAGGGGTAGCGTGATCAGGTATTTGTTGATCGCGTCCACGCCCGCGTTGAGCATGGGCGCGTACATATCGCGCGACGCGATCGCGTTGAGCGCCATGTTGAAGTGCGACAACTCTGCGCCTTTGGGCTGACCGGTCGTGCCGGACGTGTAGAGGATGACGGCGGTATCGTCCTGGCTCGACGGGTGCGTCTCAGACGCAGGCGGCTGGGCCTGCATCAACTGCCCCAGCGAAATCGTGCGGTCGACAGGACTGGGCAACGCCGGATTGGTGGTCATCACGATCAGGTGTGCACACGCACTCACGTCGTCACACGCCTCGCGCGCCATCTGGGCCATTGGTAATTCGGGCGTACCTTCAAACACGAGCAGGGCTTTGGCATCCGAGTCGTTCAGGTGGAAGGCAATCTCGCGTGGCTTGAGCAAGACATTGAGCGGCACGACCACACCGCCCATCTTGAGGATCCCGTAGTAGGCGATCGGGAAATAGGGAACATTGGGACACGACAGCGCGACGTGGTCACCCGGCTGGAGGCCCAGCCCACGCAACCCTGCGGCCACCTGATTCGCCATGGCATGCAGCTGGCCATAGGTCAACCGCATGGCACCTGAGACAACCGCCTCGCGCGCTGGCGTCAGACGGGCCTGATGGTCGAGCAGATGTGCCAGATTCAAGGTCGTTGCAGTCATCACTTCCCCAGTTCCACAATTCCCCAGTTCCCCAATCCCCAACTTCTCTATTCTCTCTATCTTCTTGTCGCGAGCCACGATGCGAGTCGGGCGATCTCGTCTGCGGTGAGCTTGCCAGCAAAGGCCGGCATTGCACCGTCGGGTTTCACCCCAAGCGGGGTGGTGATCTGTCGCACAAGGCTGGCCTCGGTCAGCGTCGCACCAATGGTAGTCAACGCGGGCCCTTCAGCGCCGCCAACGGGCCCCATCACGTGGCACCGAAGACAGTTGCGATTAAACAGCACCGCCACGGCCCCGTCGTCGAGTCCAAGCTCGGGAATCGAGCCCGACCGACCACGAGCCAGTGCGGCCAGAATCGCCTCGTGATCATACTGGTTGGACGGGGGGGCGACGCGCAGTCCTGGCGCAATCATCTGCGGATCCTGCAGGTGCCCCACAAGCCAATCGCGGGGTTGCGACACACGTAGGGGATCGATCGGCGCGCTCATCGCGGTCGCGCGATGGCACGACGTGCACGTGGTGTCTGACATGAGGGCGAGCCCCGCCTGTTCGCGCACATTCCACTCGCCATCGGCCTGTGCGGGTGTGTCCATGGCCCCCATCACGGTCAGGGTGCAGAGCGCGGCGATGCCAGCTGCCAGCCCGGTCAGCAGCCAGCGCCGTTCCTGCAGCCCACGCGACCGCGCGCGATCAATCCACGGCAGAAGGCAGAGGACCGTCATCACGGCGCCTGGAATCACAATGGCGCCGACGACTTCGAGTCGGCCTGGGAAGTACTTCAACAGCTGGAAAAGTCCGAGAAAATACCATTCCGGGCGCGGAATATAACCACTGGCCGAGGGGTCCGCAGGCGGTTCCAGTGCGGGCGCCCCTTGCCACGCCAGGATCGCCAGTGCCGCCCCCACGACAATGGCGACCGTCAGGTCGCGGGCAGCCTGATACGGAAAGAACGTCTCTGAGAGGCCGCTGCGCGGCGTGATGGGCCCCGAAATCCCGTGACGCCGCATGAGGTAGAGATGCAAGGCGGTCAATCCAAACAGCGTCGGTGGCAGGACCAACACGTGCACGGCATACCAGCGCGTCAGGGTCAACGCCCCGATGTCGGATCCCCCCCGAAGCAGGTCGGCGACGAACTCACCCGCCAGAGGCGTGAGCTTCGAGATATTGATCGTGACAACCGTCGCCCAATAGGCACGCTGGTCCCAAGGGAGGAGGTACCCGGTCAAACCAAACGCCAGGATGACGTGCAAGAGCACCAGGCCGACGACCCAGTTCATCTCGCGCGGAGCCTTGTAACTGCCAAACAACACGACGCGCGCCAGATGCAGCACGGCCGTCACAACCACCAGGCTGGCGCCCCAGTGGTGCAGGCCACGTAGCAGGAACCCGCCACGGACATCATTCGTGATGTACCGCACGCTGTCCCAGGCGTGGTCAGGCGTGGGCGCATAAAATAAAGCTAGGAGCGTTCCCGTCAGCACCTGGAGCGTCAGCCCAAACAGCAGCAGACTTCCCAAGGTGAACGCCCAGCCCGTCCCTGGCGGCAGAGGCTCGTCAAAGAGGTGGTGCCGCAGGTCCCGGAATCCGGTGCGGTGGTCCAGCCAGTCGAACACGGCGCGCATCAAAGCTCCACCTCAAGCTCGGCCGTTTCCGGATTCACGCGCACTGACAGGCGCTCCAGGCCACGCGGTGGTGGCCCCGAGACCACATGGCCTTGCCGGTCAAAGACGCCACCGTGGCACGGACATTTGTAATGCAATTCATCGGCGTTCCAGGCTACGCGGCATCCCAGGTGGGTGCAGGTGGCCGACAAGGCCTGATATCCGTCGCCGCCACCATCAGGGGTCTCGAGTTTGTCGAGAAAGACCACCGTCTGCTTCCTCGTCTCGTTCCACCCGTCTGCCTGCCGTTCGGTCAACGTCGCGACCAGCGGACCAGACGGAGGCAAATCAAACATTGACGCGGCAGCGCGCCACCGGCGCACCACTGTGCGACGACGAGGGATGGCGACCGCGGCAACCAGAACCCCGAGGCTCGCGCCAATCAACGCGGCAGCGGCAGTGACCATCCGGACAAGGAAGAATCGTCGTTGTTCCATGAAGGCGGTATTCTAGCCTCAGTCTGATGAATCATGCGGCAGCTGAAATCTGCGGAGACCAGTGTCGTCTGGTCGCGGTGAGTCCCACAGCCGGCTCGGTGCTCGGTCAGTACGTGTTTCCGCTGGACGAGAGTGCCGTCGCGACGGTCCGCACCTTGCGTCGGACACACGCGCTCTCCCAACACTTGAGGGTGGTCTTGTGGCCGCGTTCCACTGATGTCGGCGTAACCCCCATCACGGCCAAACCAGGCGAACCGCTGCCGCCGCCGATCGCCCTCTCCATTCGTGAACGGGTCGAACCCCTTATTCGCTCTGGCTTTGTGGTTACGGGGCTGGCCCAGCCTCACGAGGCGCTGGCCGAACTGGCGCGGGCACAAGGCGCTGGCTTGGCGGTGGTCGCGGCGCTGCACGCCGAAGGTGGTTGCCTGACATTCGCCCAGCAGGGACGCTCGAGCCATCGACCGGCGTATCTGCGCTGGGACGCGGCGTGGGCGCAGGCGACGGCCGGGTCAGGCGACCACCTGGCGCGCTTTGAATTCGCCGCCGCGCTCGCGTCCTATCTCCGCCAGTTGCTCGACGCCGTGCCTGGAGGGGCGCTGCGCATTCTGGCCTGCGGCACCATGGCCAACCTGCGCCCGGCGATGGGGCCGCTGAGCGAAGAATTCGGGCGTCCCGTGGAAGTGCTGGACCACCCCTGGCCGGGCTTGCTGGAGGCCGGCCACGAGAGCCTTCGTATTGATACGGCCGTGTAGCAACTCGCGCGGACGGTCGCCCTGTCCTCGTCAAATTGGCACCGAAGCCGGTAGTCACGACGGACACGTTTTGTCAGAGTCCCTGAAGAAGACCAAGGTACACTGGAAGGATGCCTTCGACGCCCGTGACCTCACAGACCATAGCCAACCCTCTTCGGCGCAATATCGCCATCATCGCCCACGTCGACCACGGCAAGACGACCCTCGTCGACTGCCTGCTCCGCCAGAGCGGCGAGTTTCGCGACAACCAGCTCGTGGGGGAATGCATCCTCGACTCGAACGACCTGGAGCGGGAACGTGGGATCACGATCCTGGCCAAGAACATTGCCA
>JABMNV010000117.1 GCA_013203475.1 Acidobacteriota bacterium
CCGAGACCGTCATGGTGACCGCCGACGCCTCCATCGCCTCACCGGGTCGAGTCGACCTGGGGCGAACGATCAGTTCGGTCGAGATCAAGAACCTGCCGAACGTCTCCAGAAACGCCTACAACTTCGCGCTGCTGCAGCCGAACGTGACGGGGTATGAAAACGAAGAGTTCGGGGCGACGCGCATGAATGCGAATGGCTCGCAGATGCGGACCAACTACCAGATTGACGGTGGCAGCGCGACCCAGAAGGACCGCGCGGGCCTCCGCATGTTCCAGCCTTCCGAGATCATGATCAAAGAGGTGCAGGTCATCACCAGCGGGTTTGCGCCAGAGTTTGGCCAGACGACGGGCATGGTCTACAACGCCGTGTCGCCGTCGGGCACCAACACATTCAGTGGCTCGTCCAGCTACCGCTTCCGACGCAAGTCCTTTTCCGCGCGGCCATTCACGCTTTCTCCGACAGCGCCGACACCTGACACGCAGGTGGACAACGTCACGGCAACGTTGGGTGGCCCGATTATGCGCAACAAGGCGCACTTCTACCTCGGCTACGAGTATCTGAACAACGACCTCTCGGCCGGGCGCGTCATCACAGTCACGCCGGCGACGGCGACCATTCTCGGGTTGAGCTCGACGGCCCTTGGCGACGGTGTGATTCCCGCAGTCCAGAACGTGAAGATGTTTATCGGCAAGGTCGACCTGCAGATGAATTCGTCGAATCGTCTGTCGGCGCGCTGGTCAGTCTTTCAGAACTCAACGCCTGAAAACGTCGGCGGCGGACTGAACACGCGCGAGACGGCCACGGACTTCAAGGACCGGATGGATTCGGTTGGCGTGCAGATGGTCTCGACGATTTCATCCAACGCCATCAACGAGTTGCGCGTGTCCTACGGCCGACGTGACAATCCGCGCGTGCCGTCAGCAGTCGCGGGCCCTGGCCCCGCTGTCCAGATCTCGGGCGTCGCCAACTTTGGCGGCTCGGCGACCCGCACCACGTTCCTTGAAACGTTCCTACAGGTGGTCGACAACTTCACCTGGTATGTAGGCAATCACGGGCTGAAGGCCGGATTCGACGTCCAGTTCATCAACGATGAACGGTTGAACAACGTGCAGGGAACGTACCTGTTCCCCTCTGTCGCGAGTTACCTGGCGGCCAAGAGCGGCGCGGCGCCGTTTGGCTACACGCGCTTCACACAGAGCGTGGGCGACCCAACCGTCGAATACTCGCAGCGCTACGTCTCGGCCTTCCTGCAGGACGAGTATCGGATGACATCACAGTTCAAACTGATTTATGGCGTCCGGTATGACCTGTTCATGGTGCCCGACGCCGATCCGTCTGCTCCATTCGCGGCGTCGCGGCAGTTCCGCACTGACAAGAACAACCTCGCGCCCCGCGTCGGATTCGCGTGGTCGGTCGATCCGGAATCGCGGACGGTTGTTCGTGCATCAACGGGCGTCATGTATGAGACGCCCCTTGGCATGTTCTATCAGGACGCAATCCTGGAGAACGGGTCACCCAAGCTCCTGACGGCCGCGGTGACACCCACCCAGGCGGGCGCACCGTCGTTCCCGGGCTTGCTGAACAGCCTGCCTCCAGGCGTGACGCCGTCACGCAGCATCCGCACGGTGAATCCCGCCTTCGACAGCCAGTGGGCACTCCTGACCAACGTGCAGGTCGAACGCGCGCTGGGTAACGACACCTCGTTGGCGGTCGCCTACGTGAATTCCACCGGGCGGAACCTCCCTGTGCTGTTGAACAGCAACATGATTGCCTCTGGGGCCTCCCTCTCGGATGGGCGCCCCATCTACTCGCGCACCGTGAGCGCGGCCACGCGGCTTGATTCGAACTTCGACACGATCAATGAAATAAGGTCAACCGGCTCGTCGCAGTACAACGCCATGACGGTGTCGCTCAACCGCCGAATGGCCGGTGGCGTCCAGGCGCAGGCATCCTACACCCTGGCCAAGGCCCAGGACGATGGCGTCATCGGTGGTCGCTACGTCGTCGGCAGCACTGACCGGCCGGGCCTCTCGGACCCGTCGAACCAGGCGAATGACTACAACCGCACGTCGTGGGATGTCCGTCACACGTTCATCGCGAGCGCGGTGTTGATGCCCACGGTCTCGGGCACCGGTCTGGCAGCCACGCTGCTCAACGACAACCAGCTCAGCCTCATCTTCCAGGCCAACAGCGGGCTGCCGTACAACATCCGGTCGAACCGCGACCTGAACCTGGACGGCATCAGCTCTGACCGTCCGGTCGGTGTCGCACGTAACTCCGGAGATCTGGGCCGGGTGCTCAACTTCGACGTGCGGTACTCCCGCGTGTTCAGGATTCAGGGCGCCACGCGGCTTGACTTCTTCTTCGAAGCGAAGAACCTGTTCAACACCGCAAGCGTGCGCTCGGTCAACTCGGTGGTCACCACCGACACCCTCGGGGTGCCCGCGGCGGCAATTTCGACGGGCGTCTGCCCGATCGGTCAAGCGTCGAGCGGCTGCTTTGCCGTGACCAACGCGTACCAGCAGCGACAGATGCAGCTGGGCTTCAAGATCGTGTTCTAACACCACACGACGACTGACACCCCCTGTGCTTTCCGCGCCTCGCGCGTCGAAGCACAGGGTTTTTTTTGGCCGGGAATGGCGTAACGGAGGGGGTCTTACCCTCCAGACCCGTTACTCTAACTGTCGTGTCCCCAACGTCGTCGCTCTCGATCGAGTCGGAATACCGCTCCCGCCTGGCACTCCGCCAGCAGGCACTGGTCCGCATGGAGCGCCAGCATGCCCGGATCGCCGCCATGCGACTGGTCCTTGGCCTCGGCGGGATTGCCGTGTTGCTCTGGCTCGGGCTGGCGCCTTGGAAGACGCTGGCCAGCCTGGTGATGCTGTTTGCCGTCATTGCCGTCGGCCACGGTCGACTCCTCAATGCCCGCGACCGTGCGCGATCGGCTGTCACGTTTTATGAGCGAGGCCTGACCCGCATGCAGCACCGTTGGCCCGGGACCGGGGACCCAGGCGATCGGTTCATGCCGGTGGACCACTTGTACGCTGCCGATCTGGACCTGTTTGGCAAGGGCAGCCTGTTTGAGCTTCTCGCCACCTGCCGAACAGAGGCGGGCCGCGCCACGCTGGCGCGCTGGATGCTGTCGCCAGCCGACCCCGACGAAATCCGCGCCCGGCAGGCCGCCATTCAGGAACTCATCCCGGATGTCGACGTGCGCGAACAACTGGCGGTGGAAGGCGACCAGATGCGTACCGGTGTCGACTCGGCCCCGCTTGGACGCTGGGCGCTGACGCCTCGCGTCTTGCCGGGTGCGGCCACCGAGTGGCTCGTACGTGTGATCCCCGTGGTGTCCCTCGTCACCGTGACCTGGGCCTGGCAAGGCGGGCACCCGGCGCCCGCACTGGTGGCGATTGGTGTGCAACTCGTGCTGGCTGGCGTGCTCCGGCCCCGTGTTCTTGACGTCACCCAGGCCGTGGAGACGGCATCGCGCGATCTGAGCGTGGTCGGCGGGCTTGCGCACCTGGTGGAGGGCCGGTCGGACTCCAGTGAGCGGCTCTGCGCGCTGCGCGGCAGTCTTGCCTCTGGTAGAGGTCATGGGTCCAGGGCCATTGCCGTGCTCGCACAACTGGCGACACTTCTGGCCTCGCGACGCAACATGATCTTCGCCCTTGTCGCGGGCCTGCTGATGTGGACGACGCAGCTGGCGTTCTTGATCGAACGCTGGCGTGGCCGACACGGACAGGACGTACCGCGCTGGCTCGAAGCGGTGGCCGAGTTCGACGCATTATGTGCGTTGGCTGGCTACGCGGCCGAACATCCGTCCCACGTCTTTCCTGACGTCGGGCCGCCTCCAGCTCATCTGGAGGGCGTTGATGTGGCACACCCGCTACTGCCCGACACGGCCGTGGCCAACACCGTCAGTCTCGGCAAGTCTGCACCGGCCCTCCTGATCGTCTCTGGCTCGAACATGTCAGGCAAGAGCACGTTCCTCCGGGCGCTCGGGCTCAATGTGGTGCTGGCGCAGATGGGGGCTCCGGTGCGCGCATCGACGTTCCGGCTCTCTCCGCTGGCCGTCGGGGCATCCATTCGTGTGCTCGACTCCCTGCTCGAAGGACACTCGCGGTTTTATGCGGAAATTCTCCGACTCAAGCACATCGTCGACCTGGCGCGACGTTCAGAAGGCGGCGCGCTCTTCCTCCTTGACGAGGTCCTGAGTGGCACCAACTCTCACGACCGTCGGCAGGGCGCCGAAGGATTGCTGCGCGGGCTCATTGGTTTTGGCGCCATCGGACTCGCCACCACCCACGACTTGGCGCTGGGCGACATTGCCGATGGGTGGGCACCGCAGGCGGCGAACGTCCACTTTGCCGATGCATTCGATGGTGGGTCGCTCGCCTTTGACTATGTGTTGCGCACCGGTCCGGTCCGCACCAGCAACGCCCTGGCCCTGATGCGTTCAGTCGGTCTCGAGGTGGGGCCCGCGTGATCCTGCCGTTCGTGTTCGTCTACTTCGTGACGCTGGCATTCTGGTTTATTGCAGCGCAACCGTGGATGCTGCAGAGTCCCGAATGGGTGGATGGTGTGTTGAAGGTAGTGCTGTGGGTGGTGCCCACAGTGGTGCTGGTGATGCCCTTGCGGCGTGGGGGCTGGCTGGAAGGATTGCATAACCTGGGGCTGAACACGCCCCACTGGCGTGGTGTCTGCTGGACGGCGGTGGCCACAGTCCCGATGGTCGTGTTGGTCGTCATCTCTCCGTTCTCTCCGAATCCGGCGTCGATCGTCTCGGATGTCATGCTGGGCCCATTTGCCGAGGAGGTCCTCTACCGGGGCTTTCTGTTTCAGCAGCTGGTAGTGCGCGCGCGCTGGCCCTGGTACTGGGCCGCCTTTGGCAGCGCCTTCGTGTTTGCGCTTGCGCACTTCAAGGACCTGGACGAGGTGTTGGTAATGGCCCTGCTTCGGGGCGACTTGGCGGCGCGCGTCGGCGCCTTGGCTCCGCCCGCTCTGGCGACGGTGGCTGGCGGCTTTCTGTTCGCGTGGATGACGTGGCGGTGGCGCAGCCTGTGGCCCGCGATGGTCCTGCATGCCGGTGTCAACCTCTGGTGGGCCCTGGCGCCGGCAGCCGCAGGGTCGCCGACCGCGTCGGCAGCGCATGGCACGACGCTGGTGTTGGCGACGCTGATTACGGTGCTGTTGACGAAGACAATGGCACCTGGACGACAGGCCTGAGCGCTACTTACAAAAGTCTTACAGCGCCAGCGCGCTCCTCTTGGTATCGTCTTGCCAGGAGTTGACACCTGTGAGCCTGACAAAGACTGTTTCCACGACTCGTACGCTTCGCCGATCCGGCGGCACCGGCAGCATGGCCGGCGCCAAGGCCAACCGCTATTCGGGCGTCTCGTGGGTCACGGCGTTTTTTATGACGCTCTTTCACATCGGAGCCGTGTGGGCGCTTATCGACTTCACCTGGTCCGGCGTTGTCGTCATGCTGGCCACCTACTATGTGGCGCTCGCCTTCGGCATTGGCATGTCGTATCACCGGTTGCTGACGCACCGGTCGTACAAGACGCCGAAAGCCATTGAGTATTTCCTCACCATTTGCGCCACGTTGGCACTCGAAGGCGGACCACTCTTCTGGGTGGCGACCCATCGACGACATCATCAGCACTCCGATTCCGACATGGATCCTCACACGCCGCGCCACGGCGGCTTCTGGGCGCACATGGGTTGGATCATGTTCGGCGAGGCGCAACACAACAACGTCACCATGACGTCCAAATACGCACCCGACCTGAGCAGCGACCCGTTTCACGTGTGGCTCACCAAGTATCACTGGGTGCCCCTGACACTGCTCGGGTTCGGACTGTGGGCCGCGGGCGGCTGGAACTGGGTACTCTGGGGCGTGTTCCTGCGCACCACGCTCGGCCTGCACGCCACGTGGTTCGTCAACTCAGCCACGCACCTGTGGGGCGGCCGTCGCTTTGAGACCCGCGATGACTCGCGCAACAACTGGTGGGTGGCTCTGCTGACGTTTGGCGAAGGCTGGCACAATAATCACCACGCGCATCCGACCTCGGCCGCCCACGGGCTGGCGTGGTACGAAGTCGACCTGACGTACCTGCACATTCGGGCGCTTGAACTGCTGGGACTGGCTACCGACGTCCGCCGCGTCCGAGTGGACGACGCGATGGAAGAAGCCGCCTAAGACACACGGCCCCGGAAGGTCCGGTCGCGTTAGAATTGCTCCATGTCAGTTGTGGCAGGGCGCAGGGGCGCTGTGGCGTTCTTCGTCGCGTTCGGCGTGTGCCTTGTGGCCCTTGCCGTAGCGCTCAACACCATCTGGATTGTCGAGAAGTGGCAACAGATCGTGCCGCTGTTGCTCGGGGTGTTTGTCTTTGCCGCCATCATTACCGGGCTGGTCCTCAACACCATCTTTCTCGTCCGCGAGATCCGCCGTAACGAACGGCAGGACGCATTCGTCAACGCCGTCACCCATGAACTGAAGACGCCGGTGACATCCATCCGCCTCCATCTGGAAACGCTCAAGGCTCGTGATGGCTCAATCCCGGACGCCAAGAGACTCGAGTTCTACGACGTCATGCTCGATGACAGCGACCGGCTCCTGCAGACTATCGAGCAAGTCCTGCGAGCCGGACTGGAGCACCGCGCCTCTGGCCATCGAGAACGTGTCAACCTGCGGGCGCTCGCTGCCGAGTGTGTCGAGTTGACGCGAACACGAAGGCACCTGAGCGACCAGCAGTTGCAGTTGGTCCCCCTGGACATCGACGAGCATCGACCCGAGGCGATGGGCGACCCCGGCGAGTTGCGAAGCGCGTTGCTGAATTTGCTGGACAATGCCGTCAAATACTCTGGCGACGAGGTGCACGTGCAAGTGTTTGCTGCGCGGGTCGGCGATTGGGCCGTGGTGAAAGTCAAGGACCGCGGTTCCGGTCTGCCCCACGGCGAGGCCACGCGCATCTTTAAGCGCTTCTACCGTGTCCCAGGCGCGCTGACCCAGCGCATCAAGGGCACCGGCCTGGGGCTCTTCATCGTCCACAACACGGCCAAACAACATGGCGGCCGCGCCTTCGCCGAAAGCGACGGTCTGGGGCGCGGGTCGACGTTCACACTGGAGTTGCCCGCCATCCTGAGCATCCCCGGAGCCGCGACTCCACCGGAGCAGGATCCGATCTAATGTCCCGCCTCCTGATTGTCGAAGACGAACCGCACATTGCTTCCGGCCTGCGCTTCAATCTCGAAGCCGAAGGCCACGAGGTGCTGGTGGTGGAGGACGGCGAAGCCGCCCTGCGGCTGATCGTGGAGCAACCCACACTCATTGACGCCATGATTCTCGACATCATGTTGCCCGGCATGGACGGATTCGCCGTCGCCGCGGCCCTGCGCGCTCGTGCCTGGTTGCACCCGATCCTGATGCTGACAGCCAGAGGGCGGGCCGAGGATGTCCTGCGCGGCTTCGAAGCGGGAGCCGACGACTACCTGCCAAAACCTTTCGACTTGTCCATTCTCGTCGCCCGCCTCCACGCGCTGTTGCGGCGACAAGGCTGGAAGCTGGCCCCGCCGCCACCAGACGAATTTACGTTCGCCGGCAAGACGGTTGACTTCGCCGCCCAGGAACTTCGGGTCGGCGCCGAGGTGCATCCGTTGACGCTGATGGAAACCAATCTGCTGCGGTACCTCGTCCGCCATGACGGTCAGACGGTCTCGCGAAAACGGCTGCTCGAGGAAGTCTGGAACGTCCGCGAAGATACCGACACCCGCGCCATCGATCACTTCATGTCGCGTCTGCGCAAGTACGTCGAACCGGCTCCCGACCAGCCGAAGCATCTGCTGACCGTGCGCGGCGTGGGCTATCGGTTCGAGTCGTCTCCCGGATCCAAAGCCCCGTAGACCGATAGCGCCGGTCGTGCTGATTGGGTACACTCGCTCGCATGTCGACACGTCATGCGCTCGTCATCTGTGGTCTGGCCGCGATTTCCTCGGCCGCGTGCGGCTGGTTGGCCCCGCAAGAACCGACCATCATCTCGGTGCCACTGACCTACCACGCGCCTGGCGAAGGGCCACGGCCGAATTTCAGTCCGAAGGGCACACAGGTGACGCTGACGTCCGTCGCCGAGGACCTGGTGCTGCCCGCGGGCGCGATTCGCCCGGCCAAGGAAGGCGTCGTGCAGGTAGGACCTAATCGCGACTCGTGGCTGAAGGTGTTGGCGACATCATCCGCCGAACATCCGGCAGACCTGACGCAGTTGTTCATTGACCGTAATCGCAACGGTCAGTTTGATGACGATGGCGTGGCCGAGGTCGCGACGCCGAGCCAGAATGCCAAAACCAGGGCCTGGTGGAGCTCGTTCAGTGCCATTGAATTTCAGGTACCCTTTGCCGACCCCGCTCGCCTGGCGCCGTATTTCGTGAGCTTCTGGATCGTGCGAGAGGACGGCGTGCCGGCGCCCGACGTGATTCGTTACTCGCGAGGGTCCTGGCGGTCTGGCCGTGTCACGATCCGTGGTGTGCCGGCACTGGTGGCCGCCATGGATGGAAACAACGACGCGGTGTACGGCCCTGGCGATTCCTGGAGTGTGCTGCCCGCCTCAGTCGAAGACGCCGAGAAGACGGTGCTCTCGCACACGGAGGCGCGCGATACATCGCGTCTGATGTTTCTCGAACGCGACGGCGAGGCAGCCGACATCGTGTTGGCATTTCGGTCGTTTGCGCCGGATGGCTCGGCAGTCGAATTCGAGATCGTCGACCTGCCCGTGACCAAAGTCGAAGATCGCCTGCCTGACGACATGCTCGCTGACGAGCGCCCACGCCCGCGCACGACCACTCCGTTCACCTGGGAGCACGACCTCGACGCCGCGGTCGCCCAAGCCAGGGCCTCAGGCAAACAGGTCCTGATCGATTTCGAAACCACATGGTGTGGCCCGTGCAAGACGATGGACGAGTGGATCTGGACCGATGCCGAAGTGGCCGCAGCCCTGCACGCAGGATTTGTGGGCGTCAAGCTCGACGGCGACATCGAGAAGGCGCACGTGAAGCGCTTCGACGTCAGCGGGTATCCGACGATGGCGATGGTGGATCCGTCCCGGGGTGCAGGCACGCTCGTCAAGAAGGTGTCTGGCTATCAGTCCTCGACGCAAGTGCTGGCGTTTCTGAAATAATCGTCGAAGGAGCGTGCATATGAGTTTGATGGACTTTATCAAGGGCGAGTTTATTGACGTCATCGAGTGGACGGACGACTCGAGAGACACACTGTCCTACCGTTTTCCCGATGACGACAAGGCCATCAAGAACGCGGCCCAGCTCATCGTCCGCGAATCTCAGGTGGCCCAGTTCATGTATCTGGGCCAGTTCGGTGACACGTTTGGCCCAGGCAAACACACGCTGACCACCGACAACATTCCGGTACTGACCAAGCTGCAGTCGTGGAAGTACCTCTTCAACTCGCCGTTCAAGGCCGACGTTTTCTACGTGACGACGCGCCTGTTCACGGGCAACAAGTGGGGCACGTCCAACCCGGTGATGATTCGCGACACTGACTTCGGCATTGTGCGGGTCCGCGCCTTCGGGACGTTCGACTTCAAGATCGTGAATCCGCCTCTGTTCATCCGGGAAGTGGCCGGGTCGGATCAGCAGTTCAGGCTCGACGAATTCGCGGACACGATGCGGTCGCGGATGGTCAGCGTCTTCAGCGAAGCCCTGGCGTCTGCCAACGTGCCGGTCATGGATGTGGCGACAAGACACTCTGAGCTCGGCGATGCACTTCTGCCGGTCATCAATCCGACGATGGGCGCCAAGTACGGGCTCGAGATCACCAGCTTCATCATCGAGAACGTGTCGGTGCCGCCCGAGGTGGAAGAGGCCATCGACAAGCGGTCGAGCATGGCTGCCGTGGGGAACCTGAACGACTATGTGAAATACCAGATGGGTCAGGGCATGGGCAGTGGAGGCGGCGGGGCCGGTGGCACGGCAGCGGAACTGGCCGTTGGATTTGGCATCGCTCAGCAGATGATGCAGCAAGGGATCATGAACCCCAATGCGCCGTCAGCTCCGGCCGTCGCTGGCGGCACGGCACCCGCGGGTGGGACGATGCCCACCTTTGACCTGCTGTCGCCGGCTGATACGGCCAAGGCGCTTGGTGTGTCGGAAAGCGACGTGATGGCGGTGATTGAGGCGGGCGAGCTCAAGGCCAAGAAGATCGGCTCGAGCTATCGCATCACTCGCGCAGCCCTGGACTCGTATCTGGCCCAATGAGCGAGGCGGGCGAATCGGACACGCCGCAGCTATCGGCGATCGACAAGTATGCGTGTCCTGCTTGCGGCGCGCAGGCCGAGTGGCACCCTGGCAAGCAGCTGCTGATCTGTACCTTTTGCGGGTCGGAGTCTCCGTATGACGTCCACAAGACGGGTGGCACGGTTGCCGAACTCGACTTGCTTGCCCTGCTGCGCGAGTTGCCTGAGGAACAGCGCGGCTGGGACACCGAACGACGAAGCGTCCAGTGCCAGAGTTGCCGTGCGGTGATGGTCTTTGACCCGACCCGGGTCGGCAAGAACTGCGATTTTTGCGGGTCACCCGCGCTGGTGGACTACGAAGAACTGCAGTCGCCCATCCGTCCGCAGAGTCTGTTGCCGTTCAAGGTCTCCCAGACGGACGTCCGCGAGGGCATGAAGCGCTGGTATGCGCGCAGGTGGTTCGCACCCAATGCGTTCAAGAAGAAGGCGCTCGTCGATCAGCTCAGCGGTCTCTACGTGCCCTACTGGACGTTCGATGCGCAGGTGCATTGCCCGTGGCAGGCGGACTCGGGCCACTACTACTACACGACCGAGACCTATCGCGACAACAAGGGTCACACCCGGACCCGCCAAGTGCGCCACGTGCGCTGGACACCGGCGGCCGGAGCCATCGATCATTTTTTTGACGATGAGCCGGTGCCTGGCACGGAGGGCATCGATCACGCGCTGTTGCGTCAGATCGAACCCTTCCCGACGCAGGAGGTGGTGCCCTACGACACCGCCTTCCTCTCGGGCTTTGTCGTGGAGCGGTATCAAATCACGCTGGAAGCGGCGGCGAAGACATCAACTGAACAGATGCACAGTCGGCTCGAAGCCATGTGTGGCCAACAGGTCCCCGGCGACACGCACCGCAACCTGCGCATTCAGCCCGCCTATTCGGCACAGACGTTCAAGCACTTGCTGCTGCCGGTCTGGCTGCTGACGTATACGTTCGGCAAGAAGACGTTCCACGTGGCGGCCAACGGCGTCACTGGTGAAATCGCCGGCAGCTATCCGAAGAGTTTCTGGAAGATCGGTCTGTTGGCGCTCGCCGTGTTAGCCGTGGTCCTGATCCTCATCGCGTTGCAGGGGTGAGTGGGCGTCGGTGTCGGTATCCCGCCAGGCCGTCGAGGTGCCGAGCTCTGGGAGGTCATCGTTCATGGGCGACCGATGGCGGCGTACTACTACCTGCCTCGGAACACGGATCAAAAGAGTGTTCGAACTCGACGCATTGAGCCAGGGCTCATTGTCGACTTCGCGGCTGACGGCCAAGCGATCGGGATCGAGATTACCAGCCCGGATCACTTGTCACTGGCGGCGATCAACGCGGTACTCAATGAGCTTGGGCAGGCCCCGGCAAGCGAAGCTGATCTGGCAGCGACCTGCGGTGCGTCCGTTGTCTCCACACTAGGGGAAGGGGCCGCGGCACAGGGGGTCGCGCCGTGCGGCGAGGAGAGGAATCGATCCATCGAGCAGACATGATCAGAGTTGACCGTTGTTCGTCATGCCGGATGAACGCTTCCAACGTGACGACCTTCACCAACGATGCATGAATCAGGTGTGCTGACAGTTGCCCCGACGTGTAGTAGTCACGGAGTTTCCAGCCGTCTCCGCCCAACACGAGATAGGCGCGAGCCGCGTGACCCGATCTGACACGTCAGCCAAACACATCACCTCAAACGGGACCTTCTGTTCCGCCGTCCCGCTGGTCTGCTGCCATTTGAGTGATACCAGGATGGCTTCCCCGTTGCTGGTCGCGACGGCGTCCACCTTCTGGACACCTCCACCACATCGCTGCCCGACCAGGACCTGCGTGTCGAAGGCGTAGCCGCCGCGCTGCAATGCGGGCAGGACCATCGCTTCCAGAACGCCGCCGGTGTTGGTGTTGCGTTGGGTCATAGGTGTCGAGTGGCGATCACTTCCCGTGCCGGCGTTCGGTCGCCAGTGCAACTGATCCGCCTGGGGGCGTCCAGGTAGCGCACCGTGAACCGCAGGGACTTGTAGAGGCGTTCGATTCGCTCGGTCGCCTGATTCACGAGCACGACGGGGCCGCGATGCTTCGCCAATAGCGCCGCCGTACGCTGCTGGTCCTCCCAGCTGAAGCCGCCGCGCGCATACTGGGTGAACTCCACGTCGTAGGGAGGATCGGCGTAGATGAAGTCCTGGGGGTCGAGGGGAATGTCCGCAACGTCACCGAGTGAGAACGACCAGGCGGACAGCACTTCTCGGTAGGCGGTGAAATCTGGTCTGTAGTTGATCGTCTTGTATCGACCAAACGGGACGTTGAACTGACCGCGACTATTGAATCGACAGAGTCCGTTGTATCCAGTGCGGTTGAGATAGTAGAAGAGTCCAGCGGCCTCACGGGTATTCGACTTTCCACTGGCCAGCACGGCGTTGAACCGGTCACGACGCTCGTAGAACACAGCCTCGTCGTTCTCCATCGGCCAGTCGATCCTCAGTCCCTTCTGGAGCCACCGGTAGAAGTTCACCAGATGCGGGTTCACATCGTTCAGCACCGCCTCGGCAGGCATCAGGCCAAGGGCCATCCCCAATCCGCCACAGAAGGGTTCCACCAGACGGCGATGCGCGTGTGGCTTCCACAGAGGAAGCACGTGCGGCACTTGCCACCGCTTGCCGCCCGCCCACTTCAGGGCTGGCTTGAGCGTCTCCGAACGTTCTGCAACGGGCATCGACGGCTAGTCTATCCGAGCCGGTCTGTCAGGGCCGGTCACACGGTCGACTCGACACTCCCGTGCGGTCGGCTATCATGACGGCTGTGTCCAGTCCCATTCGCCTCGCCTTCCTCGGGTGTGGGTACCTCACCAAGGTTCATAGTCGGAACCTGCGCGCGCTCGCGGGCGACGTCGTGTGCAGCTACGCCAGTCGGGACCGCACGAAGGCCGAGGACTTTCAGCGTCAGTTCCGGGGCGTCGCCGCGTACGGCGATTACTCCAGCGCCATTCACAGCGAGTCCGTGGACGCCGTCGTCATCGCGGTGCCCCCGCGGTTCCACCTGCCATTAACCCTGGAGGCGCTGGCCGCAGGGAAACACGTGGTGGTTGAAAAGCCGGCGTTCTTGACAATGGCGGACTATGAGACGGCGCTGGCCGTGCGCGATGCGGCGCGGCGCACCGTGTTGGTCGGGGAGAACGATCATTACAAACCCCTGGCCGTGCGCTTGCGGACGTTGCTGGCCGACGACGTGATTGGCGACATGTTGTTTGCCCACTTCACCACGCTCGCCCACTTGCCCAAGAAGGCCGATGACTGGCGCAACGACGAGTCGATGGCCGGCGGCGATGCGTTCTTTGAAGAAGGCATCCACTGGCTGCAC
>JABMNV010000118.1 GCA_013203475.1 Acidobacteriota bacterium
ATGCGTGACTGGGTCGCCAACGTGGCGACGACGTCCTATGTGCTGGGGTCGGTCCTGGGGCCACACCCCTACCCGCTGATGGTGCGCGAGTTTCAGTCAGTGATCGGAGCCGAGGCTCGGGCACAAATACTCGCCGCCGCCGGTCGGCTACCTGATGTCGTGATCGCGTGTATCGGTGGTGGGAGCAACTCAATGGGCATCTTCGATGCCTTCATCGACGATGCCGACGTGCGACTGATCGGCGTGGAGGCTGGAGGGCGGGCCATCGTGGACGGGGAACATGCGGCGCGGTTTGCTGGCGGATCCCCTGGCGTGTTGCATGGCACGCGCAGCCTCATTCTGCAGGACGTGAACGGGAATATTCTGCCGACACACTCTATTTCGGCCGGGCTGGACTACCCCTCAATTGGGCCGGAGCACGCCTGGTTGGCGTCGCTTGGCCGTACGCAGTATGAGTGGATTGATGATGAGGCCGCGTTGGCGGCGTTTGGGTGGCTGGCGAAAGAGGAGGGCCTGCTGCCCGCGCTTGAGTCGGCGCACGCGGCTGGCTGGGTGCAGCGCAATCTGAGATCGTTTCCGCCAGGGACCGTGCTCCTGGTCAACCTGTCAGGCCGTGGCGACAAGGACGTGGAGACCGTCCGTGCCAGACTGGCCGCGAAGATCACGAACGGCGAAACGGTCGAAGGGGGGCACTCATGAGTCGCCTGGGGCAGACATTTGCTCGGCTGCGTGAGAGCCGTACGCTGGCGGCAGCGGACCCCGTGACGGCTGAGCCGGGTCTGGTCGCCTATGTAACGGCTGGTGACCCAGACCTCGCCACGTCGCGCGACATCGTGGTCGCGCTGGCACGGGGGGGAGCCGACGTCATCGAGATCGGTGTGCCGTTTTCTGATCCGATCGCCGACGGACCGGTCATCCAGCAGGCCTCGGAGCGGGCGTTGGCCGCTGGGAGTTCCCTGGCGGCCGCATTGGCGCTTGTACGCGACGTACGAACTGAGATTGAGACGCCGATAGTGTTGTTCACCTACGTCAACCCGGTGATGCGGATGGGGACGGACGAGTTCGTTCGCACCAGCGCCGAGATGGGCGTGGATGGTGTACTGATGCTTGATTTACCGATTGAAGAATCGGATGAGATGCACGTGGCACTGGAGGCGCGCGGGCTCGATCAGATCTTCCTGATTAGCCCGACCACCACCGACCATCGACTCCGGAGGGCCGCCACGCTCGGTCGAGGCTTTTTGTATGCGATCTCACGGTTGGGTGTGACCGGTGTACGTCACGCGGTGGCCGAGACCGCACGGCCTGTGGTTGAAGCCATTCGGCAGGTGACTCCGATGCCGGTGGCGTTGGGATTTGGCCTGTCGCGCCCCGAGCATGTCCGCGAGACGTGCACGTATGCCGACGCGGCCGTCGTGGGCAGTGCGTTGGTTCAGGTGATCGCTGACGCGGCTCCAGGGCAGGCGCCGGCAGAGGCAGAGCGCTTCGTGCGCTGGCTGAAGGGTAGAATCTAATGTCGGTCGCTACTGCGAAGGTACAGGTGAAGGACATGGTCGTCGTCATGAAGGAATTGGCCACTGAGGCACAGGCGGATGCCGTCGTGACGCAATTGGTGGAGATGGGGTTCGACGTGCATCGTGCGATGGGAGGCAATCGTATTGTGATTGGTGCCGTGGGCGGCGGGCAGGGCGACCCGGCGCTGATTGAACTGTGGGACGGCGTGCACGAGGTGCTCCGCATCAGTGAGCCTTACAAACTCGCCAGCCGCTCCTTCCAGAGAGAGAACACGGTCATCACCATTGGTGACGTCCGGATTGGGGGTGACGAGGTCATTGTGATGGCCGGCCCGTGTTCGGCAGAAACGGTCGAGCAGGTGGAGACGACGGCGGCGGCGGTCAAGCGGGCCGGGGCGAAAGTGTTTCGCGGTGGGGCGTTCAAGCCCCGAAGTTCTCCCTACAGTTTCCAGGGGCTTGGGGTCGCGGGATTGCAGATGCTCCGGGAGGCGGCGGACCGACATGATCTCAAACTCATCACTGAGGTGATGGAGGTGGCCCAGATTCCGGTGGTGGAGCGCTACGCGCACATTTTGCAGGTGGGTGCACGCAACATGCAGAACTACTCGTTGCTGCGCGAACTGGGCAAAGTGCGGACGCCTGTGCTGCTCAAGCGAGGACTGTCGGCCACGATCGAAGAATGGCTGATGTCGGCCGAGTACATTCTCGCCGGAGGCAACATGAACGTGATGCTGTGTGAGCGAGGCATCCGGACGTTTGAGAGCTACACACGGAACACGCTCGACATCTCGGCGATTCCAGTCGTCCAGCAACTGAGCCATCTGCCGGTCATCTCAGATCCCAGCCACGGGACGGGCCGGCGCGACAAGGTCGTGGCGATGGCTCGGGCGTCGGTCGCGGCCGGGGCCGATGGCCTGTTGGTCGAAGTGCACTGTGATCCGGATCACGCGGTGTCTGACGGGGCTCAGTCGCTGTTTCCGCAGCAGTTTGATCAGCTCATGGGAGAACTGCGCATCATCGCGCCAGCCATCGGACGCGGCATCTGCGTGGAGCCGGCGTCGCGTCGGGGGTGGGGACACTGAGCCGCGCGGACGCATCGCCGTTTGAACGGCTCGGCGTGGTGGGCCTGGGCTTGATTGGCGGGTCAGTCGCTCTGGCGGCCAAACGTCGCTGGCCGTCGATCGTGGTAACGGTCTGCGACCCCGCACCGACAAGCGTGGAGGCGGTCACCCAAGGACTGGCGTCAGCCATCGTCGACGCGCCCGCAGACTTGACTGACTGTGACTTGATTGTCATTGCCACACCGGTCCAAACGGTCCCGGGCATCATTCAGGCGCTCTCTGAGGCGGGCGTGCGCGGGCTGGTCACAGATGTCGGGAGTACGAAGCGGACGGTGATGGCCGCCGCAGGAGCATCGCGACTGGTGTTTGTCGGAGGGCATCCAATGGTCGACACGTCGTCACCTGGGTCACCTGGGTCACCTGGGGCGTCTGGCCTGGCGGGCGCGCGCGCAGATTTGTTCGACGACCGACCGTGGCTGTTGGTCTCTGGCCTGCCGGAGCGACCCCAATGGCCGACGGTTGCCGACGGCCGTGCTGGGCCAGCCGACGGGATCTCACCAGCCGTCCTGGAAGCGTTACTCGCGACATTCGTCGTCGGCTTGGGCGCTCGTCTGGAGTGGACAGATGCCGTGACCCACGACAAAGTCATGGCCCATGTGAGCCACACGCCGCAACTAGTCTCAACGGCGCTGACGTCTGCGAGTCCGTCGGATGCCTGGCTGGGTATTCTCGAGACCAACGCTGACTTTATCGCTGACGCTCTTGAGACCATTACGCAGAAGCTGCCGACCTCTGCTGAAGCATTGACGAGCACTCCCCTCGTGCGCGACGTGTTGGCGCGCGCCCGGGCTCTCAAACGACAGGGCTTCGAACAGGGTGCGCCCAGGAAGACAGACGCGTGATGCCTCCGCTCTGGTCTCCGTCGCCTGCCCGTGTTGCGGCGTCGCAGTTGACAGAGTTTCAGCAGTGGCTCCAGACGCGTGACGACCTGAAGCGTGGCCGACAGGATGATGGGTACGCCGCGCTTCACGAATGGTCGGTGACCGAGCGGGCGCTCTTCTGGTCAGCGATTTGGGATTACTGTGAAGTGCGCGGCGACAAGGGCTCCGTCGTGCTGGTCGACGGCGATCGGATGCCGGGCGCGCAGTTCTTCCCGGACGCGCGCCTGAACTTCGCAGAAAACCTGCTCAAGCACCGTGACGACCGGCTCGTGATCTGTGCGGTCACTGAACCCGGAATCGAACAACGCCTGACCGCGCGTCAACTGTATGCGCAGGTGTCCCGGTGCGCGCAGGCGATGAAGGCGGCCGGTGTGTCCAGAGGCGATCGCGTCGCGGGATTCATGGCCAATATTCCCGAGGCGATCATTGTCTCGCTCGCCGCGGCGTCAATGGGAGCGGTGTGGTCGTCGTGTTCGCCGGACTTTGGCGTGCAGGGTGTCATCGATCGATTCGGTCAAATAGAGCCGACGATGTTTGTGGCCGTCTCCGGTTACGACTACGGGGGGAAATATCACGACTGCCAACCTCGTCTGAAAGAAATCGTGGCAGGTCTGCCGACGCTGACGACGGTTGTGTATGTCCCAGGATTCGACGAGTTTCTCGCGCCCTTCGCTCCGGGTGAAATCGAGTTTGAGCGCCTGCCGTTTAACCACCCGCTGTACATCTTGTATTCGTCCGGCACGACCGGAGTACCCAAGTGCATCGTGCACGGACATGGCGGTACCCTCCTGCAGCACTTGAAGGAGCATCGGTTGCAGGCTGATGTGCGCCCTGGAGACCGGGTGTTCCATTTCACGACCTGCGGGTGGATGATGTGGAACTGGCTCGTCAGTGCCCTGGCGTCGGAGGCGACCATCGTGCTGTATGACGGCTCGCCGTTCTCGCCCGAGGGGACTCGCTTGTTTGACCTTGTCGACGCCCTTGGAGTGACGCTGTTCGGCACGTCCGCGAAGTTCATTGACGCGGTCCACAAAGCTGGACTGCGGCCGATTGAGACGCACCAGTTGTCGACGATGCGAACGATCACCTCGACCGGTTCGCCGCTGTCGCCTGAGAGCTTCGATTTCGTCTACTCCGCGATCAAACACGATGTGCATCTGGCGTCAATCTCCGGAGGGACGGACATTGTCAGTTGCTTCGTTGGTGGACAGCCCAACGGGCCCGTATGGCGAGGCGAAATTCAAGGCGCCGGGCTGGGCATGGCGGTGGATGTCTGGAACTGTGATGGATGCCCGGTGGTGGGTGAGTCTGGTGAGCTGGTCTGCACGGTACCGTTTCCGTCGATGCCGGTGGGGTTCTGGAACGACGCGGACGGCACGAAGTATCACGCCGCGTATTTTGATCGGTTCCAGGGCGTGTGGTGCCACGGCGATTGGGCCGAACGCACGGCGCACGATGGATTCGTGATTCATGGGCGCTCAGACGCGACGCTGAATCCCGGCGGCGTGCGCATTGGCACGGCAGAAATCTATCGGCAGGTAGAGCAACTACCAGAGATTCTTGAGAGTCTTGCCATCGGCCAGCAGTGGGCCGACGATGAGCGTATCGTCTTGTTTGTGCGCCTTCGAGAGGGCGACACACTGGACGACGAGCTGCGAGGGAAAGTGGCGCGGCAGATCCGTTCCAAAACGTCGCCGCGGCACGTGCCTGCAAAAATAATTCACGTGACCGATCTCCCACGCACCAAGAGTGGAAAATTGGTGGAGTTGGCAGTGAGGAACGTCGTGCATGGCCGGGCGGTGACCAATGCCGAGGCGCTAGCGAATCCTGAGGCGCTCGAGCTGTTCAGGGATCTCGAGGCCCTTCGAAACTAGTCGATGTCCTGGACGCGAATTCTCTGCCGCTGCGTCAACACGGTCTCTGAGCCCTGTTTCATTCGAAAGACAATCTCGTAGCTCATCGCACCAAAGCCCGAATGCTGGTACCGATGGTCTTCGGTGAAGCGTCGGCGAATTTCGCTCTTGCCAGCTTCGTACGGGGCGCAATCTTCGACCGACTCCGACCGCGTCCCATCGCCCCACTCCCACTCGATTTTTGGACAGTAGTAGTCCTGATAGTCATTGGCCCCCTTGGTCAACTCCAGCGTTGCCACCACGCGGGCGGGCGGAAGAATCAGACCAGGATTGACCCGAAGCTCAGCCTTTGGCCGACCCTTGCCCTGAGCCTCGTGTGTTGACGGGGTGGGCGCCGCGTCAAGCCGACCGTGCGGTGGCACGATGAGTGTACCAAGCAGCGCCAATGCACCGCCCAGCCGGGGTATCATGCTGTGTCTCAAGGCCATGGGGTAGTTTATCAGAGAGGCGATGCGTTGAGTCAGGTGAACAGAACTCCAGAATTTGTGGGCGCGACGACTCGACCGGAGTCGGTTGAGGTCGACATGCTTTTTGTCCCGGTGTTTGAAGACGATGACCGTCTGGAAGATGTGCCGGAGCTTGACGCGGCGACCAGCGGCGACATCGGCCGCGCCCGAGACAGCGGCGAATTTCGCGGCAAGCTGTACGAATACTTTATTGCGCGTGTGACCACGGGCGCTTATCAGGCGGCGCGCGTGGCGCTGGTGGGAGCAGGGCGCCGGTCGGATGCGGATCCCGAGCGGTTGCGACGGATCGCGGCGGCCTGTGGGTATACGGCGCGTCTGCGTTCGATAAGCAGCGCGGCTCTGCTTGTGCGGAACGGGTGTGATCCGATCAAGACCGCCGAGTTCGGCGCCGACGGCATGTCCTACGCCGAATTCGACTCGGGCACATACAAGACCGGCGATCGAGAAGCTGGCCGCTTCCCCGATCGGGTCGTCATTGTCGCGCCCGGTGCCGATGAGGCGGCTTTGAACGACGCGGTGTTTCGTGGCCGGACCATTGGCGAGTGCGCGAACAGGGCGCGCGGACTGGCGAACGAGCCCGCCAATGTGCTGACCCCCCGCGAGTTCGCCTCGCGCGTCGCGGCGATGTCGGTGCCCGTGGGCTTGTCGGTGGAGATCCTCGACGAAGACCGCATCCGTGAATTGGGAATGGGCCTGCTGTTGGGCGTGTCGCAGGGCAGCGCCGAGCCTGCGCGCCTTGTCGTCATTCGGCATGATCCGCCTGACGCACCGGAGACGCCGGTGCTTGGCCTGATCGGCAAGGGCGTGACGTTTGACACCGGCGGCGTCTCCATCAAACCCGCTGACGGTATGGAACGGATGAAGGACGACATGGCGGGTGGCGCGGCCGTGGCGGCCGCCCTGCGTGCCCTCGCGATTCTCAAGGCGCCGCGCCGAGTCATCGGGATTATTCCGATGGTCGAAAACGCCGTCGGAGGCCGCGCGACACGGCCGGGGGATGTGCTCACATCAGCGAGTGGAACGACGGTGGAGGTCATCAACACCGACGCCGAAGGACGTCTGATTCTGGCCGACGCGCTGTGGTACGCGCAGGAACTTGGAGCCACACATCTGGTGGACGTCGCGACGCTGACCGGCGCGTGTATGGTGGCCCTGGGCCGCAGCGCTTCAGGCCTGTTTGGATCACCGGACAGTTGGGCCGAAACTGTCCGGGCCGCCGGTCACCGCGGGGGAGACCGGCTCTGGACGCTACCGCTGCACGAGGAATATCGCGACATGCTCCGCAGCGAGATCGCGGACATCATCAATTCGGCCGGACGGTGGGCCGGCGCGAGTACGGCGGCCATGTTCCTGCGCGAGTTCGTCAAGGGGCGGCCCTGGGCCCATCTTGACATCGCGGGGACGGCTTGGGCGGAAGACCGGCGTGCCTACCAGTCGAAAGGCGCGACCGGCGTGGCCGTCAGGACTTTGACTGAGCTTGGTCTGACGCCGACTCTGTAGTCGACTCAAATACGTCCAACTGCATGGAGGGGCCGACGTGGGGCATGTGGTCGTCTTCCGGCCGTTTGCGAGCGTGCCACTGTATCAAGAGATAGCCCGCCACCAGGCCTAGTGGCAGGGCGGCCAGGGCAAACACGCCCGCCAGGCCCAAGGCGCCAATGAGGACGTCAGCGACGGTTGTCTCTTGTGCAGGTGGTCGAATGATCTCGACGATGAACGGCTGGGCTTCCTGAAGAAACGACACAGGTGCCAGTCTAGCCCAGGTGGGTGTCAGCGTCCGCCGGTCTCCGTGGGTGTGGTGACTTTCTTCAGCGACGCCTGGTATCGCAGGATGGCATCGGCGAGCGCCTGCGCAATACGGTTCTTGTAGGACTCCTTCTTGAGGAGACTCGCTTCGGCCTTGTTGGTCAGGAACGAAACCTCAGCCAGCACGCTGGGCATTTTGGCGCCAATCAGCACGACGAAGGCCGCCTGCTTGACACCGAGATCGACCGTGGCCTTGTTCTGCATGCGGAGGCTCCGGACCATGTTGGTCTGCACGATCTGGGCGAATTCGCGGGACTCCTTCATATGGTCGTGCATGGCGATCTGCTGCACCAGTTCGGGCAATTTACTCATCGACGTCTTGCTGCCGGCGTTTTCGCGGGCCGCGACCGCCTCGGCATCCGGATTGGTCGCGAAGTTCAAGAAGTACGTTTCGACGCCTTTGGCCGCGACGCGGCGGCTGGCATTGGCATGAATCGAGAGGAAGAGGTCCGCGTTTTCGCGCGAGGCGATGGCCGTTCGCTCTTCGAGTGCGATGAAGTCGTTGGTGCGACGCGTCAGCACGACCTCGATGCCCGGCTGCTTCTTCAGGAGTGTTTCGACGCGTAGCGCAAGATCGAGGACCAACTCGGCTTCCACAATGCCGTTCGCCTGTGCACCGGGGTCATGCCCGCCGTGCCCGGGATCGATCACGATGCGCGAGATGCCCAACCCGAGTTGGCGCGCGAGGGAATAGTCGCCGCCCGAGGTGGCGGCCGGTGGTGCGGGCGGCAACGCGGGGGCCGCTCGAGGTCCCACCGCGTTGGCGGCCGGAGCCGGCTTTGGTCTTGGGAGCGGCGGAGGAGCGTCACTCTCGACATCAATGATCAGCCGGTAGGGGTGATAGAGGGAGAAGACTGAATGGTCAGGTTGGCCGGCGAGCTCAAGGACGACACGGGTCGTCTGGTCTTGCTGGCGACCCATCCGAAGAGTCGTGACGCGAGAGCCGACGATGGACTCAAGTGACGCCGCCAGCGTGGGATCAAATGCCGTGTTCTTCAAATCGAAAAAGACGCGATCTGGACCGACGATCCGCTCGGTCGCGAACAGCACTTCCCGATCGAGCGCGATCGTCAGACGATCGCCCTTGGGCAGTGTCGAGTGGGTGATCGCGAGGATGGTGGCCGCAGATCCTGACGGCGTCGTCGTCTTCGCTGACTTGGCGGCGGCCTTGGGTGGTGACGCCGTGAGAGCGCGGAGCGACGTGAGTTGGGAGGCGACCTGCTTGGCAAA
>JABMNV010000119.1 GCA_013203475.1 Acidobacteriota bacterium
TCCGCGTGTCGCCCAGCCAGTGGTCTCTGGGGTGGAGCCGGCTGTATGACCCAGGCGACGGGACGCATTCTTCGCATGTCGTACCTGGCGGCGTCCGTCGCCGGGGCGGGCTTTTTCGTCCTGTCAGTGGCATGGCTGGGCGTGTGGCCCGCACGCCAGTTAGCCGAGCAGGCCCGCCTGACAGGGCCGGCGACGCCGCCCGTGCTGACAGAGAGCGAGGCGCGTGGCCGCGCGATCTACGCACGTGAAGGATGCGCCTACTGCCACACTCAGCAGATCCGGGCGACTAACCCGGACGTCGCCCGATTCGGCGCGACGACGATGGCCTGGGAGACGCGGGCGGACATCCCGCACCTGATGGGGACGCGTCGCATCGGACCGGACTTGTCGAGAGTGTCAGAGACGCGACCGGAAGACTGGCAATTGACGCACTTATACGCACCCCGTTCAGTCGTGCCGTTATCGGTGATGCCCGCCTACCCGTATCTATTTGACGGTGGTCCTGATGCGCCAACGCAGGCCGCCCGCGATCTGGTCGCCTACCTTGAGACGTTGGGGCGAGCGCGACGTCTGGCTGCGCCCGAGGGAGACGAGACACTCAATGTCCATCCGGCAAAGACTCGCCGGTCCGGTGCCGTGCCGGAACTTTCGGTCGACAGTGATGCGGCACTGGGCGCGGAGTTGTACGCCGACCACTGTGCGGCGTGCCATGGACGCGAGGGCGCTGGTGATGGTCCGGGCGCGGCAGGCTTGCGTCCGCGGCCGGCCAATCTCATGCTGCATCAGTACCGACCTGGCCGCTTGGGCGAGGCGTTGTGGAATGGCGTCGCTGGCACCTCGATGCCGGCGTGGCGCGATCGTTCGATCGCGGAACTGTCCGCAATCGCCGCGCACGTCCAACGCCTGGCTGTGCCGGGCATGCCGCCGCGACCCTTTGGGGCCGACACGGTGAGTCCAACTGCAGAAGAGCGAGAGTTGGGAAGTCGCGTGTACGCCGCCAATTGTGCGCAGTGCCACGGAGTGCAGGGTGCCGGTGATGGGTCGGCGGCCAGTCAACTTGCGATTGTTCCGACCAATTTCCAAAGCCAGAAGCCCATGTTCGACGAGGCGTTGCGGGTGCTGAGGAATGGCATCGACGGCACGCCGATGGCGCCGTGGACGTCAAGGCTGAATGAGTCGGAGTTGACGGCGGTTGCGCACTACGTCCGGGAGTTCTTCGCCCAATGATTACCGACCTGACCGGCCTGACTGACCTGATCGTCTACGCCGCCGTGGGCTTGACCGCCGCGTTTGTGATCGCGTGGGCGATCAGGCCAGACTTACGTGAGTGGATCGAGCGTCCCAAGTTTCACTTCCTCGAGAGCGTGCGACGCTACGATCGTGAGAGAACGAAAAAGTGATGACCGAATCCGGCACGCCGAACACGTCTTCTGGGTGGGTCATTGTCCTGGCCGTCTGCGGCGTCATTGGCGTCGTCGCGGTTGCTGGCACGTTGTTTCTGGTGAATCAGCAGTCGGCGCAGTGGGCCGGGCGCCCGGATGACGTGGCGCCGGCGCCCACGGCTGAGTATGGTCGACGCTTGATCACGCAGACGTCCTGGTTGATCGGACCGGAACATCCGGACCCCGCGCAGCGGTTCTCTGGCAATGGGCTGAACTGCTCGTCATGTCATCTCGATGCCGGGACGATTCCTGGAACCCTGTCGTTGACCGAGGCCTTTCAGAAATATCCAAAATTCTCTGGCCGCGACGGCAAAGAGGCCGATCTCAAGGAACGGATCGATGGCTGCATGGAGCGCAGCATGAATGGCCGGACGTTGCCGCGCGACAGCGTCGAAATGGATGCGATGGTGGCGTATGTACGTTCGCTCAGCGACCAGTTCGCCGCGATGAATGCCTCGCGCCGGTCGGTCTCTGAGCCCGCCCCGTTTCGGGCCCCGACCCGGGCCGCGTCTCCCGAGGAGGGAGCGAAGGTCTTCGAAACGCGCTGCGTGGTGTGCCATGGCCGAGACGGTGCTGGCATGTTGGCGTCCTCCGATCGCCGCCGCGGGTATCTGTTTCCGCCCGTGTGGGGTCAAGACAGTTTCAACAACGGTGCCGGCATGGGCCGCGTGCTGACCGCCTCGAAGTTCATCAAAGCCAGGATGCCGCTTGGCAACGCCACCCTGACGGATGACGAGGCATTTGATGTGGCGGCATACATCAACTCGCAGACGCGTGCGGCCATTGATCCCGCGCGCCTTGAACAGGACTACCCGGACCTGACGAAGAAGCCGGTGGACGCACCCTATGGTCCGTACGCGGATTCATGGTCGATCACCCGGCATAAGTTCGGGCCATTTGTTGATCCTGGGCGCTGATCGGGGCAGCGAAACCTTGTCGGATCGCCGCCATCGTCTGGGCCGTCGACGGCAACCGGAAGCTTGGCAGCAAGACGCGGCGACGGTTGCAGAAGTTGCCCGGGCCGACGTACGGAGGCGGCGCGTACATCTCGACCGCATCAGTGTTTGAGATCACCGCGCTGCACACCGCGGGACGGCTCCAGTTCACCATGCCGGTCGAGCGATGGATTCGCGAGTCCATCGACCGCTGGCTCGTCGCCACGGCGCGCGAACACAACCTCCAACTCGTGACCGCCGAGCGGCGAATTCTCGACTACGCCTCGACGACGAAGTTGGTCCGCGTCATCGACGCGTCCACCTGACCGCCTATTTCGCCACCATCGAGCGGCAGTTGAGCATCAGTGTGACCGACAGATCGACTGCCTCGCCGACGGACTGCTAGCGCAGCGCGGCCAAGCCGACGACACTGGTAGCTGAGCCAAGCGGTTGCCAAGGTACCGGTCTGGTCACCGCCTCGCGCCACCAGAGCTTGTTCTCGGAGGTGGCGGCGTAAA
>JABMNV010000120.1 GCA_013203475.1 Acidobacteriota bacterium
CGAGCCCGACCAGTTGTATGCGGTCTACTCGGCGAACCCGTCAGCTGGCTCAATGCGTGGGGCAGTCTCCGCCGTCGACCTCGATGACTGGCGCACCTCACGGCAGGATATTAGGGACATCGGGGGTGTCTGGTACTCGGCCGGATCCAGCGGCGTTGATCTGGTTGGGCAGGGAGATCCACGGCGACTGTCTGCCGCGTTCTTCACACCGGGCTTTCTCGAGGCGTTGGGGGGCGGCCCGGCCGTCGGCCGGTTACCTCGTGAGGAGGAACTGGTGCGGGGCGGTCCTGACGACATCGTGTTGCTGGGGCACGCCCTGTGGGTCAGGGAGTTCGACAGTGATCCGGCCGTGATCGGAAGCTCGTTGAATCTCGGCGGGATTTCCTCGACGGTTATTGGCGTCCTGCCGGCGTCTCTTTCCTACCCGAATGATCGGGTGGACGTGTTTGTCCCGTACTCGACCATCACGGACGAGATGATTCCGCGTCTCAGAGGGGTCCGGGTGCTTGACGTCGTGGCGCGCGCCAGGCGCGGCGTGTCGCAGGCGCGAGTGGAAGCGGAGATGGCGGCGACCACGGCACGTCTGGCGCAGCAGTACCCTGATGACCAGCATTGGGGCGCTGCGACCGTTGTTCCCCTGGTCGACGTGATGACGGGCGATGTGCGAGACGGCCTGTTGGTGTTGTTTGGCGCCGTCGGGTTGGTGCTCTTGATGGCCATCGTCAATGTGGCTGCGCTGCAGGTGGCTCGGGCATCGACCCGTGGGCGTGAGCTGGCCGTGCGGTTGGCATTGGGAGCGCGGAAGACCCGACTGATCCGTCAGTTGTTGACCGAGAGTCTGGTCTTGGCCACGTTCGGCTGTGTCGCCGGGGTGGTCGTGGCGTATGGCTTGGTGCGCGGGTTGTTGGTGCTGGCGGCGGGACAGTTGCCCCGGACCGGTGAGGTCAGCGTGGATCTGGCGGCGGTGGGGTTTGCGGTCGCCGCTTCGCTCGTCGCAGGCGTGGTCTTTGGTGTCGCCCCGGCTATTCGGGCCATGCGGACGGACCCGCAACGGGCGCTGGCGGCCGGATCGCGGGGGGCCGTCGGTGCTGATGCCCATCGGCTTCGACATGGCCTGGTCATCGCTGAGGTGGCCGTGGCGATGATGCTCGTCGTCGGCGCGGGGCTGATGAGTCGGAGTTTTGTGAAGCTGCTCCAGGTGGATCCTGGATTTCGACCGGAGGGGCTGGTGGCCGTGCAGTTGACCATCGATCCACAGCGGCATTCTGCCGGCGATCAGGCGCAGTTCGAGTTTCGTGGCTACCTCAATTTCTATGCCGAGGTTATCGATCGTGTGCGTGCGCTGCCTGGCGTGGAGTCGGCCGCGGCCGTGAAGCACGCGCCATTTCGTGGGAACGGCGAACGGAATCAGTTTGGCGTCCCCAGCCATCCGGTGCCTGCGGGGGAAGATCGGCCGATCGCGGCAATGATCCACGTCAGCGACGGGTATTTCGAGACGATTGGCGCTCGCATCATGTCGGGGCGCGAGTTCACGCGTCAGGACCGGGCAGGCGCGCCCTTTGTGGTGGTCGTCAACGAGGCGCTGGCACAGCGGCACTTCCCCGGGGAATCAGCGGTCGGACAGACCGTCACGATTGGGCAGACGCCGGTGGAAGTCATCGGAGTGGTCAGCGACATTCAGCAAGTGTCGATGGACGAGCCAGTGCAGCCGACTCTGTATTTGAGCAATTTCCAGAACGGTCGCATCCAGACCACGATCGTCGCGCGGACGAGTGGCGATCCACTGGCGTTGGCACCCGCCATTCGACAGGCTATCTGGGACCTGGACTCGGACCAGACAATCGCCGATGTTTTCACCTTCGATAGTTCGGTCGGACTCGCGCTGGCTCAGCCGCGACTGCTGATGGTTCTGCTTGGCAGCTTCGGGGTCGTCGGACTACTGCTCGGAGCGCTCGGGATCTACGGCGTGTTGTCGGCGCTTGTCAGTCAGCGTGAACGCGAGATTGGCGTGCGCATGGCCCTGGGGGCTCGGCCGGTCGATGTGCAGGGGATGGTGGTTCGGCGCGGGTTGCACCTCACGCTCACCGGCGTGGCGGTCGGGCTGGTGGGCGCGTTCGCGTTGAGCCGGTTTCTGGAGTCGGTACTGTTTGGCGTGGAGGCGACCGATCCGGTCACGTTTGCCGGTGTCTCCCTGGTGCTGACGCTGGCCGCGCTGGTCGCCAGTTGGCTGCCGGCCTATCGCGCCGCGCGCGTGGACCCCGTGGAGGCTTTGCGCGCTGAGTAGAGGGCTGAGCGTCGCTCGGTGTCCGATGTTGTACACTCCCCGTCGTATTCGCGGGCCGCGTGGTGCCCGCATGGCCCAAAGAGCCTGAGGAGTTGACTCATGCGTACCTATCGTTCCCTGTTCAGTGTGGTTCTTGTTGCCGCGTTCGTCGCGGCCGTCAGCGCAATGTCTGCGGCGCCGGTGCCGCAATTCGGTGGAGGCCAGGGCGGCGCGGCCCCGAGGCGCGCGCCGACGGGTGATCCAGTCACCGATGCCCTCAGCGACATGAGCTGGCGCTCGATCGGACCGGCCAATATGAGCGGGCGTGTCTCGGCCATTCTCGGCGTACCGGGCGATCCGAAGACGTTCTGGGTTGGCGGCGCAGACGGTGGTGTGTGGAAGACCACCGACGCCGGCACGACGTTCGAAGGCGTGTTTGAGAACGAGTTTGCCTATTCGGTGGGCGCACTGGCGCTGGCGCCTTCGGATCACAACGTGGTGTGGTTGGGATCGGGCGAAGGCGATCCCCGCAATTCAGTGAGCTACGGCAACGGTGTGTATCGCTCGACGGACGGCGGAAAGAGCTGGACGCATCTCGGACTCGACGACACCGAGCGCATCAAGCGCATCGTCGTGCACCCGAAGGATCCTGATGTGGCCCTGGTGTGTGCCCTTGGCCATGAGTGGGGCGATAACGAGGAGCGCGGCGTCTTCAAGACGACCGATGGCGGCAAGACCTGGAAGAAGGTGCTGTACATCAATCAGGAAACTGGGTGTTCAGATCTCGATATGGACCTGAGCAACCCGCGCAACGTGTACGCCGGTATGTGGACGCACCGACGGAAGCCGTGGCGCTTTGATGACGGGGGCAAGGAAACGGCCCTCTACATCAGCCGCGACCTGGGTGACACGTGGAAGAAGGTCACGACGACGCCGAACGAGCCCATGGCGCGTCCGGGTGTGTCGGTGTCGCAGAGTAATCCGAGCGTGGTCTATCTGGTGACCGAGTTCCCGACGGCGGGGACGTTGTTCAAGTCTGCCGACTACGGCGAGACCTGGGCGATGGTGAACGATGATCGGAATATCAACTTCCGCCCGTTCTACTACTCAGATGTCTTCGTGGATCCGAGCGACGAGAACACGGTGTTCGTGATTGCCGGTGGCCAGTCGAAATCGACCGACGGTGGCCGAACGTTCGTGCGCACCGCTGCCGGCGTTCATGGTTACCATCAGGCGCTGTGGATCGATCCGATGGATGGCGATCGGGTGCTGAGCGGATCAGATGGTGGGTATCAGCTCAGCTACGACGGAGGCTTCAACTACCACATCTTCCGCAACGTCGTGCTCTCGCAGTTCTACCAGATTTTTGCCGACGATCAGGATCCGTACTTTGTCTGTGGAGGTCTGCAGGACAACGGGAACTGGTGCGGACCGAGCCGCAGCAAGGCCGGGTCGATTCTGACAGACGACTGGTTTACCGTGAGTGGTGGCGACGGGTTTTATACCGTGCCGGTGCCCGGGAAGCCGAATCTGATTTATTCGAACGCGCAGGGCGGATACTTCACCATCACCGACACGAAGACCGGCCGGGCGCGCAGCATTCCGCCGTATCCCCGCATGATTGGTTCGCAGGGGCAGGGCATGTTTCAAGCGAAGTACCGGTTCAATTGGGACGCGCCGATTCACATCTCCCCGCACGATCCGAACGTCACCTACTGGGGCGGCAACGTGTTGTTCCGGAGCAAGGACGAGTTCTATTCCTTCGACATCATCAGTCCGGACCTGTCGAACGCCGAGCCGGAAAAATTGCTCGACTCTGGTGGCGAGATCTACAACGACAACACGGCCGCCGAATTCCACGCGTCGATCCTCACCGTGGTCGAGTCGCCCACGGAAAAGGGTGTCATCTGGGTGGGGACCGACGACGGGAACGTCCAGATCACGCGCAACGACGGCGAAGCCTGGACGAAGCTCAATGCCAACATTCCTGGCTTCCCGAGGGAAGCGTGGGTGGCCAAGATTGACGCCTCTCATCATGTCAATGGCCGGGCGTACATCGCCGTTGACCAGCATCGGCTGAACGACTTCACGCCCCATGCGTATCGCTGTGACAACTACGGCCAGCAGTGCGTAGACCTCTCGGCGGGCTTGCCACAGGACGACTACGTGAAGGTCGTGCGTGAAGATCCCAAGAACGCCGACGTCCTGTACGCCGGCATGGAGCGCGGGCTCCAGGTCAGCGTTGACGCCGGTCGCACGTGGCATAACCTTCGGTTGAATCTACCGCGCGTGTCCGTGCGCGACATCAAGATTCACCCTCGCGATAACGATTTGATCATTGGCACGCACGGTCGCGGCGCCTGGATTCTTGACGACATCGCGCCGATTCAGGGCCTGGCCGACGCGATGAGTGCGGACGTGGTGTTGTTTGATGTCAAACGTGCGACGCGCTGGGAGAGCTGGAGCAAGGACTCCAACCTCGGGTCCAGCGTGTGGCAGGGAGAGAATCCACCCACCGGCGCGATTCTGAACTACTACGTGCAGGCAGATGGCCCGGCGA
>JABMNV010000121.1 GCA_013203475.1 Acidobacteriota bacterium
AGGCAAACCAGGTCATCATCGGGCTTCAGGAGAAGATGCGGGAGGACCTGGGCAAACCCAAAGAGGAACCCCCATCCTCTGCTGCAGCCGACACAGAGGTAGCCCGGGAAGTGCTGCCAATCATCGCGCCGAAGCTGGAGCAGGCTGTCTTTCAGCCGGATAAGCTCGAGCGCGACCGCATACTGAACGAGCTCAAGAAAGAGCTTATCGACAAACTTGGAGAACAGTTCTCCGAGGGAGAGCTTGTATCCGTCCTGGAAGGTGAGGCCAAGAAAACCCTCAGGAGTGGCGTACTCGACCAGGGAAAGCGAGTCAGCGGACGTGGCCTTACCGAGGTGCGACCGATAATATGCGAAACCGGCACTATCCCCCGTACCCATGGTTCGGGGCTTTTCAGCCGTGGACTCACCCAGGTACTGACCCTGGCTACACTCGGTCCGGTCAAGAAGGAGCAACAGCTTGACGGACTCGGCATAGAGGAGTCAAAGCGCTTCATGCACCATTATAACTTCCCGCCGTTCTCTGTCGGGGAGGCAAGACGTGTCGGTGGACCCGGCCGGCGAGAAATAGGTCATGGTGCTCTCGCTGAGCGGGCGCTGGTTCCGGTACTCCCCAGGGACGAGGACTTCCCCTATACCATCCGCCTCGTCTCCGAGGTTCTCAGTTCCAATGGCAGCACCTCTATGGCCAGTGTTTGTGCCAGCAGCCTGTCACTGATGGATGCCGGCATTCCCATCAGCAAGGCAGTCGCCGGTATTGCCATGGGGCTGGTCGCGGATGCCGAAGGCCGCTTCAGTGTCCTGACAGACCTCGAGGGCATGGAAGATTTCTACGGCGACATGGACTTCAAGGTGGCCGGCACGGCAACGGGCATCACGGCCCTGCAGATGGACATCAAGGTGTCTGGCATCACGATGGACATCATGCGCAAGGCGCTGGAGCAGGCGCGACAAGGTCGCCTGCACATCCTCGGCAAGATGGCGGAGACGCTGGCGGACTCGCGTAAGGACATCTCGATCTACGCACCGCGCATCATCACCATCAAGATTCCCGTCGAGAAAATTCGCGACGTCATCGGCCCCGGAGGCAAGGTCATCCGGAGCATCGTCGAACGGACGGGCGTGAAGATTGATGTCGAAGATGACGGTCGCATCAACATCGCCTCCTCGGATGACGAGGCCGCGCAGCGCGCCATCGCGATCATCCAGGAACTGACGGCGACGCCGGAACAGGACAAGGTCTACATGGGCCGCGTCGAGCGCATCACGGACTTTGGTGCGTTCATCGAGGTGATGCCTGGTGTGGACGGTCTGCTGCACGTGTCCGAAATGGCCAACTACCGCGTCGCCAACGTGCGCGACGAGTTGAAAGAAGGCGAGCAGCTCGAGGTCAAGGTCATCAACATCGACCCGTCGGGCAAAGTGCGGCTCAGCCGCAAAGTACTCCTCAAGGAAGGCGAAGGCACGTCACCCAAGTATCCCGGTGCCGGTGAGGCGCACTCCTCAAACAATCCGGGCGGCGACGACCGCGGACGCGACCGTGACCGTGGGCCGCGCCGGGATCGTGGGCCGCGCCGGTAGGTCGCACGAGGAGCACGCTGCTCGTTGTCCTTCACGACGTGTGTCACACGAGGCATGAAGGGCAATCAGCAAAGGGCTCTGGGACCTCTCCAGGCCTGAGTGGGCTCGAAGCAGTCCTTACACAGAAGCAGCCGGGCAGGACATCCTGCCCGGCTTTTTTTTGTGTGGTCTGGTGCCACCTTCCTGTCTACAGGCTCACATCCACCCGCGGAACGACACGCTCGGCGTCGCTCGGCAACTCGAAACAGGATCCTCTCTCGAAGTTAAACAGCCCGCCGATCAACGACGAGGAGAAACTGTCTCGCAGCACCGACAGGTCGCGGACGTTCCCGTTGTAAAACCGTCGCGCGGCCGCGAAGCGGTCTTCGGTGAGCGACAGCTCTTTCTGGAGGACGAGGAATTGCTCATTCGCCTTCAAGGCGGGGTACGCCTCAAGAACCGCGAAGAGTTTCTTGACGCCGAGCCTCAGAGAGGTCGAGACGAGCCCGGGAGACTCGGTAGGCGACATAGAAGCCGACCGCAATGCCGGCCGCCCGCAGGAAGAATACGAACGCATCCATGGTGGGATTCTAAGGAGAAAAGGGCCGGAGTCGTGTCGGCAGGTCGACCTTGACGATTTCTCGCCGGTCCCGCACGTAGAGCGACGAGCCTACAAGCGTGGGAATCGTCCAGGCGAGATTGGTCATCAACTCCGAACGCGCGAGCACCTCGAGTCCCTTCCGCGAGACGCGCGCCAGTCCCAGCGTGCCGTCTTCGTCCAGAATGATCAGCTTGCCGTCGGCATGAAGAAACTGAGCGCGCGCGAAGGCCCGGTCCTGCCACAGGCGCTCACCCGTCGACACATCAAGCGCCGTGATGAACGCGGGACCAAAGTCGCCGTTTGATCCGATGATCGCATCATCGATCCGCAGCGCGTTGCCGATGTGCAGCCGCAACACGTTGGTAAACCAGCGCTCTTCGGCAGTCGTGCGGTCATCGTCTCGGCTCAGCTGTATCATTCTTGAGCCGCCGTTGTACGCGGAGGACACGAACAACAAGTTGCCCTCGGTCCAGAGCGGCGTGCTGATGTTCATATCGCCACTGGTGTCGTGGGGAACACTCCAGAGCACCCGCCCGGTCGCCGGATCGAGACCGTTCACATCCATGCCGCCGAAGACCACGAGCTGGGTCTCGCCATCGACGTCGATGAGGATGGGCGCCGCCTGCGAGACATTAAAGTCGCCGCTCTTCCATGCCACCTCGCCGGTGTCCTGCCGGAACGCCATGACGGATTGACCCGGTCCGCCGGCCGGGACGATCACGGTGTCCTGGAACGCCAGCGGACTGCCGGACATGCCGGCCTTAACTGCCGGTCGAACCAGCGTTTCCCGCGCGCCGAAATCCTGCACAAGATCGTGGGACCACACGACGGCACCCGTCTGTTTGTCGAGGGCGAAAAGCTGGTTGTTGGTGCCAAGCGAGAACAGCCGACTGCCGACGATAAGGGGCGTCGCGTAGGGGCCGGCGCCGAAACGGAACGCCAGCGGCCGCGCGGGGTAGCGATGCTCCCACACGGTCTTACCGGTCGCTTCGTCGAGCGCGATGACCGCCTCCTCGGCCGCCCACTGGCCACCGCCGCTCTCGGGTGCCGGTCGATACATCGTGTACAGCCGACCGTCCTCGACGAGGATCGACGAATGGCCATCGCCCAACGGCCGACGCCACACGCGGGTGGGGCCACCTTCGGGCCACTCTGCCGCCAGTGGCGCCGCATCGACCACGAAGTTGCGGGACGGACCTCCCCACTGTCGCCACGCATCCGCCTGTTGTGTCGACGACGAAGCCGGGTCCACCGGCACGGCCGCCGTGAGAACAAGCCCGCCGCTGAGGAAACAGGTGAGGACGACAAGGGAACGGCGTGTGGTCACGGTGCCCCATTCTAGTGGCATTCGAGCCGCCCCTTCACGACGCCCTCGAGCCTTGGGGCCACGGCACTCGTCTGTCATGGACATGGACCACGCGCTTCGGGACCTTCGATCTGGCATCCGGATGGTGATCAAGTATCCAATGCTGTCGTCAGTAGCGGTGCTGACACTCGGGCTTGGGATCGGACTGAGCACCACGGTGTTCAGCGTCGTGAACGGCGGCCTGTTCAAGGGCCTCCCCTTCCCCGACGCGGACCGCGTCGTCTCGTTGGTGACCACCAACCCGTCGCAGAGTCAGCCGCAGCAACAGGTCACCGTGCACAATTTTGCCGAGTTTCTGGTACGGCAGACCTCATTTGAACAGTTCGGCGCGTTTGCGGCCGTCCCCCTGAACCTGTCGAATGAAGAGGGGCGGCCCGAACGCTACACGGCGGGTCACCTGACCGTCTCGGCCTTCGAGACGCTCGGCGTGCAACCGATTGACGGACGAGGGTTCGTTGATGGGGACGATCGCCCTGGCGGGGCACCCGTGATCTTGATCGGATACAACCTCTGGCAGCAACGATTCGGCGGCGCGGCCAACATCGTTGGCACGACGATCCGGGCGGAGGGGACGGTTCGGACAATCGTGGGCGTGATGCCAGAGACATTTGCGTTCCCGTTTCAGGAGCAACTCTGGGTGCCGCTGGTGGTGGACCCGCTCGCGACGCCTCGAGGAGAGGGTCCAAGCTACGGGGTCGTCGGGCGCCTGACGCCGGCCGTGACACTGGCCAGGCCCGCGTACAGGCCACGACCATCGCGGCGCAGCTCGAGACAGAGTTTCCGGAGACCAACACCGGCATGGGCGCAAACGTAATGCCCTTTACCGAAATGGCGATCGGACCGGAGTTGTACGCCTTGTTGTTCACGATGCTCGGCGCCGGGATCGGCGTCTTGCTGATTGCATGCGTGAATGTGTCGAACCTGCTCATGGCGCGCGCCTCACTGCGAGGCCGAGAGGTCGCCGTACGGATGGCGCTCGGCGCGGGTCGTGCCCGGATCGTCCGCCAGCACCTCACGGAAGTCTTTGTGCTCGCCGTCCTGGGCGGCGGTTTGGGCATCCTCCTGAGCTCACTGGGGATGGGCTGGTTCATCCAGCAAGTGTCCGCCAACCCGCCACCCTTCTGGATCACCTTTGAACTGGACTACCGCGTCATGCTGTTCGTCGTTGCCGTGATCGTGGCCACCAGCCTGTTCGCCTGAGGCCTTCCTGCCCTCCACGCGGCTCGGGTCGATGAGTCCGTGGCGCTTGAAAGAAGACAGCCGGGCCTCCACGAGCGGCCGTCTCGGCCGGTTCAGCAGCGGCTTGGTCGTGACCGAACTGGCGCTGTCGTGCCTCCTGCTCATTGCAGCGGGACTCATGATCAAGAGCGTCGTGCAGCTCAAGACCCTGGATATGCCGTTTGCGATCGATAACGTGCTCACCGCACGCATCGACCTCCCGCGAGAGACATACCCAGACTCGGCTGCGAGCATCCGCTTCTTCGAGCAACTGCTGCCCCGACTGCAGGCGTTATCTGTGGCAGAGGCGGCAACCCTGTCGGACGGACTGCCGGCGGCAGGCAACGGCCTGATTGCCGTACAGGTCGCGGGCCAGCCGTATCCACAGGAGACCGAATACCCGCAGGTCCGGGAAGGCATTGTCACTGAGGGCTACTTCGACACGTTTCAGACGCCCGTGCTGCGCGGCCGCGCGTTCACACCCGGTGACAACGCCACAAGCCAGCCGGTGGCTATTGTGAACGAATCGTTCGCGCGAGTCCTCTTCAACGGCGAAGAGGCCGTTGGCCGCACGATGAAACGCATGATCAAGAACCGCAGCGAGCCGTGGCTGACCATCGTCGGTGTGGTCCCCGATCTGCTGATGGAAGGGATTGGGAACAGCAATGCCAACCCGATCGGCTACTACATTCCCATCGCGCAAAGCGATGTCGCGAACGGTGTTCGGATCGCGGGCCGCACCAAAGGAGATCCGGCGTCCGCGACCTCGTCGCTTCGGGGCGCGGTCGCGTCGCTCGATCCAGGGCTGGCCATCTACGAGACGGACACGATGCGAACCGTCATCGGCCGCCAGACCTCCTTCTACACGTTGTTTGGGACGTTCTTCATGGCGTTCGGCATCTGTGCGCTGCTACTGGCCGCGGCGGGCCTCTATGGCGTCGTGTCGTTCACGGTGACGCAGCGCACGCGCGAGATGGGAGTCCGCCTGGCCCTGGGTGCAAAGACGGGACAGCTGACAACCCTCATCATGCGACGCAGTGTGATCCAACTCGCCATCGGCCTGGCGATCGGACTGACCCTGGCGCTGTTCGCCTCCGGACCGCTTGCTCCCGTGCTGTACCACGTTGACCCTCGCGACCCGGGAGTCCTGGTTGCAGTCACGGCGACGCTCGCGGCCGTGAGCCTGACAGCCAGTTTCCTTCCCGCGCGTCGGGTCGCCCGCATCAATCCTGTCGCCGCCCTGTCGGGCGACTAGTGGCCAGTCCGACCGAAGCCGTCTACCGTTGTCCCGGGTGGTACTCGCGCTCGATATGCCCTTCGAGCTGGGCGCGATAAAAGTACACGTCGCGCAGGTTGCCTGTGGCGTACGCCTCGGCCTGATCGTTGAAGTGCTTCGACCCTGGCACACTGTTCAGCCCGCCAGCAGTCACCGCCTTGGCCTTGACTTGCTCACCGAATTCGACGACGGCTACGAAACTGTTGCCACTGGTGCCGTACCACTTCTTCGTCCCCGGATAGGGGCGGGCACCAAAGGACGCCAGTGACCCCCAGCGGGCTGACGCAAACATCACCGGAGTGCTGGGCATCGCGTCGTCAAACGTCTGGACGATGTCCGACGTCAGGCGCTGGAAGCGGTTGATCTCGCCCCACGGCGTCTGCCAGGTGCCAAAGTCTGTCTGCAGTCGTGTCACGGCGGCGTCGAGTGCCTCGAGGCGCCGCTGCGGTGTGGCGCGACGCGTCATGTACTCGTAGACCGACATGCCGGCTCTGCGTGCCTCTCCGCTAACTTGTCGCCACAACTCATCGCCATAGAACATCGCCACCGAAGTGGGCACTGAGGTGGCCGACCACCGAACGTCCCACTGCCGCAACGCAGCAATGGGCTCGGCCAGCTTGGCCTTCAGCGGGTTTGATGCGGATGCCGCTGCGTGGGCCCGCAACAAGAGGGGCACCTGGGTCTCGAACTCTGGCAGCGCACTGTCATAGGCGGCTGCAATCAGGGTGTCGAGCGTGAAACCTGTTTTCCCGTCGAGCACACGGATGGCGTGCACACCGCGGGGGTTCTCGCTGCCCGAGTCCACGTACGCTGGAAAGTCCGCCTGCTTCGGACTGTTCCTCCCGGCCGCCGAGAACGGATAGTTATTGGTGTTGTACACCCATCCATTGGGCGGGTTCACGACATTGGGCGACTCCTCAAACGACAGCAGGCCGTCCCATTCGGTCGCGGCGTTGGCGCCGTCCACCGGCTTCGTCCAATCGAACGCCGGATCACGTCTCGGTATGAAGTTGGAGTGAAAGTAGGCGATGTTGCCATCGGCGTCCGCAAAGAGTGTGTTGTTGGAGGAATTCGTGTGCAACGCCATCACCTCCTTGTATTCGTCAAGCCCGCGCGCTTTGGTCCGGAGGTACGACTGCGTGAGGGCCGTGAGGGGCTCATCCATGAGACGCACGCTGACCCACTTGCCGTCGGCCGAACGCACGATGGGCCCTCGGTGTGTCCTGTAAACGGTAAAGCTCCTCTCCGCCATCCCAGCCGCAGACGTGTACGGCACAGTCACGGTGCGGGCGACCAGAGGGCGCTCTTCGTTCCCGACGCGGTAGGTGTAAGTCCCGTCGGCCTGCTTCGTCACGGTCTCGAGGTATTCGTCGATGTTGTCCACACTGCTCGACGTGTGCATCCAGCCCGCCTTGTCATTGAACCCCTGATACACGAAGAACTGCCCCCACGTCAGAGCGCCGTACGCATTGAGGCCCTCTTCGCTCACGACCTGGGCTTCCTCCCGGAAGAAAAACGACGTATGTGGATTGATCAGCAGTTGGGCCTTACCTGAGGCCGTGTTGACACCGGCGATAGCGAAGCCGTTCGATCCGGTCGGCTCAGCCGGCCAATCGAGTCCGGACTCCTCTGCACTCGTGGCATTTTCCAGCAGCGTCACGACGCCGGGCTCGGGCGCCGACGCGCCGTAAAAGGCCTCGAGTGCGGCAAGGTTCACCCGCTCGATGTCACCGCCGATGCTGCCCTCGCTGAAGCTGAGTGCCATCCACGGCTCGAAACGGGTGATCACGCGTGGGGTGACGTCGGGATGCGTGTACAGATAAAAGTTGAGTCCGTCGGCCCACGCATCCATGAGGGCCTTCAGCCAGTCTTCCGCCTCCGCGTACTGCGCCTTGAGGTCAGCGGGGTCGATGAAGAGTTTCATGCGCAAGTCGCGGTAGATCTCCGCCTCTCCCTCCGCCTCAGCCAACCGGCCCTGGGAGTTGATGAAGTTGGTCTCCACCCGGTTGAAGTCGTCCTCTGCCTGGGCGTACATCAACCCGAAGACCACGTCGGCGTCGGTCTTACCGTAAATGTGCGGCACGCCCCAGTCGTCGCGGATGATCGTCACGCCGTCAGCGCGCGTCTGCCACGCCTGAACCTCAGGACTGACCGCAGGCTCCGACGCACACGACACACTCGCGAGCACAAGTAGCAGGACCATCTTTTTCATGGCCCGGATTGTCCCACAGAACGATAGAATCTCGGGCCATGAGCACAGTTCGCGTACGACGGGGTACCCGGCACCCACATGTGGTACGACGGCACACCGCATCCGTGGGAGTTCAAACGCACCCGTTCCTGGTCATTGGGACAATCGCCGGCGGGTAGGCCCGGTTGACCCAACACACGTACCTCGCCTACTGTCCGCCCATGCGGATCCGATTGCTCGCGCTTCCCCTCATGCTTGTTCTCGGCGCCCCTGCGTGCCGACCGGCCGCTACCGCTGTGGACCTTTCACCATCGCAGTGGCCAGCCGGGGAGTACGACCAGTTCATCCGCGCTCAGGGCGTCGACCGCACCAGCGCAGGTGCCGCGTCCGGAAGCAACGGCGCGGTCACGGTGGCCTACAACGGCCTGGCAGCGCGCGCCGGACTCGAGGCCCTCAAGCAGGGAGGCAACGCGATTGATGCCGCCATGACGGCGGCAGTCACTCAGGTGGCACTGACGGCCGGAGCCCCCATCAGCTACTTCGGCATCATGTCGCTGGTCTACTACGAGGCGTCGTCCGGCAAGGTCTACACAATGAACGCCGAGTGGAACACCGTGCGCGGCGAAACGTCGCCCGGCACCATTCCAGGCAGCCTCAATATGTCATCGCTCGAAGGCCTGCGCGGCACGGCGGCGAGCGGACGCACGGCCCTGGTCGGCGGATTCATGAAGGGCGTCGGCGCCGCCCATGACAGGTTTGGTCGCCTGCCCTTTGCACACCTCTTCGAGCCAGCGATCGAAATCGCCGAAGGTGGAATGCCGGTGACCAGCCACCTTGCCGATAAGTTTGAGTTTCGACACGAGGACTTGTCGCGATTACCCGAGACACGGGCGCTGTTCATCAAGGATGACGGCTCAGACTACGTCACCGGTGACACCTTCACACAGCCGGCACTGGCTGAGACGCTTCGCGCCGTGGCGCTCCAGGGTACGGACTATATGTACAAAGGGCCATGGGCCAAGAAATTGGTCGCGGCGATTGCGGCCGACGGAGGCAAGATGACGGAAGCAGACCTTGCCTCCTATGACGTCATCTGGGACGAACCGCTCGTGGCCACGGTGGGTGACTACGAGATTTACACCAACCGGCCGCCGAATGCTGGGGGGCCGAGTCTCATCGAAGCGCAATTGCTGGCCGAGGCCGCAGGACTCGCCGGAGACGCCGCGCCCTCTCAATCGGCGGCAACCCTGAGGAAGCTCCTGGACATTTCGATGGTCGGACTCCTGCCTCCGGCGACGATCGCGCAGTTATTCCCGGATCTTGACCCCTCAGCCGACGCACGCCTGACCCCCGCTCGAGCTGCCGCGCTGTGGAAACGGATCGAGGCCGGCGGTCTGCCCATGCGCTGGAAGTCACCGTCCTCCCCAGGCCACTCTGACGATGTCGTGGCGATCGACAGCGACGGCAACATCGCGGCCATCACACAGAGCATCAACTGCGTCGACTGGGGTCGGACGGCGATCAACATTGACGGCATCTCGATCGGTGACCCGGCGTCATTCCAACAGGCGGCAATCGCTGCCCTGCCGCCCGGCAGCCGGCTTCCAGCGCCGACAGAAACAGGCATTCTGCTCAAGGACGGAACGGCCGTGCTCGGCTTCGCGTCCATGGGCTCAGGTCTGCACATCCGCACCTTGCAGGCCCTGCTTGGGGTCATCGGCTTTGGTATGACGGTGGAGGAAGCGGTCAATGCGCCTGACCTGCTCATGCCCACCGTCGACAGTGCAGGTCAATGGGTGGCGCGGGTCCCTGAGGGCCGCTTCGAAAAATCCGTGCTCGACGCCATCGGGTACGCGTATCAGGAAATTCCGGCCAGCCGGATGCGGTTTGGCGGCGAAGGGCTCTGGGTCGGCATCAGTCGTGACCCAGTCACTGGTTTACTGCGAGCCGCATCGCACAATCGGAACAACAGTGCGGCGGTCGCCTGGTAGTGGCCGTGCGAGAGGCGTGGGGCAGCCGGTTTGGCTTCATTATGGCCACGGCCGGCTTTGCCGTCGGCCTGGGCAACATCTGGCGCTTCCCGTACATGACCGGCATGAATGGGGGTGGCGCCTTCCTGCTCGTCTACCTCCTCATCGTCGCCGTGATCGGTGTGCCGCTGATGATGATCGAGGTCGGACTGGGTCGAAAGGCACAGTTGAGCCCGATTGCCGGGATGGCCACACTGCTGGGCAGCCGCACCAACCCGTGGAACGTCATTCCCTGGATGGGGATGACGGCCGCCGTCGCCATCAACGCGTACTACGTCATGCTGATTGGCTGGATCGTCGGCTACTTCGTGATGGCGCTCTCTGGTGACCTCAACAGCATGCCCGCCGATCAGTTGCAGGTGGCGTTCACCACATTCACGACGACACCGGGGCCACTCGTCTTTTATACGCTGCTGTCGCTTGGTGTGATGACCCTGATCATCAGCCGCGGTCTTGGCATCGGACTTGAGAGGCTCGCGCGCGTCGCCATGCCGATGCTGTTTGTGCTGATGATCGTGCTCGCGATTCAGTCGATGACACTCCCGGGCGCGAAGGAAGGCCTGGCATGGTTCCTGACGCCTGATTTTTCGCGGATCAACGCCACGATGGTGCTTGCGGCCCTTGGCCAAGCCTTCTTCTCACTCGGCGTCGGCATGGCGGCGGGCTTCGCCTTCGGCGGCTACATGCACCCCCGCGAGAGCGACGTGCCGGGCAACATTGCGATCGTCGTGGCCTGCGACACCGGCGTGGCCATTCTTGCCGGACTGGTCATCTTTCCGGCCCTGTTTGCATTCAACATCGCCCCGGATGCCGGCCCAGGGCTGCTCTTCGTCACGATGCCGCAGCTCTTCGGCCAGATGCCTGGTGGCGTGTTCTTCGGCGTCGCGTTCTTTTTCCTTTTGCTGCTGGCCGGCATCACGTCAGCGATCGCGATCTTTGAGGTGATCGTCGCGTCATTGATGGACGGTTACGGTGTCAGTCGAGCCAAGGCCTCGCTAACCGCCGGCGGCATGTGGGCCGTGCTCTCGACGCTGGTCATTCTGGGAGAGGGGCCATGGTCGGGCGTACGGGCGTGGGGCCTGACACTCTTCGGGCTGATCGATGCTGTCACGACGAACTTCCTGCTTCCCGCCGGTGGCCTGGCGCTCGTTCTGTACACGGTCGTCGTCTGGAAGTTTGATGGCTTCCGCGACGACGTGAATGTGGGCGCTGGACGGTTGCGGATCACCGGACTGCTGCGGCCTGCCGTCCTGATTCTGATTCCGATCGCGGTTGGGCTCGTCCTCCTCACGAGTCTTGGGCTGATCAGGTAGCCAGCACTCACCCCCTATTGTCCGGAATATCGTTCGTGCGTGTGTCGCGCGCCAAGGTTAACCACCGGCGGCAACCAAACGCATGGAACCATCGCTCGACGACCACGCCCTCGGCATTGGTGTGCATGAACGCTCGGTCGAGATCACGAGCCTCAGGCTCGACAATCCCCTCGGGAATAGTTGGAATTTCGCCGTGCACAAATTCCTCAACGGCGCGAACGCCGCAGTGTGGACACGAAATGCGCAAGCGTCTGATGGTCATCAGTGTGTCCCTGCCGATCCCCGATCGGCCATCGTCCGATCATTGGCGAACCGATCCAACGCGAACGGCGCGATCAAGGCTGGGGTCCGGCCGGTTGCGATGAGTTCGGCCATCTGCTCGCCTCCGGCCGGAATGGCCTTGAATCCCCACGTCCCCCAGCCGGTGGTGACCAGCAGGTTCGGCACACCAGTGAACCCCATGATCGGTGAATAGTCCGCGCTCATGTCGCAAACGCCGGTCCACTGCCGAAGCACTCGGAGGTCGCGCAGGAACGGCAGCAGGGCGATGCTCCGGAACGCACAGCTACGAAGGAACGAATGACCCGCATCGTAGGCGTAGGCGGGAGCACGGTCAATCTCGGCGCCGATCAACATCTCGCCCTTGGCCGGCTGCGACGCATAGACGCCCAAACCAGATGACGCCACAATGGGACCAAACGCCTGCGCGTAGCGATTGGTGACAAACGCCTGCAATTGATGTGTCCGAATCGGTAACCGCAGCCCCACCATCGACGCCAGCGTGGTGACGTGCCCCCCAACGGCTGACACAACAACCCCAGCCGCGATGGAACCAGCCGTGGTCTCGACACCAACCACACGGTCGCCATCTCTGAGGAATCCGGTCACCGCCGTTCGCTGGTGCACGTGAACGCCCAGCCGCATTGCGCCCTCGGCATAGGCCCACACGACCCGGTCATGCCGTGCACTGGCCCCCGACGGATGGTAGGAGGCGCCGTAGATGGGCCACACCCCCTGGCCCGTCATGTCGAGCTGGGGACAAATGTCCTGGATCGTTTTCGGGTCAACGTACTCGGTCTTCGATCCAAACGCAGTGTTGATCTCGGCCCGCGCCCGCTCCTGCCGCACACCGGCCTCACTGTGCGCAATCCAGAGCAGACCTTTGGTGGCATGCATCACGTCGCGGCCCGTCTCCTGTTCGAGCCGCCCGTACATCTCGAGACTATGCTGGTAGAACCTGACGGCCTCGGGAATGCCGTAGTTCGCCCGGATGATGGTCGTGTTCCGTCCGGAGTTGCCCGAACCGATGTAGCCTTTTTCGATGACCGCGACATTCGTGATGCCGTGTCTTGTGGCGAGATAGTACGCCGTTGCGAGGCCATGGCCGCCGCCGCCGATAATCACGACGTCATACGCAGATTTGACCTGACTCGGCCAGCGCAGATCGACGAGACGTTCCACGGCCTCGTTCATGACCAGCGCTCCACAAAGTCGACGACAAATGGCGCCGGCACCACGAACAGCACACGATCGTCCCCGTCGGCCGCAAACCACAGCTTCACCGGCAACCCCGCGACGGCACCCTGGGCGAACGCCGGACGTTCGGTCGGCAGTTCCCAGTCGCACTCGCGCTCAAGAAACGCCAGAGCCTCCTCGACCTCAACCCACACTCCGCAGAACGCGGTTTCAGGTTCGACAATCGCGTGCGGATCGGACACCACGTCTAACTCAACAGGGGCGGCCACGAGCGCTTCGTCAGCCGCCACTCTCAACACCACTGCCCCGCCTGGCCACGCAGCGGTATCCAAAGCTGTTGGTGTCGCGACGATTCTGGTGCAGTGCAGACGTTCAGGCGCGTGCACGGATTCCCTCCGGATCAAAGGATCGTCTCGTCACTCGACGAGCGTGCTGACCATCAATGCTCACCTTCGTCGGCAGCTCGTCCGGTTCATCGTTGCCGCCCGGCTGCAGGCGCACCCACCCGAGCATCACCGATCGTCCCAGCGTCGGAGACCACGTGCTGGATGTCACATCACCCACGTACTCAGCGCCGAGCCAGATGGTGGCACCCTCGGCCGGCGCGTTGCCGTCCATCTCAAACATGCACAACTGCCGGTCGAGCGGCAGCTTGTTGGTGCGGAGAATCGCTGCGCGACCAACGAACGATGGCTTCTCCAGACGCACGGCCCACTCGTGATTGAGCCGACGCGGCGTGGAATCGAAGTCCGTATCTTGACCGACGATGATGTGGCCCATTTCGAGGCGGAGTTTCATCAGCGCTTCCAGGCCGTGTGGCCGAACGCCAAGGTCAGCACCAAGACGCATCAATCCCTGCCACAGCGTCACCGAATCGGCCGCGGCATGGTGGAGCTCGAATGACACCTCTCCGGTAAAGCTGAGGCGGAACAGTCGACACGGGACCCCTGCCACGGTCGCGGTGCCGTGGCGCAGGAAGCCAGGGGGATCGGTCACACCGGCGCGAACGAGTAATTCCTTGGCGCGTGGGCCAGTCACATTGATAGCCCCAAGCGACATCGTCTGATTCATGACACGAACATCGAGCTTCAGCGACTCAGCCCAGTCGCGCACCCAGAGCTCAGCAAAGGTTGATCCACCACTCGTGAACGTCAGGGTGAACCGCGTGTCTCCATCGCGACACACCAGGCCATCGTCTGCCACGTAGCCACGCTCGTCGAGCATGAGGACATAGCGGGAGCGACCAGTCGCCAGTGAGCTGATCGGCACCGGATAGAGGTGTTCGAGCAGGGCCACCGCATCAGGACCTGACACCTGCATCTTGCCCAGCGTGCTGACGTCGCAGATTGAGACGCCAGTCCGAACCGCCGTGTACTCAGCCTCGACGTCACCGTAGTGCCACGGCCTCCACCAGCCGCCAAGCCGTTCCATGTGGGCCCCCAGTGCCCGGTGTTCGGCATCAAGGGCCGTTCGTGGCGTCGCCACATGATGCGCTCCGGCCGCCACCTCCCCAAGCGTCAACTGGCGCGTCACCGGCCGCGCAGTGAACGGGGTCGGCAGGTCAGCGCCCTGAGCGGCGAGGAACGCACGGATGTGCGGCACACAGGCCGCCCCTTGGCACGGCCCTGTCCCGGCCAGGGTGGCGCGTTTGACGAGGTCGAGTTCGCAGAAGCCGCGTGCGTGTACGGACCGCAGGTCTTCGACGGTGACTCCTGAACACGGACACACCGTGCCATCCAAAGGACAGGGCGGCACGTCGGGTGGCAACAGCACATCGCCGACACCTCGGACGTTCATGCCTCGGGCCATGCGCAGCAACGCATCGCGTGGCGTCAGGCCAAGCCCCAGGGAGACGGTGTCGCATGGGTGCGAGTGTTCCGTGCCCAACGAGTCGCGCAGCACGACCGCGCCCACGCGTCGCGGATCGGCCGCCGCGGGTTCAAAGCGCACCAATTCGCCGGACACGCTGGTCGCCACGACGCCTTCAGGTGGTGTCCCCACTGCAACCACTCGACCGAGAGTGACGCCGGCCGCCGCCAACACAGTCGTCGCGCGTGCGGTCACAAGCCCGCGGAGATCGTTACCGGGAGCCACGGGCTGAATCTCAGCGGCGCCGGTCGCGACGATGATTTCATCGCGCGGGTACAGCTGCCACATACTGTCGTTCGTTCGGGCAACGACGAGCGGGCCGGGATAGATGCCGATGGCATCCTGCCCGTCTCCAGAATCCAGTGTGACGACGTGCTTGCCGTCGGTGCGGGCCTCCTCTGCGGCTCGCCGCCCGGCAGGGCCCTGGCCGATGACCACCACGTCGCAGTGGATGGTGCGGGCAGGGACGGGCGCCCGCTCGCCCCGGCTCTCAAGCCTCGGCAGGTCACCGGCCGGATGGGCTTGCACTGAGAGCCGCTGACGAAACGGCGTCTGGCATGTGCGCACATAGGCCACGCCATCGACGGTGGCGAGACAGTGCGGGCAGTCTCCACCAAGACACAGGGCCCCGCCATCGGTGAGGTATTCACCGCGGCGAAGCAGATGTGTCAGAACGGAATCGGTCACCACTCCTGACGTCTCTACTTCTCAGTTTTCCGGTGCTGTTCGCCGTCGAGCCAGCACGTGAAGTGCTGGTCAAACATCCCCAGCGGCATTTCGCCTGCGTCGAGCAGGTAGTCGTGGAATTTGCGAATGTCGAAGGCTGCGCCCTGCGCCTGCTCGACTCGTTCGCGGGCATCGCGAATCTTGAGCGCACCCAGCTTGTAGGCCAGCGCCTGCCCCGGCATGTCGGTGGAATACCGCAGAGACTCGGTGTCGATTTGCGCGTCCGACTCGAACGTGTTGTCTTTCATGAACTGCATCGCCCGTTCGCGCGACCAGCCGAGCGCGTTCATGCCGGTATCGACCACCAGACGCGATGACGTGAAAAGGTCCATGCCAAGGCGGCCCGCCTTCGCGTAGACGTCAGGATAGGCCCCCATCTCTCTCGCGAGGTCCGACGCGTACTCGCCCCAGCCTTCGGTGTAGGCGGTATACATCGCCGTCTTCCGCATGCCGGTCAGATTCGAGTTCTCGTTGCGCAGGTTCAGCTGATAGTGGTGTCCCGGCAACAGTTCGTGAAAGATGATCGCCGTCACCATCGTCAACGATCGGGTCTCGGGATTGAGACCGTTGTAGTAGTAGTAGCCGGTGGATTGCTGCGCGCTGGGAAGGCCGTAGTAGCCGTACGTCATCGAGGGTTCGAGCTCAGGCGCCAACCGGCGCACGCCGTAAGGGGCCTTGGGCATCTTGGAAAAGTACTCGGGCATCTTCGGTTCAATCAACCGAATCGCCGCCATCATGCGCTCTCCCAACTCTTCCGACGCTTCTGGATAGAAACGTTCGTCTGTGCGCAGGAACGTCTTGAACTCTGCCAGCGAACCCTCGAAGTTCGCTTCAATCCGCAGTAAGTCGAGGTCCTGATTGATCCGGACCACTTCCGCAAGGCCGCGGTCGTGGATCTGTTGCGGGCTCATGTCGAGACCCGTGTGGCGAAAAATCTGGTATCGATAGAAGGCGTCACCGTTCGGGTATTGTGATTGGCCAACCGACGCGACTGTGCGGGTACGATACGGCCCGTCGAGATAGGCGGCCAAGCGTTCGATGGAGGGATTGACCATCGTAGCGATCGAGTCGGCAACTTTCTTTTGAAACTCCAATCGCTCGCTTTCCGAAAACTCGCTCAAGCGCGTCGCCGCAACAGCAAGGGGGCTGCTGTCTGAAGCCACGGCAAACGAACGGACAAAGGGAATCGACAGTCGCAGTTCCTCTTCGGGTAGGGCGACGCCGTGTTCCGCCTGTTGTTCCAGCCTCACCTCGTACGCCCTCATTGTGGCCGGCAGCTGCGCCAGACCGGTGAGATACGCGGCGAGGTCTTCGGCCGTGCTCAGGGTGGCGGCGACGAAGGGGGTGGTGAGTGCTCGCAGGGGCGAGGAGTAGGGCGTGACAAGACTTGGCAACCAGAAGAACGCTGCGGAGTTCCCGGCATCGAGGCGGACCTGATACTCCAGGATGCCGTGGAGCACCCATTCGTCGTGCGTGAGCTGCGCCACGTCGATCGCAGTCAATTTCTTGAGGAAGCTCTCGGCCTGAGCCGCCAACGTGGCAGCCTGTTCCGGCGTCCCCATCGGCCCCTGGTCCACCTTCAGCGCGCCCTCGACCGGCACCGGTGCTCCAATGATGGCTTTGCGCTCGGCCGTGTAGCTGCTCACGAGTGCGTTGAGTGTGTCAGCCGCACTCTGCGGACTCCTTCGAGCGGCAGGAGCGGCCACAAGGGCGCTGATGATCAACGCAACGACGCCAACGGACCTGTGCTTGAGGTATCGGTTGCCCATTATTGGAATGACTCCATGGAAAGACTCCGTCAACGGTAGAGTGCCGTATCGTATCAAGAGCGTTCGTGTTGAGGCCCATCTATGACCGACGAAAACAGCCGCTGCCTCTGGGCAGGGAGTGACCCGCTGATGCGCACATACCATGACGAGGAATGGGGCGTGCCCCAGCACGATTCGCGAATGCTGTGGGAAATGCTGATGTTGGAGGGGTTCCAGGCTGGGCTGGCCTGGATTACCGTTCTACGGAAGCGGGATGCGTTCCGACAGGCGTTCGCCGGCTTCAATCCCGAAACAGTCGCGCGGTACGGTCCGGCCGACATCGAGCGCTTGATGGGCAACGCAGGCATCATCCGTGCAAGAGCCAAAATCACAGCAACAATCAGTGGAGCCCAGATCTACTGCGACATGCAGAAGGACGGTGAGCGTTTCAATGACTTCTGCTGGTCGTTTGCGGCAGGGGAAGTGGTGACGGGTGACGGCAAGACCCTGCCCGCGACGTCACCGCTGTCCGAGCACATCTCCAAAGAGCTCAAGGGGCGCGGCTTCAAGTTCGTGGGGCCCACGATCGTCTACGCCTGGATGCAGGCCGTCGGCATCGTCAACGACCATGCGGTCGAGTGCTTTCGGCGCCACTCATCGGGCGTCACAATTCCCAGGGGATCGGTCTAGTCGCGCAGCGCGGTCAGTGGATTAATCCGTGCCGCGCGTAAGGCTGGCAGATAGCTCGCCAACGCAGCAACCGCCACCAGCACCGCAGCCACCATGACGTAGACGACCGGTTCGGTGGGTTGCACCTCGAAGAGCAAGCTCGTCATGTAGCTGCTGAGCAGCACCGCTCCCACCAGACCGATCACCACGCCGACGCCGGCCTTCAACAGGCCCTGCTTCAGGACTAGACCGATGATTCCTCCGCGTGAGGCTCCGACGGCCCCGCGCACGCCGATCTCGCGTGTGCGCTGCGACACGTCGTACGCCAGCACACCGTAGATGCCCAGCGCGGAGAGGAACAGGGCCAAGCCCGCGAAGGCGGTCAGGAGCAGCATCAGGGCCCGGCGGCTATCGAAGGATGAGTCCACCGCCTCGGTCAACGGTCCCGCGTCAAAGAGCGGAATGGCCGAGTCAATGCCGAGAACCTTCTCGCGCAGAGCGGCCACCACCTCGGCCGAAGGTCGGTTGGTTCGGAGGAACAGCGTCAGCACACCCGGTTGCCCGGCCGACAGCAGTTGATAAATGAACGGATTCCCACTCTTCTCTTCCATGCCGTTATGAGGCACGTCTTCGACTACGCCGATAATCACGGGCCAGTCCGCATCGTCGTCAGGCGTTCCCCCGAAACTGAATCGGCCGCCGATCGCCGACCGGTCTGCGAAGAACTTGCGGGCGAAGCTCTGGTCCACCACAAACAGAGGCCGGCCCGATGTCACGTCTGCCTCTTCGTAGAAACGTCCTTCGAGCAGATTCAGTCCCAAGGTCTCGAGATAGTCCGCCGTGACCACCACGCGGAAGGCCCCGGTTGCGGCGAGCCTGGCGGCAGCGTGTCTTGCTCCAAACTGAACGCGTTGATCGGCAGGCCACCCTGGAACGGCGTGGCGGCCGCCAGTGAGGCCGACGTCGTACCGGGGATGTCGCGCATCGCTTCCAACAGCCGTACGCGGATCTTGGCGGCGGCTTCAGGACTGGCCCGGTGAGCCCGGGGCAGCGCGACTCTGCCGGTCACCACGCCCTGCGGGTTGAAGCCGACATTCACTTCCAGGGCGCGGGCAAAGATCTGGATCAGCAGACCGGGCCGGTCAGCAGCACCAGGGCCACCGCCACCTGGGACACCACCAGCACGCTGCTCAGGGCCCGGACGCCGCGCCCCGAAGAGGTGCTGCGTGAGCTCTGCTGGATCACCTCAGCCAGGTTCGTTCGCAGGATGTGAAACACGGGAATCAGGCCAATGAGCACACCCACGGCAATGGTGAGCACCACGGCAAAACCAAGCACCCGCAGGTCGAGGGTCGCCGGCAGCGCCTGCGGTAACAGACTCGCCATATAGATATTCGTCACCCGCAGCGCGCCCCACGCCAGTCCCATGCCAAGGATGGCTCCCATAGACGTCAGCAGGAGGCTTTCCATCATGAGCTGTCGGGCGATCGTTCTGCGTCCGTCCCCGAGCGCCGACCGGATGGCCAACTCGGACTGCCGGGCGTTGGCGCCCACCAGCAGCAGGTTCGCGACGTTCACGCAACCGATGAGCAGCACGAAGCCGACACCGCGTTCTCCGAATAATCAAGGTAGAACGGCACGTTGGCCGGCATATGAGGCAACCCGGCCTTCATCGCCGAGGTGTAGAGTTCGACGATGCCTTCCGGTTCGTCGAACGGCAGCGGCTTCAACATGAGCGAGTAGACCGTAGACGAGATCGCTGTGGTGGCGCCAATGCAGAGGGCCAGTGTCAGCAGCGTGGTGGCCGTCATCCCCTTGCCCTTTCAGAGCAGGCGAAACGCGTGACGCAGATCGCCGAGGATGCCGCTGAGCAGGCTGGTGGACGCCGGGGCGGGCACGGAAGAGACGGGCGGTGCAGACATCGGTGTAGTTTATGACGACCCGCAGCCAAGGAGTAGTCCTGCAGCCCTTACCGGCCCCGTCTCGCGGTCTGGAAGCTCCTGAAACCGGCGGCCAGGTAGGCGAGCAGGATGACGGCCATCAGGCTGCGCGAGATGGTGGCTGCTGGTCGCGCCACATCACCTCCAGACAACAGTGCGGGCATCGACAAGAGCCCGGTCATCGAACCGAGCAACCCGACCATGGCCACGCCCATTGCCACGTGCATCGCCGTCCTGCCCGTGGCCTCATGTCGACCGTAGCGCCCCAGCGCGGAAAGCACCATCCCGAAGCCCGCCGGGATCAAGGCGGTCAGACTGGCCATCCCAGTCATCACATAGCCCGCAATCCCGAGCACCATCAACACCAGGCCCACCGTCTGACTGAGTTTGGTCACGACGCCTCCTCTGGCTTTGGACGCCAAAGCACGACAATTTTCCCGACACGTTGCACATCGGTCGCGTCGGTCCTTGAGCAGATTTCGCCAGCGAGAGCGGCCCGTGCCTCGCGGTCAGCGCCTCCCAGTTTCACCTTGATCAACTCATGGGCCGTCAGCGCACGGTCAACCTCTGCCACGACCATGTCTGACAGGCCTGCGTTTCCGACGTGCACCACTGGTTCAAGGGCATGTGCGCGGGCTTTGAGTTTGGAACGTTCGCGGTTGGTCAGTGTGAGAGGCATCATCCGATTGTAATGCCGTCTCGGTCCAACCGGTGGAACCTCACGTCATCCGCATCGCGTCGAGGGGCTGGACGGCCGCGGCACGGCGGGCCGACGAGAGGCTCGCCAGCAGTGCCACGGCCAGCGCCGCTCCGGCAGCAATCACGTAGACCATGTGATCAGTGACGCCAAGCGTGAACCACAGCAGTCCCGACTGGCGCACGAAGAAGATGGCCACGAGCAGGCCGCCGATGAGTCCAGGGACGGCGAGCGTGAGCGCATCGACCAGCACGCTCCCCATGACGCGACGCCCCGTCGCCCCCAGCGCGATTTTCACGCCGATTTCGCGTGTCCGGGTGGCAACCATGAACGCGACCACGCCATAGATACCCAGCCCCGACAGCGCCAGGGCCACCGCGGCCACCACGCCGGCAATCGTCGACTGCTGAAGCAGATCGTCAATGTTGTCGCGGACCAGGGCCGTGCCGGTCAGCACTGTCGGCCGACCGAATTCGGGACCGAGACCGACAATGGCGGACTCAACGGCCCCGGTCATCGATTGTGGGTCGGCTTCGCCCGGCGCGCCACGAGCGATCAAATAGTGGCGAGCCGACGAATGCTGGGCCAGCGGCACAAGGACCTGATACCGCGTGGTCTGCATCTGGGCTCCAGCCACGTCAGCCGTCACTCCAACCACCGTAAACTCCATCTCTTCAGTCCCCTGAAGCGCCGAAACAATGCGCTGCCCCACGGGCTCCACACCAGGAAACAGGCGTGTCGCCAGCGACGCCGAGAGCACGGCGACCAGGTCGCCGCCAGCACGGTCACGATCGGCAATCGCCCGTCCCCGAAGCAAACGTATCCCGAGAGTCTCGAGATAGTTGTCGCCAACGCGGGTCGTGTGCGCCCGCAGTCGAGTGGCGCCGTCGACCGCGGACACCCGGGTCGAACGGTAGTTGTAGTCGAGCGGCAGACCGTCAGCGACCGTCACGGAAGTCACGCTGGCTGACTGTCGCAGGGTGTCCTGAACTCTTTGGAGGAGCAGTTCGGCATCGGCGCCGACGTACCCGGCCGCAGAGACGCTCAGCGACGCACCGAACAACCCTTCGGGTTGAAAACCGAGATCGTCAGTGGACGTGATGCGCGCACCATTGATCAGCAAGCCACCGATGACCAGGAACGGCAGCGCGATTCCAGCCTGAAACGCGACGGCAATTCGATGGACGCGACCTACCCGCCACCCGGCGCCTGCCGCGTCATCCTTGATGGCGATCACCACTCTCGTTCGACTGAAACGCACGGCGGGCATCAGCCCAAAGACAAGCGTAGTGGCCAGCGACATCACGAAGCACAGGGCGATTCTCAGCGGCGTGAGCTTCCAAGCGTCGGGAATCGGAACTTCGGCCAACCGAGCCAGGCCAGCCGCACCGCCGTAGACCACGGCCAGACTGAGGAGTCCGCCGAGCAACGCGAGTACGGCTGCCTCGGACATGAGGTATCGGATAAGCCGGCCCCGACTGGCGCCCAACGCCAGCCGAACCGCGAGCTCCCGCTCACGCGTGGCGCTGCGGACCAACACCATGCCTGCGACATTGAGACACACAACCAGCAGCACCATGCCGGCAAGGCTCAGGAACATGGCGTCGATAATGGCCATCTCAATCCGCTGGTTTGCGCCGGTGCTGGAGTACGGTTGCACTGAAGCGCCTTTGTGCTCATTGCTAGCCGGATAGCGCTCGGCCAAGCCTGACATCACAGACGCAATGGCGCCGTTCGCATCGGCAAGGCTGGTATCGGACGACAGTCGCCCAACCACCTGAATCCAGTCGGCATCCCGTTTCTGTGCCGCGCCGTTTCCGTTCGCGAATGCCGGGTGCTCACGCAGCGGCACCCAGACGTCGGCCTGGGTGGCACCTCTCCGACCGATGTGACCACCGAACCCCGCCGGCGCCACGCCAATGACAACGTGGGCCGCACGATTGAGTGTGATTGACGAGCCGACGATGGCGGGGTCGGCGCCGAGACTTCCCTCCCAGAGCTGATGGCTCACGATAACGGCCGGCGCGTTCGTCTCGTCCTCACCGGCCGGATCGAACACACGCCCCTGTGACGGCGAGACTCCTATCAACGCGAAGTAGTCAGGCGAGACGTACATCGTCGATACCCGCCTGGGTTCGGCGTCGGATGCACGGAGCACAGTGCCGCCGACGGCCCAACCGGTGACCGTCACCCCGGTGTTGGCAGTGCGCAGGTCTTCGAAGTCGGGGTACGACCACGTCTCGATGGCCCAGTCGCCCGACTTCGCCCGAAGCGGCCCCTGCGGCGTGACAACCAACTCGACCAGACCGTCAGTCTGTACGCCGGGCGGCGTGGCCGATAGTCCACGCAGAAACAGCGAGATCGAGAAGACGACGCCGAGTCCCAGACCCAACGACACCACGCAGACGACGCTGAACGTACGGGCCTTGGTCAGTGTCCGAGCGGCATGTGCGAGGTCGCGGCCAAGACCGTTCCAAGGGGAACGTCGGCCGAGGCGTATTTCGTGCTGCCGACCACGCTCGCGCTCCCGACGTCGCTCTCCCGAACCGGCGGCCGCGGTGTCGCCCATTGCGGCGAGGATGAACATCAGCGCATTGAAGACGCCACGCTCAGATACCCGTGCCGTCACCCCTCGATCGAAGGCCTCGACCATCTCGGAGGCGAACATCGCCCGGTGTCTCGAAGGGAACGCCCGCAGAGCCAAGGCGTACAGACGAACGGCGACCTGACTGACGGTGGTCACTTGGTATCTCCGGAGAAGATGTTCTGAGCCTGCGCAATCTCAAGCAGGGCCCGGAGGCGCTCGGACTCGGCGCGCGCCACCGCTCGGCCAAATTCGGTTCGCCGATAGTAGCGCCGCTTCGGACCGCCACTCGAATCATCGGCTGGTCCTTCCCGCGTCTCAATCATCCCGTCGTCGACCATACGGGCCAGCGCGGCGTAGAGCGTTCCTGGGAGGATCGTCTCGCGCCCGCCGGTGATCTCCGACAGGGCCTGCATGACCGCATATCCGTGCAGTTCACCATCGGCCAGCGCCAGAAGCACCCGGAAGGTCGAGTGCTTGAGAGGAAGGAGAGTGTCGGGAGTTCCCGTTGGCATTCGAATTTGACTATAGTTCATTTCGAATATCATGGCAACCGCAGGAGGCCACGAGGTCAGGGCGTTGATCAGGAATAGAGCGACGTCTTTTCCTCGCCTTCGCGCATCAAGGCACTAAAGCTTTCCGAGTCGCGCGCCTCGACGGCCGCGCGCACGCGTCCGATGGCACGCGCCAAACGATCCAGCGCACCGGCCGAGTTAGGATTGAGGGCCTGGATTTCGTAGTACACGTCCGGACTCTCTCGCACGAGACTTGCCGACAGCGTCTGGAGGGCACCGAGGGTCGTGCTCCGTACGGGCACGGCCGTGTCGGGCAACGCCAGCGCAAATGCGATGACGGTGGCGTGCGCCAACGTCAGCACGTCGGCCATCAGCCGATCATGTTCATCCAGCGGCAAGTTGATCAGACGCGCCGTCGTTGAGGTAAACAGTTGTTCCACCATCGCCGTGGCGCCTGTGTCACCGGTGTCGCAGATGACAACGTCGCACTCGCGCAGCAGGACCACCGACGGCCCGAATAGGGGATGGACAGACGCCACAGACGCACCGGTCGCTTGCAGTTGGCGAATCGGCCCGATCAGGGGTGTCTTGATGCTGGCGATATCGACAATGACGCCGGCCGGCGGCGCTGGAATCCAGCGCTCGTACAGCGCTGCTGTGGCGGCCGGAGGCGTCGCGCACACGACCAGGTCAGCGGTCGGCAGAGCCGCCTGAGCCCAGGCGTGCTCGTCACCGGTCGCTCGGAGGTCGAGCGCGCCCACCACGTAGCCCTGGTCCGTCAAGAAACGAGCGAACCAGCGCCCCATGCGCCCCTCTCCGCCGACAATGACCGCGGTTTTGCCTTGTCCGACCGCCGCGTGGCGCCAGCTGTCCTGGTCCTGGGCCCCGACCGCCGCGCGAATCAGAGTGACGAGGATGGCTTCAGCGACACGGGGGTCGAGACCGACGGCCGTTGCAGTGTCACGCGCCCGGTCGAGCACCACTCGCTCCTGGGCATAGTCAACGATCGGCTGATCGGCCACGCGCTTGGCATCGCCCACCTGCCGGGCCACAGCCACGCGCTCAGCCGCCAAGGCGACCAGCGTACGATCCAGCTCTCGAATGCGGGCCCGAAGCGCGTCCGTCTCGATCGGATTCACCGGCGCCCAAACTGGCCTGCGGTGACCGCTTTGCCACGGATATGCCCGACCATCGCCTCGACCACGGCCGCACGAGTCTGCTCCGTGGTCACACCTTGTGCGCCAACTGCGGGCACGGCAATCATCTCGTCCAGAGCGTAGAGCTCAAACAGGTAGACATGCGGTGGTCCAGAGGCTGGCGCTGCCGGACCTCGGTAGTAGGGTCCGCTGACGCTCAACTGGCGTGTGCCGTCCGCGCGCTGAGGCCCCTGGGGCACGCCCTCGAGAAGCTCACGCGCCGTTCCCGGAATGTTCCACACCATCCAGTGCAGCCGGTCGCCCGTGCCCTGACGGTCCGGGGCCGAGACGTCGTGGACGATCAGGACGAAACTGGCGACGGTCTCGGGTACACCGGTCCAACTCAGGGCCGGAGACACTTCGTCACCCGCCTGGGTGTACTTCAGCGGAATCTCGCCACCCGCCGCCCAGGGCGTCGTCAGGGTCATCGTCTGAATCGTAACCCGGCCACGTCCGCGGCCGCGCTGGGCTCCAGCGGGCGCAGGTGTCTGCGCCGTCACCAACGCGACCATTGAAAACAGGGCCGTCAAAGAGAGAGCGATTCGGGCGGCGCGCATTAGCGTTCGCCCTCCGCTCTCTCTTCCCCTTGGTGCGTGCTGCGCCACGCGTCATAACGCATTCGCAGGGTCTTGACAGGGTTCAGGTTCTCGCCGTCTCGGACTGCCCCTGGTCCACGGTTGGGACCAGGCTGCGACACGGTGAGATACATCGAGTACGTCCCGTTGTTGTGTGAGTCACCGCTGGTGTCGCCGGGGTCGGACATCAGAATGTACGCCACGTGCGCGGTCTTGCCGTCGCACGGGTTCGCGGGCTTGACCCCGTCGGTCGGCCACGGAGGGCACGCACAACGACTGTCGCCGCCGGAGCCATCAGCCGCCTCCATGGCCGCCATCACCCGGTCAGTCAGTAGCCCCGACGTACGCAGGAAAGCGGCTTCGGCGTTCGGCACCACCAACCCGGGACGAAGAATATTGCCTTGAATCGAATAATAAATGTCGGTGCCAGGCACACGTCCCTGAACGTCCTGCGAGACGTAGCCGTTGGTCAGCCCCGAGTGGCCGGCGCTGCGGCCTTGCAGGTCAAGAATGCCGAACTGCCGCGACTGGAATGCCGGGTCGAGGCTGAGCATCTCCATGATCCGCTTGGGGTCCGTCCCTTTCTGCAGTTCTCGATACACGAGCATCTGATTCTGGTGGGTGCCGTCCACGCTCGCCTGGCAGGCTGCCACACCCAGGCCTGGTACGACCACGGCTTGCACACCCATCAGGAATTGGTCGTTGTTATTCACACAGGTGGCAGAGGCGATGACGACACGTCTGGTGGCCAGATCCACGGCAATCACGGACCAGGTCGCTGACGCCGTTGCTGGCACGAGACAAGCCAGTATTAGAGCAAGAGAGAAGACTGTTCTGCGCATGCAGCGGATTATACGACCGTTCGCCGCGCTGGCTCGGGTCTGCGCGGACTCACCGTCCGGCGATCGCTGTCAGTGCCTCGGCCAAGCGGTCGGCGTGCGCGGGTGTGTTGTAGAGCGCAGGTGTCACCCGCACGCAGTCGCCGCCGGACAAGCCCGTACGCCAGACGGTGAAGAGGCCGTAGCGGTCGAGCAGTTCTGCGGCCACAGCCTGATTGTCATCCCGTCCAACCCGGCCGCGAATCCGGAATGACGTGATACCAGCCACCATGTCCCGCTCATCGGGCGTCAGGATGTCGACTCCCCGCGTGCCCCGCACGGCGCTCACCCAGCGGTCGCGGAGATACCGTATCCGCGCGGCCTTGTAGCTCCCACCCACGGCCTCATGGAAGTCAATCGCGGCCGGCACCGTCAGTGTCGTCGCGAAGTTCGTCGTGCCAGTGTGCAGTCGGCTGTCGATATCCGCGGGACTCCCCTCGTCGCCGAGCATCCGATCCACGTCGGCGAGCCGACCCGCCTTGATATACATCACGCCCACACCGACGGGCGCCCCGATCCACTTGTGGAGGTTGCAGCCAACAAAATCTGCGCCGAGGTCGTCGAGCGTCAGGTCCATCTGGCCGAAGGAGTGCGCCGCATCCACAACCACGTCGGCGCCCTGGGCGCGCGCCAGCGCCACGATCTCCTTGACGGGAATCACCAGGCCCGTCTTGTTGTTGAGGTGTGTCAGCAACAGCAGCTTGACGCGAGGATGCGCCTTGAGCGCCGCCGCGTAGGCCGCCAGCACGTTGTCTCGGGTGGCGGGTTCCGGAATGTCGAGCATGGCCACAGTCGCGCCACGCCGCGCGACAAGAGAGTTCATCGCGAACTGCATCGCGCTGTAGTCGAGGTCGGCGTACATCACCTCGTCGCCGGGCCCGATCTTGTTGTACTGAACGATCAGGCGCTGAAGGGCTTCGGTGGCGCCACGGGTGATGACAACTTCACCAGGTGTCGCGCCGAGAAATTTGGCAGTCCGAGTACGCACCGCCTCGGCGTCCGCCGCATACTGCCGGCGCACGTAGTACGAACTCTCCATGTTCACACGATCAATGTGCCGATGGTACGCCGCCAGCACCGGAGCCGCCATCATGCCAAAGTAGCCAGCCTCAAGATTGGTGTGACCGGAGGGGACGCGGTAGGTGGCGGCCACGCGCTCCCAGTACGACTCATCACGCGCGACGATGTCTACGGCGCCCGTGGGGCGGCGCAGATCGGCCTGTGCGACCGCTAGTTCCGTGGCTCCGAGTCCCCGTGCGCCCGCAAGCGCGACCCCGGCCAAGCCTGTGGTTCCAAGAAACGATCGTCGTGTCAGTTTCATGTGCTCTTGGGGCAGATACTACCCACTCTCGTCGATGAAAAGCCAGTCGGTCGAATCACGGTCGATGTGACCACGGCCGCGGATGTTGGTACCATCACCTCCATGCGCAAGCTCACGCTCGTCGTCGTGGTTGTCGTTCTTGGCGCCGTTGGCGCGTACGTCTCCGCTGGAACGGTGGCCGGCCCGGCCATCGTCATTGCCGCACCAGGGCCCTTTGCCGGAGCAGACATCCCACTCGATGTCATGGTCGACGCGGCGAACGGGATGCCGGCCGCGGTCCAGGTGGATTTCGAGCAAAACGGTGTGCGGACCCACGTGTTTTCCTCTCAGACAGGCGGCGCGATTACGGCGACCATTACTCGTGACTCTGCCCCAGGGCTGAACATCCAGTCCGGTCCGGCCAGGATCATTGTCACGGCCCGAGGAAGGGTGTGGCGCATCCGAAACGTCGACTCCGAAGCGGTGGTTGACGTCCACATTCGACTCGAGAAACCGCGGGTCTCGGTGGTCTCGACCAAACACTACGTTAACCTCGGCGGCTCCGAGATGATCGTCTACCGCGCCACGCCATCCGATGTCGTGTCCGGCGTACGGGTCGGCGAGCTCGAGTATCCGGGCTACCCCGCTGCGGGGGCGACCGTCGCCGGGACCGCATTCTCCGACCCTGACCTTCGGATCGCTTTTTTTGCTCTGCGATACGATCAGGATGTGAACACGCCCATGCGGCTGTTCGCGCGGGACCCGGCCGGCCAGGAGGCCACCGGCGAGTTTGACCATCTGGCGTTCGCCAAACCTTTCAAGCGCAGCACGATTACGCTCGATGACCGGTTCATCGATCGCGTGGTGCCCGCCATCCTCGCGGGCGCGACAGCCAATGCGGAGGCGTTCAGACCCACGGGGTCACTCGTCGAGCAGTACGTGGCCATCAATAGTGAGTTCCGCACACTGAACAATGCCCAGATCAGTGCCCTGTCCGCGCAGACGTCACCTGAGTTGTTGTGGGGCGGGCAAGTCTTCCATCCGTTCACGAACACGAAGGTCGAAGCGGCATTCGCAGATTTTCGAACCTACCGGTATGGGGGCCAGGATGTCGACCATCAGGTTCATCTCGGCTTTGACCTCGCCTCATTCGCCAATACACCGATCCTCGCTGCCAACCGAGGCACGGTACTCTGGGCCGCCGAACTCGGGATTTATGGGAACTGCGTGATCATCGATCACGGGATGGGTGTGCAGTCGCTCTATGGGCATTTGTCGTCGTTTGCCGTCCAGGCGGGTGCCATGGTCGACAAGGACCAGGAGATCGGCAAGAGCGGTGTCACGGGTCTGGCCGGCGGCGACCACCTGCACTTCACGATGCTCGTGAACGGCCACATGGTTAACCCGATCGAATGGTGGGACTCGCACTGGATTGCCGACCGGATCCTGCGCAAACTGAAATAGCGCTCGGCCATCGGCCCGGCGACTCAGAGACACACGCCTACGTGGACGCACGAAGGCCAGCCGCGCAGTCGAACCCTGTCGTTGTTGAGTGTTGAGGACGACCCCGAAATGGACCGTCAGTCGCCATGGAAATGGCCGGAAGAGGTTCGGAGCGCCCGGGCATCAGCCCGGGCGACGCCGATAGGTGCTTGTGTTTAGACGGCGCGGACGTTTTCCGCGCGCGGTCCCTTGGGGCCCTGGCCCATGGCGAATTCCACCGACTGTCCCTCGTGCATCTGGTCGAACTGACCATCACACGCTGACTGGTGGAAGAAATACTCGTTGCCGTCCGGACCCACCACAAATCCAAAACCCTTATCGCTAACCAAACTCTTAATCGTGCCCGTCACTGCTGTCGTCATGTCATCTCCCGAATACGAGTCGAACTTCATGCAAAACCCTATCATACCGGTAATTGCAATTTTTTGCTCAGATCAGTGAATCAGGGCTCCCCAGGGCCTCCTGAACTCCCCGCAAGGACGCACGTCCGTGCGAGCAGTCGACACCAACGCCGCCCGCCGCAGGCCCCCCGACCTACGCGGCGGCGAGTGAAGGCCATCCGCTTGACGGATGGAGGGGGCACGCGCACACTGCAAGAACGGGCTCGGCAGGGGTCAGGGCCCCTCTCTCAAGGAGATGGTCATGAGCTGCGACAGACATTTTCTGACATTTCACTAGTCACGACACGATTGGCGCCGCGAGGTGACTCACACGGAGGGACTCGCCTTTCGGGAGACGGACCAGTGGGGCCGGCGGGTCCCCGCGGCACACGTCCTCTGTCATGCAAAGTTGATTTGCCAGAGGTGCGGTGCCATTCAGGATGACGGCGACTGCGGCTGCGAGCCGGCACGCGCCGATTCCTGCACAGCCCGCCTCACCTGGCTCTCTGAGCAGGCGGATCGGGAACCTGGCGCACAGATCTAAACGGTACAACTGCGGTCGGCCTATTGGCCGACATCGTTCAAACCGATAGACGGCGCAGAACGTCTCAACCCCGTAGAGAATGGATGTGATGTCGAGGAATGCTGCGCGTCTGCCTGTTGCACTGGGCCTGATTCTGTCGCTGTGTGTCGCGGGCGGCATCACCCTCTTGGCTCAGGCCAAGCGTGACTTCAATGTCTCGGCAAAAAAGTACCGATTTGCCATCTCAGGCACCGATGCGCAGGAAATCAGGGTCACGCAAGACGATTTGGTGCGCATCACCCTCTCGGCCGAGGACATTCCCCACAGTTTTACCCTGCCTGACTACCGCATCCAGAAACGTGTGGAACCAGGACGTGTCGTCACGTTCGAGTTCCGAGCTGAGCGACCCGGTCGCTTCGATTTCTACTGCTCCCTCACCAACGACAACTGCCGGGACCGAGGCATGACCGGCGTGCTCATTGTTGTCGCGCGCTGAGGCGCAAGCGCTCCTCGACCGTCGGATGTTGGTGAAAGAACCAGCGTGTCCATCGCGACGGTCGCTCTTCTGCCAGATGCGCCTCTCCTAGCCGCCTGATCGCTCTGGTAAACGCCTCCGGATTTCCGGTCAACTCCAGCGCGAATTGGTCTGCCAGTCGTTCGTGCGCCCGCGACTGCGCGAGCCGCAACGGCCGCGCCACCACCCACAGCACCCCGGCCACCACGGCCAACAGCGGCAATGCGGCCAAATCTGCAACGCTGCCGACCCCCACCATCGGAGCGATCAGGGCCACTGTGCGATCCGTGACTCCCAGGGTGGCCACCCATAACCCGGTATCCACGGCCACACGCCGCCCCAAGTCATGCCGTGCGTGGTGTGACAACTCGTGCGCCACCACGACTGCAATCTCGTCGTCGGCCCAATCACGCACCATTTCTGAGCTCAGCAACACGTGCCCGGTCCTGCCCACGCCGGTCACCGCAGCCGTCGCCCCACCCGAAGTCGGCGTCCACACGCGTACGTCCACGGCCTGTCGACACGCCTGCTCGGACAATGCGGTCAGGTGCGCCGCCAGCGCTGGACGCCCCAGAGGCCGGGTCTCACCTGACGCGACCAGGCCTGCACCCACAAACCGAAGCGCCACCAACGACAGCAAGGCGAGCCACACGCTCATGAGCAGCCACCACCCCCCCCCGCCTATCC
>JABMNV010000122.1 GCA_013203475.1 Acidobacteriota bacterium
GTCTTATCGTCCATCACCAGGCCCATGGCCACGCCAGCCACCGGCGACTTGATTGGTACGCCGGCATCCATCATCGCCATCGCGCCACCGCAGACCGAGGCCATTGACGAGGAGCCGTTGGATTCGAGAATGTCAGAGACGACGCGAACGGTGTAGGGAAAGGCCTCCTGTGTCGGCATCACTGGCGTCAGTGCCCGTTCAGCGAGCGCACCGTGACCGATCTCTCGACGGCCGGGTCCGCGCAGGAACTTCACTTCACCCACCGAGAAGGGGGGGAAGTTGTAGTGCAGCATGAACCGCTTGTACATCTCGCCTTCAACGCGCTCAATCTTCTGAGCGTCGTCGTCGGTGCCGAGTGTGGCGGTGACCAGTGCCTGAGTTTCTCCACGCGTGAACACGGCCGATCCGTGCGTGCGGGGGAGGACGCCGACTTCGGTCCAGATCGGACGAATTTCGTCAAAGCGACGACCGTCGAGACGTTGTCCTCGTTCGAGGATCTCTTCGCGCAGGATGCGTTCCTTGAGACCACTGAAGATCGCCTTGGCCTCTGATCGCTGCTTGGAGTCGTCTTCAGGAATGCTCGCGATGAGTTCAGCCAGCACCTGATCGACACGCTCGTAGTTTTCAAGCTTCTCGCGAATGCGCATCGCCTCGGCCAGAGGCTCGTAGGTCTTGTCTTCGACCGCCTTGCGGGCGTCCGCGTCGATCTCTTTGACGGTGATCGTCTTCTTGGTCTTGCCGACTTCCGCTTTGAGTTCGTCGATCATGTCGACAATCTGCTTGATGGCCGCATGCGCCGTTTCCAACGCGGTGACCATTTCGTCCTCGGTCGCCTCGTCTGCGCCCGACTCGACCATCATGATGGCGTCCTTGCTGCCGGCCACCACCAAGTCGATTTTGCTCGTCTTGCGCTGGGTGTAGGTGGGGTTCACCAGGAACTGCCCATCCACCAGGCCGACGCGGACGGCCGCGATCGTTTTGGCGAAAGGAATCGACGAAATCGATAACGCGGCCGACGCACCCGTGATTGCGAGCACGTCAGAGTCGTTCTCCGTGTCGGCCGAGATCAGCAGGCCAATGATCTGCGTTTCGAAACGCCAACCGCTGGGAAACAGCGGGCGAATGGGCCGGTCAATCAGACGGCAGGTGAGTGTCTCCTTGTCGGCCGGCTTCCCTTCACGCTTGAAAAAGCCGCCGGGGATTCTTCCTGAGGCGTAGGTAAACTCGCGGTAGTCGACCGTGAGGGGCAAAAAGTCGATACCCTCGCGAGCACTTGCCGCGCGACACGCCGTCACGAGCACCATTGTGTCGCCCTGGCGGATGATGACCGAACCATCGGCCTGTTTCGCCAGCTTGCCGGTCTCAATCGACAGCGTCGATGAGCCGATCGTTAATTCTTTTCGGACCATGAGTCGAAATCCTCTTGTCTACTGTGTGCTAGGGGCAAAGTGCCGTGTGCTTGGTGCGCGTGCTAAGTGCGGGGTGCGCTTACTTGCGGATGCCGAGACGTTTGATCAGCTCCAGGTAGCGGGACGAATCCTTCCGCTTTACATAGTCGAGGAGCCGACGACGCTGGCCAACCATCTTGAGCAGGCCGCGACGCGAGTGGTGATCTTTGCCGTGTGTTTTGAAGTGGTCGGTCAGGTAGGTGATGCGTTCGCTCAGAATCGCGACCTGGACTTCAGGAGATCCGGTGTCGCTGTCGTGGGTCTTGTAACTGCCAATAACTTCGGTCTTGCGGTCCTTACTCAACACGATGGTGTTCCTTCCACGAGCGGCCCAGAGTGCGCAGAATGCGCATGACCAGACAGCCGTAAATGCTGCGTCAACAAACAGTTAATTCTATCCGAGTACGACGGCGGGGTGCAAAAACCCGCCCCGCAGGTCGGCCAGGGCGATCAGGGCCCCGGTCTCATCGAGAAGGCGGACTCTCGCCAGGCCTGCGCCGGCTGGAACCCATGGCCCTTCAACGAGTTGCGGTCCAATCGGGTTGCCGTGACGGACCCGAATCAGACCTCTCTCAGACAGGCGGACGGCGGCTAACTCAGGCAGTGCGTCCGCCAGCGAGAGCAACCGGACGGCCAGACCAGTGCCCAGACGCTCGGCCTCCTCGAGCGGCGTGGAGGCGGCGAGCACGAAGCCGCCTGACTGCGTCCTCCGGAGCGCGTCCAGATGGCCGCCGCAGCCCATGCGTTCGCCCAAATCACGCGCGAGCGACCGGACATAGAACCCGGCCGACACGGTCATCCGAAGGTGCACGAGGTCGCCACCGCACGCCAGGAGTTCGAGGTGCCGCATCGTGACGGTCGAAGTCTTGAGGGCCACCCGCACGTCCTTCCGAGCGAGGTCGTAGGCTTTGTGGCCGTCAATTTTCTTGGCGGAGTGCTGGGGCGGCATCTGTTCGTACGTCCCGCGAAACGCTTCGAGGGCGACCTCCAACTCTTCTGGTGTCGGCAAGGGGCCCACCGGCGACTCATCCAGCCGGGTCCCGTCCGCATCGTCCGTGGTCGTTGCCCAACCCAGGCGAATGGTCGCCTCGTACACTTTGTCGTGCCCGGTCAGAAGCGACGCGAGACGAGTGCCCTTGCCGAGCAACATGACGAGCAGACCCGTTGCCCGCGGATCGAGCGTGCCGGCGTGTCCGATGCTTCGCTCGCCGGTGACCTGGCGTAATCTCGCCACGACGTCATGAGAGGTTGGGCCAGAGGGTTTATCGATGAGGAGGATTCCGGTCATGTGTGCCATTGACCAGACCGGCCTCGCACACGCACACTGGCTGCCAAAGTTTTCGTTACCATCCCATCTAGACTATTCCATGACCAAGAGCCAGGATTTGATCGCCCGCCGCAAAGCCGCCATCCCCCTGGGAGTGGGCATGTTCAACGACGCCACCGCCGTGCGTGCGAGCGGGGCGACGATTGTCGATGCCGATGGTCATGAACTGATCGACTTTGCGGGCGGCATCGGCGTGGTGAACGCCGGGCACTGTCCGGCGCCGGTCGTCAAGGCGATCCAGGAGCAGGCCGCGAGGTTTCTGCACGTCAGTTTCAATGTGACGAGTTACGAACCCTATATCGCCCTGTGCGAGAGACTGAACGCCCTGTTGCCGCATGGCGGACCCACCAAGACATTGCTCATCAACACGGGGGCTGAAGCGGTCGAGAACGCCATCAAGATTGCTCGTCAGGCAACACGGCGACAAGGGGTCTTGTGTTTCACGGACGCCTTTCATGGGCGCACGTTGATGGCGATGACGCTCACGAGCAAGGTGCAGTACAAGCCGAATTGTGGACCGTTCGCACCTGAGGTCTACCGCACACAGTTCCCGAACTTCTACCGATACGGCGCCGGACGGACTGAGGCCGACTTCGTCAAGGCCCAATTGCACTGCCTTGAAGAACTGGCGCACACGACGGTGGCCCCCGAGCATCTTGCGGCAGTCATCATTGAAGTGGTGCAAGGGGAGGGCGGCTTCAACGTCGTGCCGGCGGAGTATCTGCGGGGCCTGCGTGCGTTCTGCGACAGACACGGCATCCTGCTTATTCTTGATGAAGTGCAGTCCGGCTTCGGCCGCACCGGGGCCTGGAGCGCGTATGAGCACTTCGATGTCATTCCCGATTTGAGCACCTGGGCCAAGAGCCTCGGCAGCGGCATGCCGATCGCCGCCGTCGTGGGGAAGGCCGAGGTCATGGACGCTGCTGGCCCGAGCAGTATCGGCGGGACCTACATTGGGAATCCGGTGAGTTGCGCCGCCGCCTTGGCGACGTTGAACTACATGGAAGAGATCGACATCAACGCCAAGGGAAGGCACGTGGGCGAGATCGTGCGCACGCGCTTCGAGGGCTGGAAGAAGACGTATGCGCAGATCGGCGACGTTCGTGGTCTTGGCGCGATGATGGCGATCGAGTTTGTCAAGGAGGGCGACCCCCAGCAGCCCGATGCCGAGACGGCGACGGCGCTGATGACGGCCTGCGCTCGGCGCCACCTCGTCGTGATCACTGCGGGGACCGAGAAGAACATTATTCGCGTGCTCAGCCCATTGGTGATCGGCGACGCTCTGCTCAACACCGGGCTCGACATTATGGAAGAGGAGCTGGCTCAGATTTGCGGTGCCGGCCTGGCTGAGGTCTCATGAAGCCATTCTCAATTGCCGGCGTCCAGATGCGGGTCAACGCGTCCTACAGCAACGTGGATGCGATGAAGTTGAAGCTGGACATTCTCACGCACATCTATGCCAAAGGCGAGATCGCCCGCTGTGTCACCACCGTGCGGACGGCTGCGGCGGAGGCGCTGCGGTTCACGGGGGAAAGTGTGGCGATCGACTACGGTGCGGGCCCGGAAAGACGGCGTTCACCAAGCGCTTCCCAATCGGCGTCGTCGCGGCGATCACGCCATTCAATTTTCCACTGAACCTGGTTCTGCATAAGTTGGCTCCAGCCATGGCCGTCGGGTGTCCGGTTGTCCTCAAGCCCGCACCCCAGGCGCCACTGAGTGCGATCGCCCTGGCAAGGATGATTGAGGACATCGGGTGGCCGTCTGGTGCGTTTAGTGCGCTGCTGTGCGGAATCCCGGTGGCAGAGAAGCTCGTCACCGACGATCGCATCGCGATGCTGAGCTTCACCGGAAGCGACAAGGTGGGGTGGCACCTGAAAGCGATCTGCGGGAAAAAGAAGGTGGCACTGGAATTGGGCGGAAACGCGTCCGTGATTATTGATGAAGGCCCGGATCTTGGAAGCGCGGCCAGGGCGGTGGCGATGGGAGCCAACCTCTACGCTGGACAAACCTGCATCAGCACGCAGCGCATTTATGTCGTCGAGAGCGTCCACGACGCATTCCGCGATCTGCTGGTCAAGGAGTACGCCGCACTTCAGGCTGGTGACCCCAGCGATGCGTCCGTGTCGGTCGGGCCAATCATTGATGCGGGGCATTTCCAACGCATCAGCCGTTGGGTGGATGAGGCGGTGGCCGACGGCGCGACAGTGCTGGCCGGTGGCACGGCCGTGGATGCTGCACGCAACATCTATGCGGCCACGTTGCTGACACATGTTGGCCGCGAGATGAACGTGAGTTGCGCGGAAGTATTCGGCCCTGTGGCCGTGATCGCTGCTGTTGAGAGCTTCTCCGAGGCGATGACACGCGTCAACGACAGCGCCTATGGCTTGCAGGTCGGCGTCTACACCAACAACCTGTCACACATGAAGGCCGCTCACGAGGGGCTCGATGTGGGGGGCGTGATCATCAACAACGTTCCCGGCTTCCGCGTTGACAGCATGCCGTACGGCGGTATCAAAGGCAGTGGGTTGGGGCGTGAAGGCCTCAGGTACGCCATGGAGGAGATGAGCGAACCGCGACTGATCGTGTATTAGAGCACGTGGCCGATGGCGTCGACGATCGTGCGTGTGACCGATTCCCGAGAGCCAGCGATGCTGCAGGCCGCCGCGTTCACGTGCCCGCCGCCGCCATGCTCGACGGCGACCGCTCGGACGCTCACGTCGCCTTTCGACCGCATGCTGACTCGGTACTGCGTGTCTGTCTGTTTCCGTACCAGCGCCACGGCCACGACGTCCTTCGCACCCAACGGCAAGTTCACCAAGCCGTCTGTATCGTCACTGGTGGCCCCGCAGCTCTGCAAGACGTCGTCGTCGTAATACAACATGGCGAGGCGCGTGTCGTGATGCAGTTCCATCGCGTTCAAGAGTGCGCCGGTGAGTCGGACGCGGCCGATGCCGAAGCCGTCAAAAACGTCGCGGGCCACCAGTGCGGGCGACACGCCGGTGGCTGCGACACGCGCCGATATCTGGAACGTGCGAGCCGAGATGGGGCCGTGTCTGAATCCGCCTGTGTCTGTCACGATGCCGAGGTAGAGGTGTGTGGCGATCTCGCGCGTCCAGGTCACTCCAAGCGCGTCGATGACATCGGCGACCATCTCGGTGCACGCCGCGGCTGACGCGTCAAACCAGTTCACAGAGCCGAACATCGTGTTGCCGACGTGGTGATCGATGTTGATGATGGTCGGCCGCTCCAATCCCTTCACTTCCGTCCGTAGCAGGTCGCCACATTCCATGACGATGGTGGCCTCGGCGTGAAGCGGGACGTCAGGCAACGGGGCAGCGGCCGACGACACCTCAATGCGGTCAGCTCCAGGAAACCCGAGGTACGGCGCAGGCGACGGGTCGTGATTGATGAGTCGGACGCGTTTGCCCAGCGCGTCAAGCGCGAAGGCCATGGCCAGCTGTGAGCCCATGGCATCGCCATCTGGTCGCGCGTGAGACGTCAGGAGAAACGTGTCGTGTTGACGAATGGCGGCAGCAACTTCGGCGGCCGAACCACTCATTCGGTGGGGTCCTCGGAGTCGGTGGCAGGGGTGACGTCGGCCGTATTGTCACCCTCGTTCGTGCTCTCTCGGTCAGCCTTCGGCGCCTGGTTGTCACGTTCACGCTGGAGGTCGAACAAGATTTGCTCGACCCGAGCTTGTTGCGCGATCGACTCATCGTAGAAGAACTGCAGGTCGGGCACACGACGCAGCCGCAGACGAGAGGCGATTTGTCGACGCAGGAAGGGCAGAGCGCGCTCAAGCGCCTTCTGGGTTTCCTTGCGCTGCTTGTCGTCGCCGAAGACGGTGTAGAGCACCCGGGCGAGCTGCAAATCGGCCGTGACCTTGACGCGCGTCAGGGTCAGAAAGCCAATGCCTGGATCGTGGGCCTGTTGCGACAGGATCTGGCTGAGTTCCTGACGGATCTGTTCGCCGACACGATCGGGGCGAGCACCCTGGGCCATTAGAACGTCTGCGCGATCTTCTGGATGTGGAACACCTCGATGATGTCACCGGTCTCGATGTCGTTGTGCTTGTCGAGGCTGATGCCGCATTCCGCTCCGGACTTGACTTCGCCCACATCGTCTTTGAAGCGACGGAGGGAGCTGATACGCCCGGTCCACAACACTTTGCCAGCGCGAAGCAGTCGCGCCTGCGCATCGCCCGCCCGGGTAATCTTGCCCTCGGTGACCATGCAGCCCGCGACGGTGCCGGCCTTGGGCGTACTGAAGGTCTGCTGCACGGTGGCGACGCCGATGCGCGCTTCCTTGAGTGTGGGATCGAGCAGGCCCGTCATCGCCTTCTTAATCTCGTCGGTGACGTGGTAGATGATCGTGTGGTGACGAATTTCCACTTCCTCGCGCTCAGCCGTTTCCACCGCATTGCGGTCGGGCTTGACGTTGAAGCCGATGATGATGGCCTTTGAAGCTGAGGCGAGCAAGACGTCCGATTCGTTGATGGCACCGACACCCGTGTGGATGATCCGCACCTTGACGCGTTCGTCGCTGAGTGTGCCAAGGGTGTCAGACAGTACCTCGGCTGAGCCCTGCACGTCGGCCTTGATGATGATCGCGAGCTCTTTGAGCGCCCCTTCGGCCA
>JABMNV010000123.1 GCA_013203475.1 Acidobacteriota bacterium
AGCACCTAGCACCTAGCACCTAGCACCTAGCACCCAGCACCTAGCACCCAGCCCCGACTTCACCTTACCTGACGACTATCGCTTCCAGCCCGGCCTTGGTCGCCACACCGTTATACGTCGCCAGGTCTGCGGTCAGCACCGTCTGGATGTCCGCAAACAGCTTGTTGGTTTCTGGCAGCATGTCGTTGTACCGCTCAATCACGCCCTTGACTGGCCAGAACTCGGTTCCTGACGCGTTGCCATAGAGCACGACCCACTGGTTATCGAGCCGCCCAGGGAAGTTCAGCGAGTCTTGACCGCCCTCACCCTGAATCTGGGTCAGCACGCTCTCGACGCCCACCAACTTATCGGTCAGCGCCTTGCCCGCTGGCCCCACGCCGCTGGCCGCATCCGCCTTTTTCACCTGTGCGGCCACCTGAGTTTTCGCGTCGCGGATTCGAGCCAGTTCATCGTAGAGCCGCTTGGTGATGGCACCAATGTCAGTGACCATCTTGAACTGCTCGTCATACTGCGCAGGCGTCGCCGGCGGCGTTCTTGGATCCGGCAGCAGGGTGAACGGCTGAGTCGCCGACCAGGAACCTGAGGTCACCTTGGCCGAGTACACACCTGGCTTCAACTTCGCCCCTTGATCGCCGCCGCCGCCCCACATAACGATGCCCTGCGGCACGGTATAGGGCGAAGGCAGACGCGGGTTCCACGAGGCGGAATTCATGCCCTGGTAGCCCGTCGCAGTGCCACCACCGCCGAAGCCGCCACGTCCACCGCGACCGCCCCTACCGCCGCGACCACCGCGACCGCCCCGACCACCGGGGGCCGCTGCCACCGCAGGCGCAGGTCGGTCACCCGGCTGGCCGCTCACGGTGTAGACCACGGCTCCCGAAGCGTCCATCACCTGAAGTTCGACCGGGGCGGTCGGCTTCTCGCGGAACCAATACTGGAACGTCGGCAAGCGGCCACCCGCGCGGTAGGCGTCTTCTGGCTTAAACAGAATCGCCGCCGCCGCCGTGCCGCTGTTCGGCGTCAGCGACTGCAGCGGTGCGAGGTTCTCCATGATGTAGAACCCGCGGCCCTGCGTCGACAAGACCAGGTCGTTACGGAACACTTCAATGTCGGTGACCGGAGTCACGGGCAGATTCTGCTGGAACCGCTGCCAGTTCACGCCGTCGTTGAACGAGATATAGAGGCCGAACTCGGTGCCGGCATACAGCAGGCCCTTCTTGTTCGGGTCTTCGTGAATCGCCCGCGTGAAGTGCCAGTCAGGAATGCCGTTCTTGCCATCGGCAATCCGCTTCCACGTCTTGCCGTAGTCGTTGGTCTGGAACAGGTACGGCGTGAAGTCGCCCTGGCGATACCGATACATCGCCACGTTGGCACGACCTGGATCGTGCATCGACGGGTCGATGGCGTTGATGACACCTTCGGGCCAATCCGGCGGGGTCACGTTGTTCCACGTCGCACCGTTGTCCTGGGAGAGATGGATCAAGCCATCATCACTGCCCGCCCAGAGCAGTCCGGGTTTGATCAGCGATTCGTCGAACGCGAAGATCGTGCTGTAGACCTCAACACCGGTGTTGTCGCGTGTGATGCCTTCGCCACCGGAGTACTGCTGGCGTCTTTTGTCGTTGCGTGTGAGGTCCGGACTAATTACTTCCCAGTTCATGCCGCCGTCCGTGGTCCGGTGCACCACCTGCGACGTGGTGTAGACCACGTCTGGCGTGTGCGGCGAAATCAGAATGGGCGCATTCCACTGGAACCGATACTTCATGTCAGCCGCGCGCTGGCCGGTCTGAGAATCCGCATAGACCCGCACCTGCTGGCTCAAGCCATTCCGATCGTCGCGCCGAGAAAGCGAGCCACCGTAGTTGCCCGCATAGATGATCCCATGGTCGCGCGGATCAACGGCGATGTAGCCGCTCTCGCCGCCACCCACGCCGTAGGGCGCGTCGTTGCCCTGGCTCGGGACCGCCGTCGTGCTGTTGTCCTGCTGCGAGCCGTACACCCAGTAGGGATACCGGTTATCGGTCAGTACGCGGTAGATTTCGGCAGTGGGCTGGTTGTCCTGACCGCTCCACCCCTCGCCCGTTGTGACACCCACGCCACCGTCATTGGAGACGGCCATGATCGTGTTGTCCGTCGGATTGATCCAGAGATCGTGGTAGTCGCTGTGCGACTGGATGCCCGCGTTGCCAAACGTCTTGCCGCCGTCGGTCGACTTGGCCGCGCCGACGTTGAGGCCGTAGACCGTGTCCACATCGATCGGGTCGGCGATGATGTGCGTATAATACCACGCGCGCTGCTGGAGGTTGCGTCCCTTGAAGCCGGCCGTCCACGTCAGCCCAGCGTCGTTGGAAATGTAGACGCCCCCCTGGTCGTCGGCGGCCTCCACCTGCGCATACACGCGGTTGGAGTCGGCCGGAGAAATGTCAACACCGATCTTGCCGACCATCACACGGTCCGGCAGCCCGCCGCCGAGTTTGGTCCAGGTATCGCCGCCATCGGTCGTGCGGAACAGGCCGCCTTCGGTGCTGCCCGACTCAATCGACCAGGGCTTGCGCTCGGTGGTCCACATCGCCGCGATCAAGATGTTCGGGTCTTTCGGATCCATCGTGATGTCAATCGCGCCGGTGCGGTTGCTGATGGACTTAACCAATTCCCACGTGGCTCCCCCGTCCTTCGAACGGTAGACGCCACGATCGTTGCTGGGCGCAAACAGGTTGCCCAACGCGGCGACATAGACAATGTCGGGATTGTTCGGGTGTACCCGCACACGACCGATCGTGCGCGTGGTACGCAGGCCGACGTGCTGCCAGGTTGCGCCGGCGTCCGACGACTTGTACATGCCGACACCGGGCGAGACGTTGCCCCGAGGGCAGGCAGAGCCCGTGCCGACATAAATCACATTGGGGTTCGACAACGAGACATCAATGGCCCCGATCGATCCCGCTTCAAAAAATCCGTCAGAAATATTGTCCCAGGTCTCTCCCGAGTCGGTGGTCTCCCACACACCGCCACCCGTGTTCCCCATGTAGAACAAGGACGGGTTCGATGGCACGCCGGTCACCGTCGTCGAACGGCCGCCTCGGCTGAACACCGACAAATGACGAAATTCCATCGTGCTCAGAATCGCAGGATCCACAACAACGTTCGGACCCGACTGCGCAGTGGTCCGGGCCGCCGGTGTGGCTACCACGACCGCAAATGTCACTGCTCCCAAAACCAGGCTTACGCCCGTTCGCCAACTCTTTGTCATCTGTCGTTCCTCCTGTAGGCCCTCTCCCCGCATCGCCAGGAAGCGTAGGACCGTTCGAAGCGTACCCGATTCGGCCCGGTGAGCCAAGACGAGCCCCACATTCCGAGTTGGTGATACAACAAGGCCCTATGCCGTCCCAGAGTTCTCGCGTCACCACCATCGGTTTTTGCAGCGTTCTAGCGGTTTCGCTCTTGGGAATGTTCCCGAGTCAGGCGTCGGCTCAGACTCCTCCACCGTCTCCACCGCCTGCAGCGCCACCGCTGGCCGTGCCAACGATTACGGCCGAAGTGGTCGTCACGGCCAACGCCACGCCGATGCCGGGCGGAGCCGTCGGTCGCACGGTGACGGTGATTTCGCGCGACGAACTCGAGCGTTTCGGCGTATCGTCCGTCATCGATGGACTGCGCCTGCTGGCGGGCGTGACGCCCAAAGCCCGCGGCGGCCATGAAGTACAAACAGATTTCAGCCTCCGCGGCGCCACGTTTGGCCAATCACTGATCCTGCTCGACGGCGCGCGACTTAATGACAGCCAGAGCGGTCATCACAATGGAGAAATTCCCGCGCCGCTGGTCGGCATCGATCGAATCGAAGTCGTCTTCGGACCGGCGTCCGCCGTGCATGGCGCCGACGCGATGGGGGGCACCATCCAGGTCATTACCCGCACGGACCCACACGTCGCCGCGCAGGTGACTGCGGGCGAACATGGGTTAGCCATCGTGCAGGCCTCAACGTCAGGCGGACCACTACCGACAGGATGGACACTGTCAGGTTGGGGCAGCCGCAGCGCCGGATTCATGTTCGATCGAGACTTCAGTTCGGGCGGCGGAGCGCTGCGGGGCGCTCTGACACAGGCCGTCACGCTTGACGTTCGACATCAAAGGCGCGCGTTTGGCGCCAACGGGTTCTATGGCAACTCTCCCTCAAAGGAATGGACCGACCAGACACTCGGGTCTGTGCGCTGGGCCAAGACTGGCACGCGCTGGACCACGTCAGCCCGCGTGGATGGCCGCAATCACGGTGACCACTTTCGTTGGGACATTCGGCGACCCGGATTCGCCGAGAACCGTCATCGCACGAATGCCCTGGACGCGTCGCTGCAAGCCTCGAGTCAACTGAGCGACCAATGGAGGGTCACCGCCGGCGGCGGGGGCGGTCGTGACTGGATCACCTCATCAAACCTTGGAGACCGCACATACGGCCGCGGACACGGCTATCTGGAGGCCCAGTGGACTCCCGCCGCCCGTCTATCGGCCCAGGTCGGCGCGCGCTTTGATGCGTACTCCACATTCGGTCGCGCCGTCAGCCCTTCGGCGGCCATTGCGGGATGGCTCTCCTCCTCGGTGCGGATGAGGGCATCGGCCGCGCGAGCGTTTCGCATTCCCACGTTTACCGAGCGCTTCTATTCCGACCCCGCCCACCAGGCCAGCGCAACGCTCGCCGCCGAGCATGGCACGGCCCTTGACGGCGGCGTCGATGTGATTCGTCGAGGATGGACGCTCTCGCTGTCGCCCTTTATCCGCTGGGACGAGGACGTCATCGACTGGATTCGGGCCTCTCCGGCCGAGCGCTGGCGGACCACAAACGTCCGCGACGTCACCACGTCAGGGGCCGAGGTGAGTGTCGCGCGCCAGTTTGGCTCCTCGTTCGTTCGTGCCCACTACGCAGGGCTGCGCGTCGACGCTCCGAGCCTGATGATGCTGTCCAAGTATGTGCTGGAGTTTGCCCGCCATACCGCAGGGCTGTCAGCAGTCGTACCGGTTGGTGAAGGTGTCACCGCTTCTGCCACCGGAACCTACCGAGACCAGGTGGACGGCCAGAGTTACTGGCTGGTCGACGCCAGAATCAACCGGCGTCTGGGACACCAAGGGCGAGTCGACGCGTTTGTCGAGGGACGCAATCTCCTGAACACCTCATATCGAGAGGTGGCAGGAGTGCCGATGGCCGGACGCTGGATGTCAGTGGGGTTGCGGCTGCGGTAACGGGCAGCCGCCAACCTAGGTGGCCGGCTTGTCGGCTATTTTTTCGGCCGGCTTGTCGGCCACTTTCTCGGTGTACTTCTCTTCGTCGGTCTCTTCTTCCTCGCCCCACGGCTCGTCGTCGCCCCACGGCGAAGCCTGCGGTCCTGGGACCATGCCCTCAATGTCGGGATCGACATCACCGGTGCGCAAGATCGGTGTCTTCTTGTCTCGGACCTCGTCGCGACGTGAGGCCTTTTCTTTTTGCCGTTCCTGTCGTGCCCGTTCCCGCGCGCGCTTCTGCGCGCTTACTTTTGGATGATTTGCCAAGCGAACTCCTCTCGATAGTCCCGGCCGCGCCTAGCGGCTGCCCGGGGCGAACTTTAAGCCGATCAGTCCCACGACGATCAGCCCCACACAAATCAGCCGAAACGCCGAGGCTGATTCCCCAAACTTTACAATGCCGACAATCACCGTCCCAACCGCGCCAATCCCTGTCCACACCGCATATGCGGTGCCAATCGGCAGCGACCGGGCCGAAATCGCCAGCAGCCAGACACTTGCAGCCAATGCCAATCCGGTCAGAATCGAGGGCACCGGCCGCGTAAAGCCTTCGGTGTACTTTAGCCCGACCGCCCACGCCACTTCGAGCAGGCCAGCCAGACTGAGAATCACCCACGGCATGGACCACCAATGTAACCGGTCGGCCGCGCCTGGGCAATGGGCAGCCTCAAAAAAGGATGGCGCGTGATAGGCTCCGACCACGATGACAACTTGGATTCGAGGTGCTATGGCAGCCCTCCTCCTGACACTGCCAGTGGCAGCGCAGAAGGCCCCATCCCACGACGCGCTCCTCAAGCAGGGCGATTCGCTGATGTCGCGTCTGAAATATGAAGACGCATACGTCGCCTACCGCTCGGCCCGGACGAGCGACGATGCTGCCGAACGGGTCAAAGCCGGCACCGGCATGGTGCGCGCCTTGCTCCGCCTGAGTCTCTATGCCGAAGCCGCCCGGGAGGGCGCCGCTGTCGCCGAACGGGACGGTGAACTGGCCGCGGCTGTCTCGCTGCACGCTGACACCCTCTGGGCGTCTGGCTTGTTCCAGGAAGCCGAGCAGCGTTATCAGGATGCGTTGACCCTTGACCCCACGGACGCGGATGCCCTGCACGGGCAGGGCCGTGCGCTGGCCGCGCAACGCCAGTACGCCCCCGCCCTGGCCGCCGTACGTCGCGCGATTGCCTCAAACCCACGAGAGTCGGCCTATCACTACACCCTGGCTTCCATTCTTGAAGAGACACGCCAGTATCAGGACGCCGCCTCGGCCCTCGACCGTTACCTCATCCTGATTCCTTCACGGGACGAGAGCGACATGGCCAAGTGGGCTGCGGCTCAGTCTTCTTTCCTTCGCAGTTTCGGTGATCGCATTCCTCTTGAAGTCACCAGCCTCCAGGAGGAGTATGTCCTCCCCTTTCGGGTTGAGAACGACCGCGTGCTCGTGACCGGCCGTCTCAATGGCGACCACGAGGTTGAGTTTGCGCTCGACACCGGTGCTGACCAGACCACCATTACTCCCGCCGTTGCCGCTCGCGCAGGCATTCGCCCGACGCTGACGATGCAGACGGCCGGTGTCGGCAGCCTGGGCGTCGGCTTTCGAACGCTCCAAGTGGCGCGGATCGATGAACTCGCCATTGGCGACCTTCGCATTCGCAACGTGCCCAGTCTGATTAAGAGTCCGGCGCTGACCGAGATTCCTCGCCAGGAAGGCGCGGGCTTCAATCCGCTGGCCTTGGGTTTTTCGGTCGAGGTTGACTACGGACGCAACGTCATCACGATGGCGCGAGAGTTGGAGCCGGCGGACTTTCCCACGCATCTGCCCATGCGCATGCAGCGTCTGGCCACTGTGCGCGGAATGATCAATGGCACCACGCCCGTGAGTTTTGTCCTCGACACCGGCGGCACGGCCCTGTCAGTGAGCCGGAAAGTGGCAGGTCGCCTCGACGTCAATCCCGAAATCCGTCAGGTCCCCGTACGGGTCTACGGCACGTCCGGGTGGGACCGCACGGCGTTCCTCTTCCCCTACCTCGACATTGAACTGGCTCCAGGCGTGGGCACCTCGCAGCGGTCGGTGGTTGTGCTCAACCTCGACGCCCCGAGCGCACTCCTCGGGTACGAAATGGGCGGCATCATCGGCCACCAGTTCCTGCGCGACTACGTCGTGCGCATCGACCTCATGCGCAGCGAAGTATCCCTGCGCCCCATCGGTTGATGTAGAGCACGCCGCAAGGAGCTGAGGGCCAAGAGCAGCGTACGCAAAAAAGGCCCGGGATACGGGCCCTCCTGCTTGATTGCGCAGATCGAAAATTTTGGTCGGGGCGAGAGGATTCGAACCTCCGACCCCTCGGTCCCGAACCGAGTGCTCTACCAGGCTGAGCCACGCCCCGACAACCCGCCTATCTTACCCCGAAAGCCCGGCGCGACCAGCTTTATCTCTGGTCAGAGCCCTCTGGTGATGGATTCCACCAGCGCCACGGCGGCATGATCGGTCAGGTCAGGCTGAAGCGGGGTCACCGAAATATAGCCCTCTCGCACCGCATGGTTATCAGACCGTTCATTGAGATCCCACACGTCAGAGGCCTCCTCGATCCAGAAATAGGGCCGCTGCCGAGGATCCATCCGCCGAGCCACCTTGGTGACGTGATTTCGTCGTGCCTGCACGGTGGCCCTGATCCCCTTGATCTCGCCTGAGGGGACGTTGATGTTCAGGAACGTCCGGCCCGGCAGCGCCTGCTTGAGCAGGGCCTGAGCGACCTGCGCGGCACAAGCCGCGGCGACCGAAAAATCCCAGGCCTCATGCGTGAACTCCTGAGAGACCGCGATCGCTCGAAACCCCAACAGGGCCCCTTCGAGCGCGCCGGCGACCGTCCCCGAATACGTCACGTCGTCGCCGATATTGAAGCCCTTGTTGATCCCCGACACGATCAGGTCCGGCTTGTGCGTCAGGATTTGATCGATCGCGATGTTGATGCAATCGGTGGGCGTGCCGTCAACGGCGTAGACGCCATCGCTGACGTGCTCGACACGAAGGGGACGCCGCAATGTCAGCGCATGGCCCACCGCACTGGCCTCCGTCTGGGGCGCCACAATGACCACGTCCACCAGCGGGCGAAGGGCCGCCGCCAGCGCGTGAATACCAGGAGAGAAATGTCCGTCGTCGTTTGTTACGAGAATGCGCATCATCTCCGGACATTGTACTTGGAAGGCTCAACTCTGACCGAGTGCAGAGTGCCCCATTTCCGTGTGCAGCGTTCCCAACAAGATTGCGGCGGCACCTGCCAGGCCGGCGCCGGTGGCAAAGGCGGCCGCCGGGGACACATAGGTCCAGATGGCACCGAACAACACCGATGCCGCTAGCGCACCGACGCCCTGCATGGCGCCGTAGACGCCGTAGGCAGTCGCCCTCCTGGGCGCGGGCACCAGGTCAGCAATGAGCGCCTTCTCTGCCCCATCTGCGAGGCCGTGGTACAGGGCGTAGATCAGGAACAGGGTCACCAATGTGGTCGGCGACGATGACAGGGCAAAGCTGATGTAGATGGCTGCGTAGACGGACCAGCCCGCACCAATCAGCAGGCGACGGCCGAGACGATCGGTCAGTGCACCTCCCACGAGCGCGGCTCCCACTTTGACCCCATGATGGGCGGCCCAGAGCAGTGGCAGCCACAGCGGCGCAATGCCAGACTGGCCGAGGTACAAGAGCAGGAACATGTCACTGCTGTTCCCAAGCGCGAACACGCCAAGGGCAACCATCAGGCGTACGAACGGTCGAGGCAGCGCGACGCTGGCTGGCGGGGCCAGAGGGGCCGAAGGGGCCATCGGCGCCGCTGCCGCGCTCCCAAGCCCTGTCGCCTCGGGAAGGCGTACGAGAAGCCAGACGACGAGCAGACCCGGCACGAGGGTCCAGGCCATGAGTGTGCGTTCATGGCCCGGCCACACATACAGCACACCGAACGCCGCCAGTGGGCCAATCACCGCGCCCATATGGTCCATCGCCCGATGGAAACCGAACACGCGCCCTCGCTGCTCCGGCGCGGCATTGGCAGCCAGCATGGCGTCCCGCGGTGCCCCGCGCACGCCCTTGCCAACCCGATCCACAAAGCGAACGGCGAAGATGTGCCACGGTGCGGCAGCCAGGGCAAGCAGCGGACGTACGCACGACGACAGGCTGTATCCGGCAAGGATGATCGGCTGTCGACGCGACCAGCGATCTGACATGCGGCCCGACCACACCTTCATCAGACTCGCCACGGCTTCGGCACTGCCCTCAATCACGCCAAGGGTCAGGGCTGAGGCCCCCAGACTCTGCAGCAGGACAGGCAGCAGGGGGTACACCGCCTCGCTGGCGGCATCCGTGAACAAGCTCACCAGGCCCAGCATCCAGACGGGCCTCGTGAATGTCCAACCGCGAGAGGTCATACGCGCAGGAACCAGCGTTTGCGGTAGAGGAACTCGAGTAGCAGGTACAAGACGGCCAGATTGGCCAGCGCAAACAACAACGACGCATTACGCGGCGCGGCATAGGGTTCGAACAGCGTGACGTAGAGCCAGTGATTGACAGACATCTCTGAGCCATCACCGCCGGTCACCTTGAAAAACAGCAGGGTCTTCACCAAGAGTCCGGACGCGACAAACAAGATCAACGCGTTCGTGCCCAGCACCACAAATGGTCTGGCCATCGCCTGTCTCCCCCGCCCGTCGATCATCCAGTAACACACCGCGAGTGCAATTGACGCGAGCCCGCTGGTGAACAACACGTAGGAACTGGTCCACAGGTTCTTGTTGATCGGAAATGCGCGATCCCAGACCAGGCCCATGACGATGGCAGCCCCGCCACCGGCGATCAGGAACGCCGTCTTCTCGGCCTGACTTCGATCGCTCTTGAGGATCACCCCAGCCGCGATCCCGGTGAGCGCCGTCGCAATGGCGGGGATCGTCCCCAGGAGGCCCTCGGGATCCCACGTCTTCGACTGTCTCCACAGGTGCGCTTCGCCGAGCACCGAGCGGTCAAGCCACGCGCCAAGGTTCCCCGACGGCGTCAAGTCTCCGGCGATCCCCCCTGGCGCCGCCACGAACTGCATGAGTAACCAATAGACGACGAGCAACACCGCAGCGATGGCCACCGCCGCCTGCCACCGTTCTTCATGATCGGCCGTCGCGACCGCGCGATAGAACAGCGCCGCGCCCAGATAGCACAGCGCCAGCCGAGGCAGGACCCCCATGATTCTGACCGTCGACATGTCAAAACGGGGGGCCAACGCCAGCAGCAGTCCCAGGCCACAGATCAGCGCACTGCGGCGCAGAATGACCGGTAATGGCATGGTGGTGCGCGTGGACAGTGTCACCGACACGCCGACGATAAACACGAAGAAGGGAAAAATGAGGTCCGTCGGTGTCCAGCCGTGCCACTCGGCGTGCAGCAATGGCGCGTACACCTGACTCCAGTCACCCGGGTTGTTGACGATGACCATCGCCGCCATCGTGGCGCCACGGAAGACATCCAGAGAGACAAGTCGTTTGGCAGTCACAGCGATGCGCGCCAGTATAATCTGGCTACCGTGCCCATACGTGTTCCGCCGCTCGTTGTGTCCGCCTTCCTCTTTGTGGCAGCCCTCGGACTGCACGCACAGAATTCCGCTGCGCCCAGTGGCCAGATTACCGATGTGCCTGGCATTCGGGTCGGACAGTACACGCTGACGGAACGGCCGACGGGCTGCACCGTTGTGCTCGCGCCGCCAAACACGGTGGGCGCGGTCGATCAGCGCGGGGGAGCCCCGGGCACTCGCGAGACCAGCCTGCTGGCCCCGGAGAACATGGTTGAGGTGGTGCACGCCATCGTGCTCTCTGGCGGCAGTGCCTACGGCCTCTCGACCGCCGACGGTGTGATGCGATACCTGTCCGAACAAAACATCGGCTATCCCGTCAGCGGCACCGTGGTGCCGATCGTGCCCGCCGCGATTCTGCTCGACCTTTCGGTCGGAGGGAAACCAGAGATCCGACCTGGGCCCGAGTGCGGTTACCACGCGGCTGCCACCGCTGCCGCCGGCGTGGTCGCACAAGGCTCAGTGGGCGCAGGCGCCGGTGCCACCGTCGGCAAGTTCGCCAACAATCGTCCCATGAAGGGCGGCATCGGCACCGCGTCTCTTCGCGGTCCTGACGGATTGGTCGTCGGAGCGATCATCGCCGTGAATGCAGCCGGCTCGATCATCGATCGTCGCACTGGCAAGCCTGTCGCCGGTGTGCGGACGGCCGATGGCGGCGGACTCGAAGATCCGTTCGCTCTGATTCGCGGCACGAGCCGTGTCATCGGTCGCGAGATGGAAAATACAACCATCGGCGTCGTCGCCACCAACGCCCGCCTGACGAAGGCGCAGGCCCTGCGCGTGTCGATCATGGCGCAGGACGGATTGGCCCGCGCGATCTTTCCGGCCCACACACCAGGCGATGGTGACACGTTGTTCGTGCTGGCGACCGGTGGACTCACCGATGCCCCCAACGTCAGCCGCATCGGCAGTCTGGCGGCTGAGGTGGTCAGTGATGCCATCCTGCGGGCCGTACGCGAAGCAACGGGGCTGCCCGGCTACCCTGCGGTTCGCGACCTGGTGAAACGGTAGTCCCGCTCGTGTCGCATCAATGTTGATTCTCCTGCTTGTGTATTCGGTCGCACTGGTGGCTCTGGGCGCCTGGGTCGGCCGCGCCGTACGCAAGACGGACGATTTTTTTGTCGGCGGACGGAGCCTCGGAGCGGGCCTGCTCTTTTCCACATTCATGGCGGCGAACATCGGCGCCGGATCGACCGTCAATGTCGCTGGTCTGGCGTACCACAACGGGCTGTCCGCCTGGTGGTGGAACGGATCGGCCGGCATCGGCACATTGATTCTGGCCTTCTGGATTGGTCCGAAAATCTGGCGAGAGGCCTCGGCGCGCGGGTACCTCACCGTCGGTGATTTTCTCAATGACAAGTTCGGTCCCGAGGTTCGCGGCTTCTCGACTATCGTCATCTGGATCGGGAGCCTGTCGATTTATGCGGGTCAGATGATCGGCGCCGCCGCTGTCCTTGAGGTCGTCGGCGGCGTCTCACGACCGGTCGGCGCCATGATTGCCGCCGTCGTGATGACCGCCTATTCCGTGGCGGGAGGCCTGCTCAGCGCCGCGTGGGTGAACCGGGTGCAGCTGATCGTCATTCTGACCGGCTTCGCCTTTGCCGCCCCAATCGCCCTCAGCCAGGCAGGCGGCGTGGCCCACGCGATTGCGGCCGTGCCCGACACCACCTTCTTCCAAGGGTCCAGCGTGTCGACCGGCTGGGCCATGCTCTTCCTGATGGGGCCCGCGTTTTTCCTGTCTCCGGGTTTAGTGCAACGTGCGTTTGCGGCAAAGAACGAGCGCGTACTCCGCACAGGGGTCGCCTGGAGCGGCGTGGCATTGATGATCTTCGCCTGGGCGCCTGTCGCGCTGGGCGTGGCGGCGGCCAGCATGTTCCCGGACATCCTCAGTCCTGATCAGGTCCTGCCCACGGTGCTCACTCAGGGTGTCCCCTGGTTTGTCGGAGGTATCGCTCTGGCCGCTGTCTTCTCGGCTGAGATCAGTTCGGCCGATGCGGTGCTGTTCATGCTCTCGACTTCGGGTGCCCGTGATTTGTATCGGGGCTACCTGAAACCAACGGCGACCGACGCAGAGGTGCTGAAGATGGCTCGGGCGATTGCAGTCGCCGCGGGAATTCTGGGATTCGGGTTGGTCTTCGTGCACGAGACTGTCATCGACGCGTTGAAGACGTTCTACGAGGTCCTTGGGGTCACACTGCTCGCCCCGATTCTGGGTGGCCTCTACTTGCCGCGTGGCGGGCGGCCTGCCGCGATGTCGGCCATGCTCGTCGGGCTGGCCGCGCTCTTTAGTGTGAAGTGGGGACTGCCAGCGGGCGCGCTCGGCTGGGTGTCACCGTCGCTCGCGGGGTTGATTCTCAGCGCCACGACCTACGTCATCGTGACCGTCACTCGACGTCAGTCCTGACGCTGCTCAGCCTAGGTGACGGTGCCTTCGGGCTCTCGACGTGGACCGTTCCCACTTGAGGGGCAAGCGCCGTGCGCTGCTGAGCTACACTCGATCCATGGCAGAGATCGAGAAGGGACGTCAGGGATAACTCCAGTGGACTTCAAGGACTATTACGCAGCACTGGGTATACCCAAAACAGCCTCGGACGCCGAGATCAAGAGGGCGTTTCGGAAACTGGCGCGGCAACACCACCCCGATCTGAACCCAGGCAATACGGGCTCGGAGTCGCGCTTCAAGGAGATCAACGAGGCGAACGAAGTGCTCGGCGATCCGAAGACCCGTCGCAAGTATGACGAACTGGGTGCCAACTGGCGCGCGTACGAACAAGGGGGGACGCAGTATTCGCAGCCACACACCCGCCGACATACGCGCACGGTCAGTCCCGAGGAAATGGCGGGCATGTTCGGCGACGACGCGCCGTTCTCTGATTTCTTCACGACGTTCTTCAGCGGCAGTGGCAATCCCTCAAACATCCCGAGAACGCCGCAGCGTGGGCGGGACGTTGAGCAACCCATCACCTTGACACTGGAGGAGGCGTTTGGCGGCGCTTCTCGCCAGCTGCAGTTCAGCCGTCCCACCGGCGCCCATTCGGTGGACGTGCGAATTCCCGCTGGGGTACGCGAAGGCTCGCGGGTGAAAGTCCACGGTGAGGGTGAGCCGGGAGGCAAGGACATGCCGTCGGGCGATCTGTTCCTGGTGGTACGACTGTTGCCTCATAAGAAGTTCGAGCGGCGTGGGCAGGACCTGTACACCAAGCTCACCGTGCCGGTCACCACGGCCGTGCTTGGCGCAGACGTCTCTGTTCCGACGCTGGCAGGATCGTCTCTCAAGCTGCGGATCCCAGAGCTGACGCCGGCAGGTCGTACGTTCCGATTGAAGGGGCACGGCATGCCTGAGGCGCGCAAACCGGAAACTCGCGGCGATTTGTTCGTGACGTTGGAGATTCAGATTCCGACGCAGCTCACGCCCGAAGCGCGTGCGCACTACCAGGCGTTGGAGAAACTGGCGGAGGCATGATGAATCTTTCTCGATACACCGAAAAGGCGCAGGAGGCGGTCCTGGCCGCTCAGCAACTCGCCGAACGACACGGCCATCCTGAGATGGCGCCCGAACATCTGCTGGCGGCCCTGGTCGATCAACGAGACGGAATCGTGCCCGCGATTCTCGGCAAGATGCAGCGTGAGACGACGGCCATCAGTGCGGCCGCCCGCGATCTGCTTGCGGCACTCCCCAAAGTCCACGGTGGTGCCCAGCCCGGCCCATCGTCTCGATTCCGAGCGGTGACCGCAGTCGCAGAGCGGGAGGCCGATCGACTCAAGGACGAATACACCAGCACCGAACACCTCTTCGTCGCCCTGGCCAGCGAAGAAGGCCGGTCGGCCTCCTGCCGCTTGCTGCACCAACAAGGCATCACCAAGGATGCCGTGCTGCAGGCGCTCACGCAGATTCGGGGTTCGCAACGTGTCACCGACCAGAACCCCGAGGGCAAGTATCAGGCGCTCGAACGATACGGACGTGACCTCACGGAAGCCGCGCGCAAGGGACAACTCGATCCCGTCATCGGTCGTGATGAAGAAATCCGCCGAGTCATCCAGGTTCTCTCGCGCCGTACCAAGAACAATCCCGTACTCATCGGAGAACCTGGCGTCGGCAAGACCGCCGTGGTCGAGGGCCTGGCTCAGCGGATCGTGCGCGGTGACGTGCCCGAGGGCCTGCGCGACCGCACCATCATCGCGCTCGACATGGGCTCGCTGGTCGCCGGAGCCAAGTTCAGGGGCGAGTTTGAAGAACGGCTCAAAGCGGTCCTGAAGGAGATCGCCGACGCTGAGGGCCAGATCGTCCTCTTCATCGACGAACTGCACACCGTGGTGGGGGCTGGCGCGGCCGAAGGTTCCATCGACGCGTCCAACATGCTCAAACCGATGTTGGCCAGGGGCGAACTCCACACGATCGGCGCGACCACCCTCAATGAGTACCGCAAGTACATCGAGAAAGACGCGGCGTTTGAGCGCCGCTTCCAGCCCGTCATCGTTGACCAGCCCTCCGTGGAAGACACGATCAGTATCCTGCGCGGTCTGCGCGAACGATATGAGATCCATCACGGCGTGCAGTTCAAGGACTCTGCTCTGGTCGCGGCGGCCGTCCTCTCTCACCGATACATTGCCGACCGCTTCCTTCCCGACAAGGCGATTGACCTGATCGACGAAGCCGCATCACGGCTGCGCATGGAGATCGACTCCATGCCGGCTGAGCTCGATGAAGTGGAACGCCGCGCCATGCAACTGGAGATCGAGCGGGAGGCACTCCGCAAAGAATCCGACGTGGCCTCCCGCGACCGGTTGCAGAAGCTGGAGAAGGAACTCGGCGGCCTCAAGGAGGAGCGGACGCGCCTTTCGGCGCAATGGCAGCAGGAGAAGGACGCCATCCAGAACGTTCGAGCCAAGAAAGAAGAGCTCGAACGCATGCGTCTGGAAGCAGAACAGGCCAGACGAGCGGGAGAATACGCGCGTGCGTCAGAGCTGCAGTACGGACGCATTCCCGAACTTGAACGTGAGATCGCCAGCCACGACCAAGCCATCGGCCAGACGGCCGGGCCTCACGCCGGTGAAGGCGCCGGGCCGATGCTCAAGGAACAGGTCGACGAGGAGGACATCGCCGAAGTCGTTGCGCGCTGGACTCACATTCCCGTGAACCGACTGCTGGAAGGCGAGATGCAGAAGCTCGTCAAGATGGAGGCTCGGCTGCACCAGCGGGTCGTCGGCCAACATGAGGCCATCGTTGCGGTTTCCAACGCCATGCGACGTGCTCGCGCGAGACTGCAGGATCCAAATCGACCGCTCGGCAGCTTCATCTTCCTGGGCCCCACGGGCGTCGGCAAAACCGAACTGAGTCGCGCCCTCGCCGAGTTCCTGTTTGATGATGAACGGGCGATGATCCGAATCGACATGTCGGAGTACCAGGAGAAACACACGGTCTCGCGTTTGATCGGCGCGCCGCCAGGATATGTCGGCTACGAGGATTCTGGACAACTCACCGAAGCCGTCAGGCGACGTCCCTACGCGGTCGTGTTGTTTGACGAAATAGAAAAGGCTCACCCGGAAGTGCTCAACGTCATGTTGCAACTCCTTGACGATGGTCGCTTGACCGATGGGAAGGGGCGGACCGTCGACTTCAAGAACACGGTTGTGATCATGACGTCAAACGTCGGTGACCAGGATGCACTGCGGCACACTTTCCGTCCCGAGTTCCTCAACCGCGTCGACGACATCGTCTTCTTCGACTCGCTGACCAAGGCCGACATCCGTCAGGTGATCGACATCCAGCTGCGCGCCCTGCTCACCCGTCTCGAGGAGCGAAAAATCACTCTGGAGATCTCTGATAGCTCCCGCGATCTCCTGGCGGAGGAAGGGTACGACCCCGTGTATGGCGCACGCCCCCTGAAGCGCACGCTCCAGCGCCGCGTGCTCGACCCGCTGGCCCTGGGCGTATTGCAAGGCGATTTCCAGGAAGGCGACACGGTTCATGTGGATGCAACAGACGGCCGCATCACGCTCCATCGTGTAGCGGCCATCGTGACAGAATGACCAATCTCGAAGGAGTGGTATCCGCTGCCCCGTCGTCACGCACGTGAAGGTCGACGTGGAGACCTGAACGATCACCCCCTCTCGTGGCACCAAGCCACGAAACCTCCGATTGCCCGACTCACCTGTCGCCCTGATTCGCCCGCGGCCTGACCCAGGCCTCTGACCACGCTCGAGACGATCTGCGCCTATAATCGCGCCAGCCCCGTCGCGCTGGCGGGCGATTAGGAGAATCCCATGCTGTCTCGACGATCCTTCGTTTGGCTTTCCTCTCTGAGTGGCGCCGCCGCCCTGTCATCCTGCGCGCCTGTCGGTCGCACCGACGAAGCCGTCGGCACGTCGTTGCCACCAGCAATTGCTGCATTGACCTCAATGCGAGATCAGGCCCAGCCCATCACCGCAGCCGAGCGCCTGACGAGGGCCGAACGGGCCCGGACGCTGATGGCCGGCGCCGGCATCGACGCGTTGATGTTGACGAGCGGAACGTCAATGGTCTACTTCGCGAACGTGCAATGGAGCGGCGGCGAGCGCCTCTTCGCGGTGGTCATCCCAGTCAAGGGCGAACCGTTCGCCGTCTGTCCTGCCTTTGAGGAGGAGCGCGCGCGCGAACAACTGGCACTCGGACCATTCACCGGCAACTTCGACGTCCGGACCTGGCAAGAACACGAGAACCCGTATGAACTGGTCGCCCAGGGCCTGCGAGATCGCGGCATCGTGTCGGGCCGGGTCGGCATCGAGGAAACCACAAAACACGCGTTCTCAGACGGCGTCGCGGCTGCCGCGCCGGCCCTGAGACTCGTGAGCGGCACGGCCATTACCGCCGGTTGCCGAATGGTGAAGGACGCGCACGAACTCGAGCTCATGCGACTGGCGTCCCACGTGACCTGGCAGGCGTACAAAGCGGCGTATGACTCCCTTGAAGAAGGCATGACGCAGAACGACTTCGGCAAGTTGGTCTCTGCCGCCCACACGCAGCTCGGCTTTAGCGGCAGTGCCGGTGTGCAGACGGGCGAGTACTCGGCCCTGCCCCACGGTTCCGTCCAACCCCAGGTGGTCCGTGAGGGCACGATCCTGTTGATCGACGGTGGCTGCAAGGTGGAGGGCTATTCGTCGGATATCAGCCGGACATTTGTGTTGGGTACGCCGACACAGAAGATGCGTGACGTCTTCGACATCGAACGCCGTGCCCAGGATGCCGCTCTGGCAGCCGCCGCCCCGGGCGTCGAGTGCCAGGCCGTCGATGCCGCGGCACGCAAGGTCATTGTCGACGCCGGCTACGGTCCCGACTATGAGTATTTCACGCACCGTGTCGGCCACGGCATGGGCATGGACGGCCATGAGTGGCCCTACCTCGTGCGCGGCAATTCACTCCCGCTGGCGCCCGGCATGACGTTTTCTGACGAGCCCGGTATCTACATCCGGGGAGAGTTCGGCGTACGGCTCGAAGACGACATGGTGATCACGGAGACCGGCGCAGAACTGTTCACGCCCCAGAGCGAATCTCTGGAGAAACCGTTCTAGGCAGGCGCGGGCGGCTAGCTCATCTTCTGCATCGCCGAGAGGAACTCGGCGTTGGACTTGGTCTTCGCAAGCTTGTCAATCAGGAGTTCCATCGCTTCGACGGGCGACAGCGGATTGAGGACTTTGCGCAAGACCCAGATGCGATTCAAGTCGTCCTTGGTGTGCAGCAACTCCTCTTTGCGAGTGCCGCTCTTGATGATGTCGATGGCGGGAAACACGCGCTTGTCGACCAACTTGCGGTCGAGATGAATTTCCATGTTGCCCGTGCCCTTGAATTCTTCGAAGATCACGTCGTCCATGCGCGACCCCGTGTCGACGAGCGCGGTGGCCATGATCGTGATGGAGCCACCCTCTTCGATATTGCGAGCCGCACCGAAGAAACGTTTCGGCTTCTGAAGCGCGTTGGAATCGAGGCCGCCTGACAGCACCTTGCCTGACGGCGGTGCCACGGTGTTGTACGCCCGCGCCAGCCGCGTGATTGAGTCAAGCAGAATCACGACGTCTTTCTTGTGTTCGACCAGGCGCTTCGCCTTCTCGATGACCATCTCGGCCACCTGCACGTGACGCTGAGCGGGTTCGTCAAATGTCGACGAGATGACTTCGCCACGCACCGAGCGCTGCATGTCGGTCACCTCTTCTGGCCGCTCGTCAATGAGCAGGACAATGAGATAAACCTCAGGGTGGTTCGTCGTAATCGACTGCGCGATGTTCTGCAACAGCATCGTCTTGCCCGTGCGAGGCGGCGCGACGATGAGGCCGCGCTGCCCCTTGCCGATTGGCGTCATCAAGTCCATGACACGCGCCGACACGTTCTCGGAACTGGTCTCGAGTTTGAGTCGCTCCTCAGGATACAGGGGCGTCAGGTTCTCGAAGAACAGCTTATTGCGAGCCTGATCAGGGGCCTCAAAGTTGACCGCTTCGACCTTGATCAGCGCGAAATACCGTTCACCATCTTTGGGCGGTCGCACCTGACCGGACACGGTGTCGCCCGTCTGCAGGTCGAACTTCCGGATCTGGGACGGTGACACATAGATGTCATCCGGTCCCGGCAAGTAGTTGTAGTCGGGCGCACGCAGAAAGCCGAAACCATCCGGCAGCACCTCAAGAACGCCCTCGGAAAACAGGAAGCCGCTCTGCTCGGTCTGTGCCTTGAGAATCTGAAAAATCAGATCCTGCTTGCGCATTCCCGTGGCGCCGAGGACATCGAGATCCTTGGCGACCTGCGTGAGCTTCTGAATGCCCATGTCCTTCAGGTCATTGATATTGAGGAGCGGAGCCTTGGGCGGTGCCGGAGTCCCATCAGGATTATTGGCAGCCTCCGCCTCGGCCTTGGCCTGTTCGGCGGCGTATTCCAAGGCCGGATCGGCCACTGGGAGTTCGTGAGAACGACGTCCAGAACGTCTCGGTTGATGTGCCATGTGTATGCGTGCTCGGAAACAGCGTTCTATGGAGAAAGAACTCGGTTGGTTGGGGGATCGAACGGGGAAGAACAGGGAGAGTATACCACGTGGGGAGATGGGGACGTGGGGAGATGAGACTCAGTATCGAATCGGCGAGTCCCCTATTCCGAGAATCGAACATGCCACGCGCGGCTGGAGGCCCAGGGCCTGCGCCCGTGCCACGACGTGGGGCTCATCGGCTCCCGGGTTCAGCCACACGATCGGGATGACTTTCTTCGCAATGTCCTCCATCACCGGCATTGCCGCCTCAGCCGGCAAATAGACCGTCGCCTCATCAATTGCGCCCGGGTAATCCAATACGCTCGGGTAGGCCTTCTCCCCTTCCACCTCCGCGGCGGTCAGGTGAATGGGGACAACCGTGTAGCCCTGAGCGCGAAAGGCACGGAGCGCCTTGTTGCCAAACTTGCGACGATCAGTAGACGCTCCGATGATGGCGACGATGGACATCTCGATATTGTATGGGGTGCTGGGTGCTGGGTGCTGGGTGCTATTGCGAGCGGAGCACGACTGCCGGATCGACGCGGCTGGCGCGGCGGGCGGGGACCAAGGCGGCGACGATCGCGGTTGCGACCAGCACGGCGGCGACCAAGGCAAGCGTTCCTGGATCGCGCACGTCAATTCCGAAGACCAGGGCCTCCACAACGATCGCACCGCATACCGTAGGTCCAACATGACGGTGTCTCCGAAAATCACCGGTTGCAACCGAAGCGACACCCGCACAGTGTGCGCCGCCACCCACCACTTCCCTTTGCCCCGCTCGCGCGCCTCGTCTTCGATATTTCGCACGACAATCTCGCGCCACGGGTAAGGAATCAGCGAACGCAAGCGGGCCATCAAGAACTGCTTCATTCGCTTCAGCCCTTCATGTGAATCGGTCTGGCCTGACCTCAGTCAGGCCTTCGGGGTCGTCCCCAGCCGACGTCAATCCCAAGACGCTCATCCGCCCCAGGCCCCCAGGACCTCCGCCCCCCCCCCGGGGACCCCAGAACTACCGTGGTGCGATTAACGGAATGACCTGACGCCCCAGGCGACGATACCGACGGAAGTCGCTGTCGAGCGTGAGGAGCTTGGCGTGCCGACGGGCTTCGGTCATCCGCACAAGGCAGGCATCGGCCAGAGACATCGGCACATCGGCGTACCGCTTCATCAACCGCCGCACGTGTTCCACTTCATCGTCGAGCCTGAAGCGCAATACGAGCAACCCACGGTCAAGCATGTCCATGAGTGCATCGCTCCCGCGCGCATCGGCCCGCAGCAGGTATGCCGCTTCCGTCAGCACCGGCTCACACGTCGCGAGGGGAGCCTCAATCTCCGACAAGCGAGCCACGGCCCACTCGTGCCACCCGTCACGGCCGTTCAGGTAGGCGACCAACGGGCCGGTATCGACGATGACGTCACGTTCCATCAACGTCCGAACTGATTGAGATGACGAGAATCGGTCGACAAATCACTGGGTCCATCCACACACCCGGCCAAATCCGACGCCAGCGCCGCAAACGACCGCGGCGCCTTCTCGCTCCCCGCCTCAGACTCGGCGAGATACTCGACCAGCGCTTCGCGCATGACGAAACTGTCAGACACGCCCTTCGCCTTGGCGCGCGCGCGCAGGGATGCCTCGAGTTCCTTGGACATTTTCAGTGAACGCGGCTTCATGGTAATACCTCAGTGCCACAATCATGCTACCACTATTTTCGGCGCGCTGACACGATCGTCACCGGTGGCTGCAGTGTCTGCGAGCCTTCCCGAACGGGCGACGCCTGAATCTTCTTCGCCACATCCATCCCAGACACCACGCGACCAAAGACCGCAAACCCCTGGCCATCGGCATTCCGAGCGCCACCGAAGTCGAGCAACGGCTGCGCGCCAATACACACAAAGAAATCAGCGACCGCCGTGTCCACGCCCGCGCGCGCCATCGAGACCGCGCCGTCCACGTGCGTCAACCCAGTCACGTTCGTGCGCTCCAACGGAATGGGCGGATGGTTCGGCGCCTCAGCGGTCCGGCGGGCACGGCTGGCCTGAATCACCTCAATAGGGACGTCCGTGCGGGTTTCCGTATCGGGGCGCACGGTCCGGTGGAATCGGCCGCCGGTATAGAGACCTTCGTCGATGTACCGAAGGAAATTGGCAGCCGTCACGGGGGCCTTCACAACATTCACCTCGATAGTGATGACACCAAGCGTGGTCTCGAACAGCACGACGACCGGCGCCGCGGCCGCTGGGGCCTGCGCAAACGAGGCAATCGACGTCACGACCGACATGAGCTTCACCATGATTGCCCCATTGCCCCATTGCCCCATTGCCTCATTGCCT